>CANCSY010000147.1 GCA_947380915.1 Beijerinckiaceae bacterium
ATCATCACCGACGGCGACCTGCGCCGCCGCATGAAGGTGAGCCATGACCTGCTGGCCGAGCCCGTGGAGCAGGTGATGACCCCCCGCCCCATGACCATTGGCCCCGACACCATGGCCGCCGAAGCGCTCGCCCTGCTCAACGAGACCAAGCGCTCCGTGGTTCTGGTGGTGGACGGCCATCTGAAGCCCGTGGGGATCGTGCATCTGCACGACCTCTATCGGGTGGGCGTCGCCTGAGCCTTAATTGACCACCACCCGCGTCCCGGTCCCGACCCGCTGGTAGAGGTCGATCACATCCGCATTCATCATGCGGATGCAGCCCGAGGACACCGCCTGCCCGATGGTGTCGGGCTCGTTGGTGCCGTGGATGCGGAACATGGTGTCCTTGCCGCCCCGATAGAGATAGAGCGCCCGCGCGCCGAGCGGATTGTCGATGCCGCCATTCATGTGGCGCGGCAGATCGGGACGGCGCTTGAGCATTTCGGGGGGCGGCGTCCAGCCGGGCCAGGAGGCCTTGCGGCCCACATGGGCGACGCCGCGCCATTCGAAGCCCCGGCGGCCCACGCCAATGCCATAGGCCATGGCCTGACCACCGCCCAGCGACAGATAGAGCCTGCGCGAGCGCGTATCGACGGTGATGGAGCCTGCGGCTTGCCCGGTGGGATCGGACACCACCTGGCGCGTACCGCCGGAGCGGGCCGCGCGCGGCTCGTAATCGCGCTGAGCGCCATAGGACGACTGATCGGCCTGCGGCCAGAAGCCCGCCGTCTGCACCCGCCCGTAAGCGGCATCGTCACGGTAAAGCGGGTCGCGGAAAATATCCGGCGGCTGATTGCGACGGGGAAGCTGGCGCTCGGCATAGGTGGCGCCGGGGAAGGCGGCGTAATATTGCGCAGCGGCGGGGGCGCTGACGCTCACGTACCCGAGAAGGGCGCAGGCGCCGCACAGGGCGCGGTTGGAGAAGGGCTGGAAGGCCATGGCGGTTTCACTCTTTCGACGAGAGACGCGCGATGCGAGACGCGACTGAGCAGTTGCGTCTGAAAAACGTCGCCGGAAGAAGAAAGGTTGCGCTGGTTTTGGGAGCTTGCGGTTAAGCCTTGAGGGTTACCGCCTCGGCCAGCTGAAATCATCTGCACGGCCCGGGCGCGGGTCCTGCGGGCGGCCCTGGGCCAGGGCGCGGTCCAGCAGGGCTTCGGCCTCGCTGGGCTCTCCTGCGCGCCGCGCGCGGGTTGTGGCGAGCTCGCCGCCCCTGGCGCTCACGGGCCCCGTCAGCGGAACCACGGCGCCCGCCGCTGGCCGCACGGGGATCACGACTTCGGGCGCTGGCGCCAGAGCTGGCAGGGCGGCGAGAGGATCAACCATCGCCTTGACCGGCTGCACCACCGGACTGACGGGCGCAATCGCCAACGGAGGCGGCTCCACGGTCACGCGCGGATCGACGGACACGACCGCAGGGTCAACCCTGGGATGGGCGAGGTCCACCAGACGATTGATCTCGGTTTCGACGAAATGGGCGGCCTTGCGGGCGCCCGATCTGGTGAAATGCACCCCATCGGCGGCGCGCAGCTTCTGGAACTGGCCGTTCACATCGGGCCCATAGGTGGCGAACTGGCCGCGATCATCCAGAAAAGCGTCCCAGACATCGACGAAAACGCCGCCCGCCTTGCCAGCGCGCTCGCGGATGACCTCGTTCAGCCGCTCCATGTCGCCGGAGAAGCGTTCGCTTTTCATCACCGGCAGGCCGACCCAGATGAGGGGAACGCCGCGCGCCTTGAAGGCCTGGGTTATGGCCTCCACCCGGTCGCCGTAGATCTGTTTCCAGCGCGGGGCGCGCAGATCGAAGACGCCGGTCTCGTCGCGCAACTGCTGGCGATCATTGCTCCCCAGAAGGATGACGGCGGCGTTGATCCTGTCATTGGCGGCGAGGAGATCGCGCGCGCCCTTCACCCAGTCGAAATAATCGTCCCGGACCAGGCCGGTGTTCTCGCGCGCCCTGCGCAGCACGGCGATGTCGGATCGATCCCCATAGGCCTCCGTGAGGCCCTGCCCCAGCAGGACGCCAAGACTGTCGCCAAGGACGGCGATGGTGAAGAGGGAATCGGCCGGGCGCTGGGCAAGCGCGGGCTTGTCCTCAACCACGGGAGCTGCGGGGGCAGCAGGGGCATTGGCGGTCCGGGCCGCAGGCTCGTCTGGCGCAGGGCGCAGCGCAGCAGGCTCCTCGACCGTGACGCCACGCAGGGGGGCGGCGCGGCGAATGAGATGGGTGGGTCGCTGCTTGATCGGATTGGCGCGCGGGCTCTGCTGCATGCGTTCGCGATCCGCGCGAAAGAACGAAGCCGCGCTTTCCTCATCAAGAGCCAGAGCGGGGACGCAGGCCGTCAGAACCAGAGCCAGTGCGAGTGCGAGCCTTGGGACGGCGCGCACCGGCGCCGAAGCCCCCACAGGCGCGCCGAATGGCTCAGGTCCGGATACAAAGCTCAGCATGGAGGAAATTATAGCGCAAAAGCCCGGAATGTCAGGCCCTGTCCTGCGCGGTTTCAGTTCATTCTGAATCGAAACGACCCGGGATCTCTGCGAAATGGCTCGCTTTGCTTCAGCGCGACGCCTCGACCACGGGCCAGGGCCTGCGCAGAGGTCCCGCGCCCGCAATCCGGTCGGCCAGAAGGGAAACGCCAAGAGCATAGGCCAGCGCATTGTTGTAGCTGCGGATCGCCTTGAAATTTTTCGTCACCAGAAAGACCGGGCCGCGCTCGCCTGCGGGGGCGAGCAGCATGGCCTCGCCCGCCTGCGGCATGGGCTGGCCATCAGCGCGCGTCACCCCAAAACGCGAAAAAGCCCCGAAGGGCGCATAGTCATTGCCAAAAGCTGTTCCGGAGCCCGGCGGCGCCAGGATCTCGAAACCCCAGCTCTGATCCTTGTCCCATCCGTGTTTCGCCAGATAATTGGCGCTGGAGCCAAGGGCGTCCGCCACATTGGACCAGATGTCCTTGCGGCCATCTCCATCAAAATCCACCGCATAGGCGCGGAAGCTCGAAGGCATGAACTGGGTCTGGCCCATGGCGCCCGCCCAGGATCCCTTGAAATCCTGCGCGGCCACATGGCCTTCCTGCAAGATCTGAAGCGCTCCGATCAGCTCGCGCTGGAAATAATCCCCGCGATAACCAGCATAAGCCAGGGTCGCCAGCGCCCGCAGCACCGGCGTATTGCCCGTGAAGCCGCCGAAGTTGGTCTCCATGCCCCAGACCGCGAGAAGGATATGGCGATCCACCCCATGGCGCGCCTCGATGCTGGCGAGCAGATCGCCAAGCTCGGCGGCCCTTGCGGCGCCGGTCTGGATGCGGGCGGGCGAGACGGCGCTGGCCAGATAGTCCTGAAGGGGCTTGGTGAATTCGGGCTGGCGGCGGCTCTTGGCGATGACGGCCTCATCCGCCGTCATGCCCTCGAAAGCGGCCACGAAAAGGTCACGGGACACGCCGCGTTGCTGAGCCTGCGGCCAGAGGTCCGAGATGAAGGTCTGGAAGGACTGTTCGGGAGCAGTCTGCGCCCTTGCAGGCGAGCGCCAGAGCGTCACGAGCAGGATCAGGAACAGAACCATGACCGCGCCTGCGCGCAATCCCTGCCCCAAGGCCGCATCCTTGCCGCGAAAGGGCGGCGATGGGCGTACTTGCAGGCTGGGGAGATCAAGTCTGATCATGGGCCGGTTCCCTGAAATCTCTGGCGATTCTGTCCGGGCTCAGGATTGGCTTCAAAAAGTTAAGAATTCATTTGCCATGATTTAAAAAACTGGCCGCGTTTAATGAATTATTTCAAATTCGACTATTTTTGAACTGGATGCCAAAGTACTTAAACTTGACAATAATCGTTTATTACTTTCGGAAAGTGACCACGCGCCCCTGACGGCGCGGCTTCACATTGGCCTCACGGCTCAATTGATCGACCAGGGGTGCTCAAGGCGTCAGCCAGGGAGCTGCGCCGGTTGACAGACGGCCCATTTTGATGACTTTCGCGCAAGATCAGGGAGATTTCACATGAACAGGTTTCGCATGCTGCCGTTGGCCGCAGCTCTCACCATTGGCGCCTTGACGGGCGGCGCACTGGCGCAGGGCGTCGGCAAGACCCCCACCATGATCATCGGCTTTGGTCCGGGCGGCGGCTATGATCTGTGGGGCCGCACGGTGGCGCGCCATATCGGCAAGTTCTTGCCCGGCAGCCCCAATCTTGTGCTTCAGAACATGCCCGGCGCGGGCAGCTATGTGGCCGCGAGCTGGATCTACAATATCGCCCCGAAGGACGGCACGGTGCTCGGCATCATCGCCCGCGACGCCACCATGGGTCCTCTGACCGGGGCGGATGGCGCGCGCTTCGATTCGACGAAAATGTCCTGGATCGGCACGCCCACCACCGAAACCAATGTCTGCATCGCCAACGCCAATGCGGCGGTGAAGAGCGTCGATGATCTCTATACGAAGGAACTGATCATCGGCGACACCGGGCCTGGCACGGGCACCCGCACCTATCCGTTGGCGCTGAACGCGCTTCTGGGCATGAAGTTCAAGATCGTGTCGGGCTTCCCCTCCTCATCGGATGTGTTCCTCGCCATGGAGCGCGGAGAGGTCGACGGCATCTGCGAATCGCTGGACAGCGTCATCGGCAAGCGGCCTGACTGGCTGGCGACCAAGAAGGTCCGCGTTCTCTTCCAGGGCGGCTCCGAGCCCAACCCCCATGTGGATGCGCCCTTCGTGCTTGATCTGGCCAAGAGCGAGGAACAGAAAGTCGAGATCCGCTTTCTCTATGCGGGCCAGGGCATTGGACGCCCCTTCGTCGCCCCGCCGAACCTGCCCGCCGACAAGCTGAAGATGCTGCGCGACGCCTTCGACAAGACCATGAAGGATCCCGACTTCCTTGCCGACGCCAAGCGCCAGAAGCTGGATGTGGAGCCCAAGGACGGCCCCCATCTGGAGCAGCTGATCCGCGACATCTACGCGACGCCCAAGCCCATAGTCGACAAGATCGGCAAGCTGATTCAGTAAAGAAAAAGCCCCGCCCTCTTTTCGAAGGGCGGGGCCGGAAATTCACCGCACCAGAATATTGCGAAACTGCCAGGGATCGCTCTCGTCGATATCCTCGGGGAAGAACCCCGGGCGATTGGCGAGCGGCGTCCAGTCCGTATAGAAGCCCTGCACCGGACCCAGATAGGGCGTCTGCACTTCGAGGCAGCGCTTGTAGTCCATCTCGTCGGCCTCGACGATGCCGGCGTTCGGATTCTCCAGCGCCCAGACCATGCCCGCGAGCACGGCTGAGGACACCTGAAGGCCCGTGGCGTTCTGGTAGGGGGCGATCTGCCGGGTCTCTTCCACCGACAGCTGCGAGCCATACCAGTAGGCGTTCTTGCCGTGGCCATAGAGCAGCACGCCAAGCTCGTCGATACCGCCTGCGATCTCCTTCTCGGTCAGGATGTGATGCGCTTCCTGCATCACGCCCGCGCGGCCGAACAGCTCGTGCAGGGACAGCACCGCATCATCGGCGGGGTGATAGGCGTAGTGGCAGGTCGGGCGATAAACCACCTTCTCGCCGTCGCGCACGGTGTAGTAATCCGCAATCGAGATGGACTCATTGTGGGTGACGAGGAAACCATATTGCGGGCCCGGCGTCGGGCACCAGGAGCGCACGCGCGTATTGGCGCCGGGCTGGTTCAGATAGATCGCCGCGCCGCAGCCCGCCTTGTGGGTTCCGGCGTTGGCGGGCATCCACTTTTCATGGGTGCCCCAGCCCAGTTCCGCAGGCTGCATGCCTTCCGACAGGAAGCCCTCGACCGACCAGGTGTTGACGAAAACGTCGCGGGGCTTGGCGGTCTTGGCGACCTGGGTGTCGCGCTCGGCGATATGCACGCCCTTGACGCCCAGACGATGGGACAGGCTGGCCCAGCCCTCGCGGGTGGTGGGCTCGGGCTCGGTGAGGCCGAGGTCGCGGGCGATATTGACCAGCGCCTGCTTCACGAACCAGGAGACCATGCCGGGATTGGCGCCGCAGGTGGAGACAGCGGTCGTGCCGCCGGGAGTGCGACGGCGGGCGGCGAGCATGGTCTCGCGCAGGGCGTAGTTGGACCGCTCGTCCGGGCCGAGGGTCGTGTCGAAATAAAAGCCGGTCCAGGGCTCCACGACCGTGTCGATGTAGAGCACGCCCAACTCGCGGGCGAGTTCCATCAGGGCGACCGAGGAAGTGTCGACCGAGAGGTTCACGCAAAAGCCCTGGCCCTCGCCCTGGGTGAGCAGGGGCGTCAGCAATTCGCGATAATTCTCCTTCGTCACCGCCGCCTGAACATAGCGCACGCCGCGCTCGTCCAGCAGGGCGCGGTCGCGGTCATCGGGATCGATGACGACGACGCTGCTGCGGTCGAAGTTGAAGTGACGCTCGATGAGCGGCAGGGTTCCCTTGCCGATCGAGCCGAAGCCGATCATCACGATGGGGCCGGTGATGGTCCCGTGGACGGGCCAGTTGGTCATGCTTAGTCTCCAAACAGAGCGGGGTCCGATGGACGGACCCCGGGGAATTCGCCGCGTTTCAACCAAGCGCGGCCGATGAGGTCAAGCGGCGATCACGCCGCCCGGGAAATCCGCCTGCGCTCCATGGCGCCCGTGGCGACGACCATGCCTGCCGCATGGGCGAGAGCGCCGGTCTCAAGCTCAAGCCCCAGAAAGCGAGCGGGATCATACCAGCCCGGCAGATCGAGGGTCTGCGCATGTGCGCGGGCGAAGCCGAAGCGGCTGTAATAGGGCTCGTCGCCCACAAGGATGACCGCTTTATGACCAAGCGCCTGCGCGCGGTCGAGGCCCATGCGCATCAGGGCGGCGCCAAGGCCGAGCTTGCGATGGCTCCCCGCCACAGCCAGCGGGCCGAGCAGCAGCGCTGAGGCGCCGCCAGCCTCCACATGCCAGAAGCGCAGGGTCCCCACGAGGGCCTCGCCTTCCATGGCGCCGAGGGCGAGACCACGCGCGGCGACGCGCCCCTCGCGCAGACGCTCGCAGGTCTTTTCGAATCGGGCGGGGCCGAAGGAGGCGTCGAGCAGGCGCTCGCGCGCCAGATCATCGCCCGCGCGTTCATCGCGCAGGGTGACGCCGGACGTTTCGACGACAAGCGGAAACACAGGCGCGGACATGCGCGCAGCAGCAAGCAAGGTCATGCAAGCCTCCTTCGGAGACGAGACGACCCTCGCACCCAAAAGGGCCGTTCGGGACAGGAGCGGATGAAAGCTCCCCGCTCAAAAGGCGGGGAGAGACGCTGCGGGAAATAAACCCGTCAGATCACGTAGGACTGCAAGGGCGGGAAGCCATTGAAGCCGACGGCGGAATAGGTGGTCGTATAGGCGCCCGTGCCTTCGATCAGCACCTTGGTTCCGATTTCCAGGCTCACGGGAAGGAAATAGGGGTCCTTCTCGTAGAGCACATCCACCGAATCGCAGGTGGGACCAGCCAGCACGCAGGCCTCGACCTCGTCGCCGTCGAACTCGGTGCGGATGGGGTAGCGAATCATCTCGTCCATGGTCTCGGCGAG
>CANCSY010000148.1 GCA_947380915.1 Beijerinckiaceae bacterium
CTGGGTGGGCGGCACCCATGAGAACGCGAAGCATGTGCCGGAGCTTGAGCGCCTGCCGGGGGCGGCGGGCATCAAGGTTTTCATGGGCTCGTCTACCGGCTCCCTGCTGGTGGAGGATGATCCGGGGGTGGCGGCGATCCTGTCGCAAACGCGCCGCCGCGCCGCCTTCCATGCGGAGGACGAATATCGGCTCAACGAGCGCAAGCCGATCCGTGTGAAGGGCGATCCCAATTCCCATCCCGTCTGGCGCGATGTGGAGACGGCGCTGGGCTGCACGCAACGCCTCGTGAAGATCGCCCGCGAAAAGGGCGCGCTGAGCCATGTGCTGCATGTGTCGACCGGCGAGGAGATCGACTTCCTGAAGGACCATAAGGATGTGGCCAGCGTGGAGATCACGCCCCATCATCTGACCCTCGACGCGAGCCTCTACGCGACCCTTGGTACGAAGCTGCAAATGAATCCGCCCGTGCGCGAGGCGCGCCATCGCGATCACATCTGGTGGGGGCTTGGGCAGGGGATTGCGGATATTCTGGGCTCCGACCACGCGCCCCATACTTTGGAAGAGAAGGCCAAGACCTATCCCGACAGCCCCTCGGGCATGACGGGCGTGCAGACTCTGGTGCCGGTGATGCTCGATCATGTGAACGCGGGCCGCCTGACCCTGGCGCGCTTCGTCGATCTCACCAGCGCTGGCCCCGCGCGCCTCTTCGGCATCGCAGCCAAGGGCCGGGTGGCCGTGGGCTATGACGCCGACCTCACGGTGGTGGACATGAAGCGCACCGAGACCATCCGCGATTCCTGGATCGCCTCGCGCTGCGGCTGGACGCCCTATGATGGCAAGACCGTCACCGGCTGGCCCGTGGGCACCTTCGTGCGCGGCGCCCGCGTCATGTGGGAGGGCGATCTGGTGACGCCGTCCACGGGCGAGGCGGTGCGGTTCCAGCAGGCGCTGTGAGGCGCCCGCTCACCCCGAATAGAAATAATGCCAGGTGCCGTCAGCCCCGATCCCGACCCGTTCCATGATCGGCAGGCCGATGTCGTTGCGCACAGCGAGGTTGGCGAAGCGGGCGCAGCGATACATGGCGAGGCGCAACTCTGGCGAGGGGTCGGGCGCCTGTTTCACTGCGAAGGCGGGCCACACATAAGTGACGACAGGCCCGCGCGTCACCTTCGCATAGGGCTGCTCGAAGATCGCCGCCAGCAGGCGCAGGGTCTCGCGGCCCTCACCGTCGAAAGAGCGCGCCTTCAGGGCATCGATGGCCTCGGCGAAGGAGCGCACGCGCGGGGAGTTGCGGTCGCCCGCGCGGCCGAAGATGGGCGGGGTCTCGTTCCATTCGATGGGCGCGCGAAGATTATCGATATCGCCGCTATCCACCGCCTCAAGAATCTTGGCGCGCATGGCCCGCACGCGGGCTGGCAGCGCCGCCAGATCGTGGATCGGGTCGGAGATTGAATCGCCAGAGGGGGGCGGCGCGCTGCGCGGCTGTTTTGACATCTCGCCAATATAGCGCAGCGCGCGCGGTTACTCCTGTAGCGCGATATTCGCCTCTTTGACGATTTTCTGGAATTTGATGCGATCCGCCTTGTAGCGCTCGCCGAAAGCTTCCGGGCCATCGACGGTGGGCTCCAGACCGAAGCTGAGGAGGCGCGGCGCCATGTCCGGGGCCATGATGCCGGTGCGCACTTCCTTGGCCAGCCGCTCGATGATGGGGCGTGGCACGCCTGCGGGGGCGAACAGGCCGATCCAGCCGCTCACCACGAACTCGGGGAGACCCTGTTCCACGAGGGTCGGGATATCCGGCATGGCAGCGACCCGCTGGGCGCTGGTGACTCCGAGCGCCCGCACCACGCCTGAATCAAGGTGCGGTTTGGCGCCGGAGGTGGGAACGACCGCAGCGTGCACATCCCCGGACATGAAAGCCTGAAACAGCGGGGCGTCGCCACGGAAGGGCACCATTTCCATCTTGATGCCCGTATCGCGCATCAGCAGCTCCATGGTCAGATGCAGCGAATTGCCGATGCCGGTGGAGCCATAGTTCAGGGCGCCGGGGCGGGATTTCGCCAGGGCGACGAAGTCTTGGAAGTTCTTCACCGGAAGGTTGGGCTGCACGACGAAAGCGGTCGCGGTCGATGCCATCTGGGTGACGGGGATGAAGTCCTTGTCCGGATCGAAGGGCAGGGACTTGTAGATGGCTGGCGCGATGGCGTGGCCGTTGATGTTGAGCAGCAGGGTATAGCCATCGGGCGCGGATTTTGCGACCGCGTCAGCCCCGATATTGCCGCCCGCTCCGGCCCGGTTCTCCACCACCACGGGCGTTCCCAGTTGCTCCTGAAGCTTGCTTGCGACAAGGCGGGCGAAGACATCGGTGGCGCCGCCCGCCGCATAGGGCACGATGATGCGGATGGGGCGCGAGGGCCAGTTCTGCGCGAAGGCCGGGAGTGAATTCAGACAAAGTGCGAGCAAGAAGCTCGCGAAGAGCCGCATCATGCGCATGGAGACCTCCCCGTTGCGTCGCCCCGCTTTTGATCAGCGCGCGTTCGCTACGGACAGGATAGACCGGGCGGATGGAGAAGGGAAAGGGTCAGTGGCGCTGGGCGATGGTGAATTCGCCCTGGCGGATGCGCTCGCCGAGCCCCTCGGCGAATTGGGCCACAGCCTCCTCGCCATAGATGCTGACGAGTTCCTGAAAGGCCGCGAAGATGGCCGCATGGGCGAAGCTGTCGCTCTCCAGGCCCGCCATGATCGCTTCGGCGAAGGCTTCCGTGACGAAGCCAAGAGCCACGCGCCGGTCTTCCGCGGCTGCGGGATCATCGATCTCTGAAAGGGGCGCTGGCGTCATCATGGGGCGCAGACTAGACCGTGCGGGGCTCGACGAACAGATGCTGTCTTTTGAAAGGGTTAACGGCGGAGCGGGGAGGCTGTCCCGTTTTTAACCACCGCCGAAGCGGTTCGTGACGTCATTGGCCAGCTTGCCGCCTTCCTCAAGGAAGCGCTCGATGATCGTTTCCGCATTGGGCGTGCAGCTGCGGTAGAGCGTTTCATAGCTGCGGAAGCCCCTGTTGTAGGCGCCCGCCAGCCGCTCGCGGCGAGGCTCGGTCTGCGCCTCTGCATCCATCAAGGCGCGCATGCTGGCGCGCCACTGCTCCCCGTCCTTGTCGCCGCAGACCTCGCGCAGCCAGGCCAGCGCCCCCAGTATCTCGGACAGGCGCAGCAATTGCGGCTCATAGGGCGGCGGCGGCGCTTCCGGCGCGGGCTGGGGCGCCGTCTGGGGCGCCGTCTGGGGCGCCGTCTGGGGCGGCCGTGCGGGGCTGCGCGCAGGCGTCTGGGCCAGCGCGGGCGTCGCCGCCAGAAGGGCCATGGCTGTCAGGAGCGCGCAGGCGCGCAAAGGCTGTCTCATCGCGGCGCCCCGACCAGCTCCAGTCCCTTGTGCAGGATGGGCAGCAGCCCCTGGGTCAGCTTCAGGTCCCGCGCCTGGGTCAGATCCATCCAGCGCAGGGTCGGCAGTTCGTCGCTGGCCTCCCCTTCGCCCGAGATCCACAGGCCGGCGAAAGAGGCCACGACGAAATGGCGGCGGACCTTCTCCTCCTCGTCGCGCTCGATGAATTGCGACCAGCCGGTGAAGCCGAGGCTTTGCGCGCGCACGCCCGTTTCCTCGAAAAGCTCGCGCAGGGCGGCCTCCTCCAGGGTCTCGCCCGCCTCCACGACCCCGCCGGGGATGCTGTAGAGCGTGTCATTGGGGGGCAGGGCGCGCGAGCCCAGCAGCACGCGCTCCTGCCGGAAGACGGCGAAACTGGCGGCGAGGAAGGGGCGAGTGGGATAGAGGCGCGACATGGTCAGGGGATCCCCGGGGTTCGGCGGGGATGGTCCTACGTTCTGCGTCCAGGATCAACTCCGGGCGCCCGAATGTTCAATTGTGCGTTTCAGCCAACGGCGCGCTTGCGTTTCCGCAGACTGGCTCTAGCATCAGTCCGGGGCCGCGAGCCCGGCAAAAAAAGTGAGGGAAGGGAATGCTGTTCGGGATGAAAGGGGCGCTGGCGCCCATGGTCTGCACGGCGGCGCTGGCTGCGTCCGCGATTTTCTCGGGCGCGACCGGCTCAAGAGCGCAATCCGTCGAGGAGTTCTATCGCGGCAAGACCATTTCCATGATCGTCAGCTCTTCGCCTGGCGGCGGCTATGACGCCCTGTCAAGGGCTGTTTCGCGGCATCTGGGCAAGCATATGCCCGGCAATCCCAACGTCGTGGTGCGAAATATGCCGGGCGCAGGCGGCATTGTCGCGACCAGTTTCATCAACAAGGTCGCCCCGCGCGACGGGCTGACCATCGCCGGCGTGCAGAATAATACGCCTTTCGAGCCGCTCTTCGGCACCAAGGAGGCGGATTACGACCCCACCAAGATGACCTGGCTGGGCACCCCTTCCGTCGAGACGGGGTTGCTGATCGTCTGGCACAGCTCGCCCATCATGACCCTGGCCGACGCCCAGAAGATGGAGATGACGGCGGGCGCCTCGGGCGCCAATTCCACGCCCAGCTTCTATGCCCGCCTGCTCAATGAGTTGCTCGGCACCAAGATCAAGGTCATCGCGGGCTTCCCTGGCCAGAACGAGGCCTATCTGGCCATGGAGCGGGGCGAAGTCGACAGCTATGGGGTCACCTTCTGGTCCTCGCTCACCTCGACCAAGCCGAACTGGCTGCCGGAAAAGAAGATCCGTATCCTTGTCCAGTATGGGCCGGAGAAGGAGACCGATCTCCCCGATGTGCCCTTCGGCCCCGACCTCATCAAGAAGGAGGAGGACCGCATGTTGATGGAGGCCGCCTATGCGCCGCTGGCGGCAGGCCGCCCCTTCGTCGCCCCCCCGGGCCTGCCGCCCGAGCGCACGGCCGCGCTGCGCAAGGCCATGCTGGACACCTTCAAGGACCCGGATTTCCTCGCGGAAGCGGCCAAGCAGCAGTTGCAGGTCGACAAACCCCGCAGCGGCGAGCAGATCCAGGCCCAGATCAAGCGCGTCTACGAAATGCCCGCCAGCGTGGCGGAACGGCTTCGCAAGATCGCGCAGAGTTATTGAGGGGGTGCGGGATGAGCGGCTTGCCCCAAATCGCTGCGGTGGCGGCTGATGCGAGTCCGCTCACCCTGCATATTCGCTGGCGGAATGGCGATGAGAGCCGAGTTGACGTCTCGGCTCTCGTCAATGCGTTTCGCCTCTATGCTCCCTTGCGCAATTCTCCAGAACTTTTTGGCCGGGTCCAGCTTGGCGAATTTGGCGCGGATGTGGTCTGGGGCGACGATATTGATATGTCCGCCGACACCCTGTGGCGGATTGCTCAGGAGCAAGCTGACACTGCGGCGCTGAAATCCGCCATTAACAAGGGTTTGGCGGATGTAGCGGCTGGCCGGATCAAACCGTTTGACCGCAACGAGATCATCGCGCGCGGCAGGGAGCTATTGGCCGCGCGTAACCTCAGGGTTGACTGAGGTCGGCTGTCACCCTCACGGAAACAACCGCTCCACCCCCCAATCCCCTTCCGGCCTGTCGCGGCGATAGACGATGCGTTCGTGCAGGCGGAAGGGCTTGTCGGTCCAGAACTCGATATAGACGGGCTTGATGCGATAGCCGATCCAGTGCGGCGGGCGGGGGATGTCGGCCAGGCCGAATTTCGCGGCCTGGACGGCGACCGCCTTTTCGAGGGCGAAGCGGTTCTCCATGGGCTGGCTCTGCTGGCTCGCCCAGGCGCCGATGCGGCTGTTGCGGGGGCGGCTGGCGAAATAGGCGTCTGACTCCGCCAGCGTCACCTCCTCCACCTCGCCGCGCAGGCGCACCTGCCGCCGCAGGCTCTTCCAGTGGAAATTGGCGGCGGCCTTGAAGCTGGCGTCGAGCTCGCAGCCCTTGGCGCTTTGCCGGTTGGTGTAGAAGACGAAGCCCCTGAGATCATAGTCCTTCATCAGGACCATCCGCAGATTGGGCATGCCCTGCGGATCGACGGTGGCCACCGCCATGGCCGTGGGATCATTGGGCTCGCTCTGGGTGGCGAGGGTCAAAGCCTCTGCAAAACGGTCGAATGGCTCGGTTTCCGGCGCGCGCTCACGGTCTGTTAATTGTTCCAAGGCAGCCTCTGTCGTTGGGTCGGCTTATCCGGCTCGCCGTATCGGGGCGTCGCGGATGCGTGCAGTCTACAGCCAGTCGAGGGAGCGGACCAGCCGGGCTTTGGCGCGGGCGGCTGTTCTGTGCCTTGTGCTGATGACGGGCGGCTGCATGACCGGCGGGCCCATGGCGGGCCTGATGACGGACGAGGATATTACGGGCTCCATAAGGGCTCCTTCCCCCGGCCTCGCCGCTTCGCCGGTTCCCCTGCTCAGCACGGAAGACTGGGCCCAGGCCAGCAAGGCGCTGGCCAGCGCGCTGGATCCGCAGGGCGCGGAGACGGCGGTCATCTGGGAGAATCTGGCCACCGGCATGCGCGGGTCCATGACCGCGGTGGGCTTCGTCTATGCCGCCGATGGGCAGACCTGCCGGGCCTTTCTGGCGGATATCGAGGGCGGCGCGCCCGCCCGGCGGTTGCAGGGCCGGGGCTGCCGGACCGGCGACGGCCCCTGGGTGGTGAGCGATCTCAAGCCTTTCAGCTCGTGAGACGGCCCCCACCGCATCAGTAACGCTTGCTCTTGGCGGCGCCAGTTCCTAGCTTGCGGAGACCTCAGTCCCCGGAGCCCGCCTTGTCCGCCAATCCCTTTTTCGAATCCTGGACCACCGCTTTCGAGATTCCCCCCTTCGACCGGCTCGAGACCGGCCATTTCCGCGAGGCCTATGACGTGGCGCTCGCCGCCCACAAGGCCGAGATCGCCGCCATCATCAACGACCCCGCCAGGCCCGATTTCGAGAACACCATCGTGGCCATGGAGCGGGCGGGGGAGGCCCTGAAGCGCGTCGGCTCCGTGTTCTGGAACCTCGCGGGTACGGAATCCACCGAGGCCCTGCGGGCGGTGGAGCGGGAAATGTCGCCCCTGCTGGCGCGCCACTACAGCGAAATCTTCCTCGACCCCACGCTCTTCGCCCGGGTGGACGCCGTTTTCGAGGGGCGCGCGCAGGTCGCCTATAGCCCCGAGCAGCTGCGGGTCCTCGAGCGCAAGCACAAGGCCTTCATCCGGGCGGGGGCGAAGCTGGGCGAGGCGCAGCGCCAGCGCCTCGGCGCCATCACCGAGGAGCTGGCGACCCTTGGCACCCGCTTCTCGCAGAATGTGCTGAAGGACGAATCCGGCTTCGTGCTGGTGCTGGAGTCGGAAGCCGATCTTGAAGGCCTTCCGGCAGATTTCCGCGCCGCCGCGGCGGCTCTGGCCACCGAGCGCGGCCATGCGGGCAAATGGGCGGTGAGCCTGGCGCGCGGCAATGTGGAGGCCTTCCTCACCCATTCCACCCGCCGCGATCTGCGCGAGACCCTGTTCCGCCAATGGTCCCTGCGCGGCGAGACCGGCGGGGAGACCGACAATGGCGCCGTCATCGCCCGCACGCTGGCCCTGCGCACCGAACGCGCCCGCCTGCTGGGTTATGAGACC
>CANCSY010000149.1 GCA_947380915.1 Beijerinckiaceae bacterium
GGCCTATGTCTGCGGTCCCATCGCCTTGCTCGAAGGGGCGCGCGGCCTCTGGCAGGCCAGCGGGCGCAGGCCGGACTGCTTCGTCTATGAGACCTTCGGCTCCAGCGGACGCTTCGCCTCCGAGCGTTTCACGGTCCATGCGCCGCGCCTGGGCGTGAGCGTGGAGGTGGAGCCCGGCCAGTCCATGCTCGACGCGCTGGAATCTGTGGGCGTGGGCGTGGTGGCCGATTGCAGGCGCGGCGAATGCGGGCTCTGCGTGGTGGACATCGTGTCCTTCACCGGAGCCATCGACCATCGCGACGTCTTCTTCAGCAAGGCGCAGCATGCGGAAAACAGGAAGATCTGCGTCTGCGTCTCGCGCGTGTCGGGGGGTGAACTCACCATCGACGCTTCGTATCGCGGCGACGAGCCGCTGCGCTCAGGGCCAGAGATAAGGCAGGCGGCTGCGATCTGATCTTTATCCCTCAAAAGCCAAGGGCCCCCGCTTGTGGAAAGCGAAGGCCCTTTTTGCTTGGGCTTTCACAGCCTGTGCTCAAATCACCACGAAATCGGCGGCGGACAATTTCCCGACCGTATTCGACATGGTGGCGAACTGGATGGCTGCGCCTGCGCCATTGCCATCCGCATCGTAATACAACCCACCTGTGGCGCTGTTGAAGATGATATGGTTGTCAGCATTTATAGCCGCCGCTGCGTTAATGAATGCGCCGGCCGCGAGCGCGCCCGTGTTGGTCATGGCGCTGAACACAGAACGGTCCAGCCAGATCGTGTCATCGACCACATTGAAACCCGCGATGGAGTCGATATTGGCGGGGCCCAGCGCGCTGTTGAAAAGGAAAATGTCCGCGCCATTGCCGCCATCCAGAAGATCGCCATCAAGGCCGCCATTCAATGTGTCATTGCCGTCGCCGCCCGCGAGGTAATCCGCGCCGGCGCCCCCCGACAGGCTGTCATTGCCTCCATAGCCCCAGAGCGTATTCGCCCCGCTGTTGCCGTTCATCACATTATTGGCGCCATCGCCGAAGCCACTGGGGTCGCCGCTTCCAGTCAAGGTCAGGATCTCGATATTCGCCTTCCAAAAATAGGATGCAGGCGTCATGACGGTGTCCGTTCCCTGATCGGCGTATTCGACCGCGTAATCACCGTTGTTATCGAAGATATAGGTGTCGTTTCCCGCCCCGCCATACATGGTGTCGCCGGCTGCGCCGCCATCAAGGATGTTGTCGCCAGCGTTTCCATAGATCTTGTTGAAGAGGCCGTTGCCTGCGCCGTTGATGTTCGCAGATCCGGTCAGCGTCAGGGTCTCGACATTGTCGGTCAGCTTGTAGCTGATGGAGGAGAAGACGCGGTCATCGCCAGCAAAGCGGGCTTCGGTGACGATGTCGCCTGCATTATCGACGTAATAGGTGTCATCGTCGGCGCCGCCCGCCATGGTGTCGGCGCCGAGGCCGCCATCGATGATGTTATTGCCGTAACTGGCGGTGATGACATTGTTGTCCGCACTGCCTGTTCCGTTGATGTTCGCGTAGGCCGCCAGATTCAGTTTTTCAACGTAGTCGCCCAATGTGTAGCTGACGGATGCATAGACGGTGTCGACGCCCTGGGCTCTGAGCTCCACAATCTTGTCGCCGATATTATCGACGTAATAGACATCATCGCCAACGCCCCCGATCATGGTGTCGGCGCCAAGGCCGCCATCGAGCGTGTCGCGGCCATCAAGGCCGGTCAATGTGTCATTCATGCCGCCGCCGGTCAGGACGTCGTCTCCCGAGCCGCCGACCAGATTGAAGGGAACTTGCGTCGCCGTCATGGAAAGCGTGTAGCCGCCAACATAGGAACTGTAGGCCTGCGCGCTGATGAAAAAGGTTCCATCAGTCATGGTGGTGAAGGACAGGCGGGAATTCTTGCCAACGGCGTCGTCGTTGAAGGCAAGCTGGGTTCCCGCTGCATTGCGCAGACAAAGCGATGGATCAAGATTCGATCCAGTCGCGGCGTCCATGGCGAAATCATAGCGATAGCCGCCGACCATATTGACCTTGAACCAGTCCTGATCGCCCGCAACATCAATCGTGGATTGCCGCGACGCATTGACGACAAGAACCTTGTCCGTATTGAGGGCGCCGATGATCTCGCTCGACGTCGTTCCGAAATCCAGGAGATTGCCGATATCGAGACGCCCTCCCGTAACCGTCTTGCCAGCAAGGGATGCGGTGGCGTCGGTGGTTGCAAGAATGGCGGCCTTGATTTCCGCCGCCGTCGCGTCCGGATGCGCCGATGCGTAAAGAGCGGCCGCGCCAGTGACGAGAGGCGCCGCCATGGAGGTGCCGCTCAGGGTTCCATACCCGCCGCCGGGCAGGGTCGAGTAGATGGCGGACCCGGGCGCCGCCAGATCCACCGTCTTGGAGCCATAATTTGAAAAGTATGAGAGGCCGCCAGCGTCAGTCAAAGAGGCCACGGAGATGACCGCGTCATATCCTGCGGTGGTCGCTGTCGAGAGGTTGGAGGGATAGTTGCCATAGACATCCGTATTGACGGCCGAGTTTCCCGCTGAGGCGATGAAAAGGATGTCATTCTTCGCAGCCAGCGTCACCGCATCGCTCAGGGCTTGCGAGAAGCCGCCGATGCTCCAGGAATTATTCGTCGCGACAAAGTTTTCGCTGGTCGGCGCCAGTTTCGACTCCATCGTGAAGTAGTTGACCGCCTGGATCGCATTGGCGGTCAGCCCCGATCCATTCGCGCCCATGAATTTCATGGCGACGATTTGCACGTTCCAATCAACGCCGGCGACGCCGACACCATTTCCGCCCATGGCGCCGATGGTTCCGCAGACATGGGTGCCATGGCCATTGTCGTCAAAGGGATCATTGTCGTTGTTCGCGAAATCCCAGCCGATCAGATCGTCCTTGAAACCGTTGTTGTCCTGATCTGCGCCGTCCGCCCAGCGCGCATCCTTCAGCAGGTCGCCTGCATCGATATAGCCATTTTTATTGATGTCGGTGACCCAGGCCTTGTTCGCCACGTTGTTCAGGTCGCGGAAGGTGATGAGGCTGTCGCCATCCGTATCTTTCAAAGAGGCTTTCAGGGTGGCGGAGATTTCGCTCTGGTTGAGCCAGATGTTGAGATAGAGATCGGGATGGGTGTAGTCGACGCCGCTGTCGATCACGCCCACGACGGTTTTCATCGTGCCCGTGAAGCCGGCCGCCCAGGCCTCGCCCGCCTGGCCGCCGAATTGGTTGGCGGTGGCGGTCTTGTCGCCATACATGTTCCACAACCCGCCATTCGTGTAGCTGGCGTCATTGCTGATGGCGGCGATCGTGGCGATTGAATCGTCGGTGGCCGGGGCTTGGGCCTCGATGGAAATCGGCGCGTTCGGTTCAGCAAAAGTCACGCCTGGCATTCTGGAGAGGGTCTCGACAGCCTGCCCCGAGTCCTGATCGTTCACCATCTTCACCAGAACAAGGGGGCCTCGCCCGTCTTCCATGTTTGGGGGCGTGATCGTGCTGATGGGCTGGGCGTCGATTTCCAGGAGCCCTTGCGTAATCGCAGCTGGATCGGTTCCCAATTCGAACTGAACCATGAATGTGTCTTGCGCCATATCCTGATTGGCGACATCGATATTCTTGAGGAGGCGTTTTGTGTTCAACAGCATGGAGAGGCCCTCGTTATTTGAGCCGAGTCGCCAATCGTTGAGCGGACATTCCTGGTTGGGATGATCGCGCCTGACGCATAGGTTCATTGGCGAACCTCAGCAAATAGCAATGTTTGTAACATTACATATGATAAGCATGTAAACCAATTAATGTAACTTTTTTAGAAACAGTAATATTTTTTTTCATATTTGTTGGGTAAATTATTTTTATAACATCAGCTTTAGTTATTTATTGAAATTTTTATTACAAAATATAAAAATTATGTTTCAAAATTAATGCAGTTCAATAATCCCCCAGGCATTTCGTGACATCTCCCTCGAACACGATCTGATCGCCATGATGCAGCGCCATGGCGCAATCCGCCGCTGAGCGGACGGTCCATATCGTCACGGGCATGCCAAGTCCTGTGCGGCACAGATGCGGCACGGCTTGGGGCAGGTCGCGCAGGCTGTAGGAGAGGAAATCGGGGCGCGTCTGCTCGAAGTGGAGGAACTGCGCCAGTGCGCGTTTCTTATTCGCGTCCAGATGCGACCATTCGCAATTAGCCTGATCGTAATTGGCCATCGCCACCATGCCCAGGGGGACATGCTCGATGTCCAATTGCGACTGGTGGACGCGCAGATGCGCCATCACGATGGGATCGAAGCTCTCGATGCACATCGGCCCAGCATAACCCGCCGCGCAGGCCGCCACGCGCTCCGCCAGCCGCAGGTCGCCATCAAAACGGCTCTTGATTTCGCAGACCAGCGGTGTGGCGCCGCCAATAAGGCTCAGGAACTCTGGCAGGGTGGCGATGGGGTCGCCGCCGCGCAGGCGGGTCTCCTGCAACTCGCGCGCAAGCAGCCCATCCACGCGGCCAGTCTGCGCGGTCAGGCGCTCCAGCGTGAAATCATGGAAGACCACGGCCTCGCCATCCCCAGACAGTTGCACATCGCATTCGATGGCGAATCCATGCGCAATGGCTGCTCTGGCGGCTGATGGACTATTCTCCATGACCGCGCCCGCCCCGCAGTCGTGCAGGCCGCGGTGGGCGATGGGGCGGGCGGTGAGCCAGGCGGGCGCCTTCATCATTCGAATTCGATCATGGCGTCGATTTCCACCGCCGCGTCCATGGGCAGTTCGCTAACCCCAACTGTGGTGCGCGCATGGCGCCCCCGGTCGCCGAACACCTGCACCATCAGGTCCGAAGCGCCGTTCATGACGGCCGCCAGGGCTGTGAAACCGGGCGTGGCGTTGATGAAGCCGCCCAGGCGCACCACGCGGCGCACACGGCCCAGATCGCCAAGCGCCACCTGCGCCTGCGCCAGCACGTTGATGGCGGCCAGTCTTGCTGCCTGTTGGCCAGCCTCGTTGAACACATCCTTGCCCAGCTTGCCCTTGAAGGCCTCAGGCAGCTTGCCATTGTCCAGAGGCAACTGCCCGGACATGATCAGCAGCGATCCTGTCCGCACGAAAGGGACATAATTGGCGATGGGCGCCACCGCTGCGGGCAGCTCCAGTCCCAACTCCCGCAGCCGTTCTTCGATGGTTCTGGCTTCACTGGTCATGGGGGGCTCCCGCAAGATTGTCTTGATTGCGAGTTTGAATGGTTGCAGCCTGTTCGCCAAATCGTATTTTCGCCATGGGGAGCGCGCATAGACTTCCCTGGTCACGCATGCAACCGGAGCCGTGCTTTGATGATAAGCCGCAAGTCGATTTCTCCCGGGCTCTTGCCCGCCCTCACTCTTCCCCTCACTCTTGGCCTCGTCTCGCTTGGTGGGGTTACGCAGGCTTTGGCCGCGCAGCCAGGTCCCGCCTTCATCTCCCATCGCGCGGTTTATGACCTGAGCCTGGGCAAGGCGACCGGCGGGGTCGCCCCTTCGGCGGCGCGCGGTCGCATTGTCTATGAATTCACCGGCTCGCCCTGCGAGGGCTATGTCACGAATTTCCGCCAGATCACCGAAATCCAGTCCGACGAGAGCGGATCGCGCACCTCCGACATGCGCTCCACCACTTTCGAAGAGGGTGACGGGTCAGGCTTCCGCTTCAAGACGGACAGCTTTGTGGATGGCAAGCTCATGGAAAGCGTCGATGGCAAGGCCAGCAAGAACCCTCATGGCGGCCTGTCGGTCGCCTTGACCAAGCCTGCCCAGGTGAAGTCCGATTTCGAGCCCGGCCCGATCTTTCCAACCGCCCAGATGATGCAGGTGGTGGAGGTGGCCCGCAAGGGCGGCAAGACTGATGAGGTGAAGGTCTATGATGGCTCGGACGGCGGCATGAAGCTGTTTGACACCCTGAGCGTCATAGGCCGTGAAGCGGTCGGTCCCTCAGCCGACCCTATGGCCAGTGATTCGGAGGGATTGAAGGGCGTTCGTCGCTGGCCCGTTACGGTCAGCTATTTCGATGGCGCCCGGAAAGACGGCGAGCCCAATTATGTGCTGGGTTTCGATCTCTATGAAAATGGCGTCTCGGGCGCTCTCAATATCAACTATGGCAACTATGTCTTGACGGGCAAGATGAGCAAGTTCGAACTGCTGCCGCAGAAGGCTTGCTCGAACTAGGTTCGTCTCAACGGGGTTTGCGCGGTGGGGCGAAGGCGATTCCCTTCACCACCGCCGCGCCGCCAAATTTCGCCCGCAGCGAATCGACGGCCGCTTCCGTCGCCTTGTCGCGCGCGGCCCTCGTGTCGACGAGGTCGCCATGATCTGCGTCGGCCGCCTCGCACAGGTCGCTCATGCCGACCCCGATCAGCCGAAAGCGTTCGCCTTTCGCCTCCTTGTTCAGCAGTTCGCGGGCGGCCTCGAAGATGCGCCCGGCCAGTTGCGTGGGCTGGGGCAGGGCGCGTGCGCGGGTGCGCAGACGAAAATCGGCGGTCTTGAGCTTCAGGGTCACCGTGCGTCCGGCGATCTCGCCTTTCTTGAGCCGGGCGGAGACCTTCTCGCTGAGCAGGAAAAGCGTCCGCGCAAGAGTTTCAGGATCGGCGATATCATCATCGAAGGTGGTTTCGGCGGAGGCGCTCTTGGCCTCCCGTTCGGGCTCCACCACGCGGTCGTCGAGGCCGCGCGCCAGCCGCCACAGGCGTCCGCCTTCCGCGCCATAGCGTCGAAACAGGTCGGTCTGTTCGGCCCGCTGGAGGTCGCCGATGGTGAGGAATCCGTCCTGCCGCAGGCGCTCCTCCGCCACCTTGCCCACGCCCCAGATAGCGCCCACGGATTTCGGCTCCAGAATTTCCATTGTCTCCGCCTTGCCGATCACGGCGAAGCCGCGGGGCTTGTCGAGGTCGGAGGCCATCTTCGCCAGAAACTTGCAGTAGCTCAGGCCGACCGAAACGGAGATGCCCACATCCGTCTCGATGCGTTTTGCAAAACGCGCCAGCGTGACGGCTGGGGATGCGCCATGCAGGCGATCCGTGCCAGTCAGATCCAGGAAGGCCTCGTCGATGGACAGGGGCTCCACCAGCGGCGTCAGGTCATGCATCATGGCGCGCACCTGGCGACCAACTTCGCCATATTTCGTCATGTTGGGCCTGATGATCACGGCGTCCGGGCACAAGCTGAGGGCCTTGAACATGGGCATGGCCGAGCGCACGCCGCTGATGCGGGCGATATAGCAGCAGGTCGAGACTACGCCGCGCCTGCCGCCGCCGATGATCACCGGTTTGTCGCGCAGGCTGGGGTCGTCGCGCTTCTCTACGGCAGCGTAGAAGGCGTCGCAGTCGATATGGGCCAGACGCAGCTGATGCAGTTCGGCATGGGCGAGGATGCGGGGGGAGCCGCAGGCCTTGCAGCGGCGCTGGTCGCTGGCCGCAGGGGCCAGGCAGTCACGGCAGAGTGCTGGGAGGGCGGGGGTCACGCGCCCCAGTCCGGCTCGGGACCCGCCAGAATGCGCCGCCCCTTCTCGATGTCGGCGGG
>CANCSY010000150.1 GCA_947380915.1 Beijerinckiaceae bacterium
GGGCTCCACGCCCTTGTCGAGATGGCGGCGGCCCACCTCGAAATCGTTGAAATCATGGGCTGGGGTGATCTTCACCGCGCCGGTGCCCTTTTCGGGATCGGCATAGTCGTCGCCGACGATGGGGATCCGGCGCCCCACCAGCGGCAGGATCACATGGCGGCCGATGAGATGGCCAAGCTTCTCGTTTTCCGGATGCACCGCCACCGCCGTATCGCCCAGCATGGTCTCGGGCCGGGTGGTGGCGACAGTGATGAAGGTGTCGGGATTTTCCGCATCATAAACAACGCCTTCGAGCGGATAGTTGAAGTGCCACAGATGGCCCTTCACCTCCACCTGCTGAACCTCCAGATCGGAGATGGCGGTCAGCAGCTTGGGGTCCCAGTTGACCAGACGCTTGTCCTTGTAGATCAGCCCCTCGCGATGCAGCTGCACGAAGACCTTGAGGACGGCCTTCGACAGGCCCTCGTCCATGGTGAAACGCTCGCGGCTCCAGTCGCAGGAGGCGCCGAGGCGCTTCAACTGGTTGACGATGGTTCCGCCGCTCTCGGCCTTCCAGGCCCAGACGCGCTCGAGGAAGGCCTCGCGGCCCATCTCCCTGCGACCGGGCTCCTTGCGCTCCATGAGCTGGCGCTCGACGACCATCTGGGTCGCGATGCCAGCATGGTCCGTGCCAGGCTGCCAGAGCACGTCCTTGCCGCGCATGCGCTCGAACCGGCAGAGAATGTCCTGCAAGGTATTGTTGAGGGCGTGGCCCATGTGCAGGGAGCCCGTCACATTGGGCGGGGGGATCACGATGCTATAGGGCGGCGCCCCTGCCCTGTCCGGGCGCCCGGCGCGAAAGGCCTGCGCCTCTTCCCAGGCTTGAGCGATGCGGCCTTCGACGGCGGCGGGATCGAAACTCTTGTCCATCATGGCTTGAAACCGGAATTATCAGGGGGCGCGTCGCTACGCAGGGTCGCGCCGTAGAAAGCGCGCGGACCCGCGCCTGTCAATGTTGGTGACAGATTACGACGCGACAAACGAAAACGCAGCGCCTTTTCAGCGCTGCGTTGGTGGCGGAATTGATCTTGAGCGGGTTCTTAACGGCGCCCACGCGCCATACGCTCGATCTCCTGACGCACCAGGCGCTCCACAATGCCCGGCAGGTTATCGTCGAGCCATGCCTTGAGCATGGGGCGAAGCATCTCCCGAATGCTGTCTTCCATCAGGCCGCTATTTTGCAGCATCATGGATGTAGCGAGCGCATTGAATGCTGAACTGACGCTAGCGCCCGCATCCTGAGAGATGATCGCCGGGCCGGGTTGCTCCACCAAATCTTCATGCCGGGCGGGCGGGGTCTCGAAAGACCGTATCGGCGGCTCCGGGGGCATGCGCTGAACGGGTTCTGGGTCCATACGGAAAGCCGGACGCGGCGCACGCTGCGGCTCGCTACGAATGGGCTGCCGTGCTGGCGGCTCAGCTTCGAAATCATCATAGGCGCCATGGCCATGCTGCGGCTCAGCTTGGCTGGCGCGAGCCGGAGCCGCTGATGAACGCGAAAGAGGCAGAACATGATCGTCGGCAATGATGCGACGGATCGAAGCCAGGATCTCCTCCATGGAGGGCTCGTGGCCTCGTTGCTCGGCAACGGTCTGCTGGGCGGCGGCGGAGGTTGCGTTCATTGCTCAAGACTCTTCATAACGCTTAGACCAGAGGAACTAGAATGTGGTCGGCCATCAGGTCATCTAACCGTAGCGGCACCTCACTCAGGCACGCACATTGAACGCAGGGGACCAAACGAGCAAGGCCCACGCATGAAGCCCTTGTGGGAAATTCAAAATTTGGCCAATTCATTTCCGCTCATGCCGTTTAGAGTTGCTTGGTAATGACCATAAGTGACCAAACAAACGGGAATCTGTGCGGCGATATAAAATTCATTTCTCTAAAAAATACAAATGCATTGACCTAAGTAACCAGCCCATATGCGGGTTGGTCCAAGCAAGGAAAAAGCCCGCTGAAAGAATCAGCGGGCTTGAATGCTATACAAAGCGGGACAGCGTTCGGTTTAGTTGCCGTCCGGGGTCCGGGTGCCGATCCATTTGTTCTTGACCTGATCGAAATGCAGCGTCGGGTCGTAGCTATCAACTCTGAGACTGAGCGTCGCCGCAGAAAGCTGGCCGGAGGCAGCAAGCAGCCCATAGGAAGACACAACCTGATCGCGCTGGGATGTGACCAAGCTTACCCGAGAGTTCAGCAGCGTCTGCTGCGCGGTAAGCACGTCGAGCGTGGTGCGCTGTCCGACCTTGGCCTCTTCGCGCACGCCCTCAAGCGCAATCTCGTTGGCGCGGACCTGCGCCTGATAGGACTGAATCTGAAGCTTAGTTGTCTGAAAGGCGCCCCAGGCGGCAATCACGGTAGAGCGCACGGCCTCACGTTGAACATCGGCGGCAAGCCTCGCCTGTCCCAACGTTTCCTTCGCCTGCCGAACAGCGGAATAGGTGGCGCCACCTTCGTAAATCGGAACACTAAGGCTCGCGACAGCGGAATAAGTAGTGTTTTGATAGTTATTAAAACCACTTACGTCGCGATTGACCGCCGCCGTGCCGGTCGCGGAGAGCGTGGGCAGAAGCGCGCCTTCCTGAATCGTGACATTCAAGGCGGCTACGTCGACCGCATGAAGGGCGGCCTGAATCTTGGGATGAGACTTCTGGGCCATCGCCATCGCATCCTCAAGGGACCGCGGCAATAGAGGCTCGACGGGACGGGCGGGCTCAAGATTGCGGGGTTGTTCCCCGATCACCTGCCGGTACACAGCTATGCTGTTCTGTAAATTGAACCGGGCGTTGAAGGCGCTGGCCTGACCCTGGGCGAGGGACGCCTGCGATTGCGCCACGTCAGTGCGAGTCACTTCGCCGACCTGAAAGCGGTCCTCTGTCTGCTTGAGTTGCTGCTGCAGAACCTCGACGTTGTTATTCTGCAATTGAAGCAGCGCCGTATCGCGCAGGACGTTCATGTAGGCGGTTGCGCCCGCCTGAAGCACATCCTGCTCTGATTGCCGGAGTGTTTCGCGTGACTGGAGAACCGTGGACTCAGCCTGCCGAACTGTGTTGCCGACACGCCCACCATTATAGATGGTCTGAGTGACCGCCAAACTGTTGGTGCGCGGAATAGTATTGCTATCGGTCTTCAACTTGCCGGTGTCGAAGGCCCGCGTGGTCAGCGCACCCATTGTGGAGGTCGCGGTGACGGTTGGACGCCAGCCGGCGGTGGCGCGCGGCACAGCCTCGTCAGCTGCCCGTGTGGCGGCTCGTTGTTGGTTCAGGTCGGGACTATAGCCGTAGGATTTCGCCAGGGCTCCAGAGATGCTCTCAGCCCTAGCCAAGGTCGTGAAACCCATGGAGGCTGCGCAAAGCGCAAGACAGATCAGCGAACTTGAAAGCAACAAACGCTTTCTTGAGCTGCCCCCAGACCCCGAAGTACCTTCGGGGCGACGCCCGGCGCCGAACACCATCATTTTCAACCTCTGTAACGCGGTCTCTTGCGAGACAAACTGCCGCAATGCGCCCTTACAAGGGACAACGGAATCGCACACGAACTCACAGCTACGCTCTACCCTACCGCACCAAGGGTCAATATGCTTGAGCATCCGCCACGGAAGATATCAAAAGGAAAATGCGATGCAATGGGGTGACAGCGTCAGCTTCAGAACAAAAATTGGGGTTTGCGCTCAAAACCGGTGATAATCGGAGCTGCTGCGTCAAAAAGGAAACGGGAACTGACATCCGTCCCTATCCGGTCAAACCGGCTGGCCTTCCCGGAGCGGCCGACTTGGCCAGGGCCGCGCATGACGCAAAGCAGGCGTCCGCCAGGCGCAAGCTGCGCAAACAGGGCGTCCAACCCTTCCTCCACCGCGCCATTCACAAGAATAATGTCAAATGGTCCCTCCGCAGGCGCGCCCTGAACAAGGGGGCCAGTCACCGTACGAGCCGTTTCAAGACCAAGCCGTGAGAAATTGGCTGCGGCGGCATTGCTGAACCCTGTTTCCGACTCCAGCGCCACGACGGAGCCTGCCATTTGTGCAAGGATGGCCGCTGAATAGCCAGACGCCCCGCCCACGTCGAGCACCCGGCAGCCCCTGTCGATATCCCCGCCTTGAAGCAATCTGGCCAGCACCATGGGCGCTAGCAGAACCCGGCGAACCTCCCCTGAGGAAACTGTTTGGAGCGCGTCGGAATATACGAGGGCGAGATCCTCGCAGGCGACGAAGCCCTCACGCGGTATGGCCAGGAAAGCGTCAATGACCTCCACATTGGTCACATCGAAAGTGCGAATCTGGCAATCAACCATCGTCTTGCGACGGTCGGCGGGAAGGGTCGAGACGGGGGAAAAGTCCAGCACGGCGGGCCTCCAGAAAGACGCGCGCTTTATACGGAGCGCGCAGCTTCCTGTCCATGGCGGCCTGATTAAACCTTTCGCCAGCCTTAACCCTTCAGGCGCTTGTTGCACTCGCTGTAGTAGCCGCCACCCCTCTTGATCCAGGGCAGGCCGCCATTGCCGCCGGTGGCCTTGTTGGCCTGATACTGGTCACGGCAGGTGTGCATCCGGGCAGTTCCTGCTTTTTCGCTCGCATATTTGGCTGGCACCACCAGGGGGAACACAACGCCTCCGGTTGCTGCGGACGTAGTCGCCGACGCTGGTTTCAGTGGATTGGCGGCAGTCAGACCCGGCGGGATCGCTACCGCCTGGACAGCCGCGTCACCACCGCATTGCGTTTTGCGAAAATCATTCCATTTCATCGCGCCAAGCGTACCGGCCTGCTGCGCTTCCTTGTACTTTGCGCTGCATTCCTTTGCGGTCAGCGCCTGAGCGGGCGCGCAGGCGACGCCGAGCGTCATGCCAAAGAGAGCCGCGCCGAAGGTGATACGAACCAACATTCTCCTTCTCCTCCAACTGGCGAGGCAATTCGCACCGGGCGCGATTGGCTCGCAAATCCAAAGCCTTCGCTTTTGGGACCGAAGATGATCATCGGGCTCCGGCCAACCAACTGACGGTGAACGATCAAGGCTGCTGAACGATCCCGCCTTTCAAGCATGGCAGCATAACGCAATCGGGCGACGGTTATCACCAGAAAAGAGAGGAACGTTGCCGAAACATTGACCTCCGACTGATAAGCGCCAAACCTTGCCGGACGCAAGTCCGCGGCCCAAATCTGTTCGGGGCGATGAAAAGGATGGCCGCATGACCGAGACAGACGCCGGCGGGCTGATTGAGATGATCGAATTCTCAAGCTCTGATCAGGTGGCGCTCAGCCGCGCCGTCGACGCCCTTGAAAAGACGACCCTCGCAAGTCGGATCACGAACCTGTTGGGGCGGCAGATCGCAACCGCGGGCCAATTCGTTCCCGAAAGACTGCGCGGCGCCGCCTCTCGCGGGGCGAATATGGCCTTGCGAGCGGCGATGGGCGCCGCCCTGCGCAGTCTGGGCGAGGGCCAGCGTCCAGCATCCGCCCGTTTCCATAGAGCCGCTATCGCAGCGTCTGGCGCCGCAGGCGGGGCGCTGGGATTTGCTGCCTTGCCCTTTGAATTGCCCGCCTCGACCATCCTCATGCTCCGGGCCATCGCCGATGTGGCCCGCGCCCAGGGGGAGGATATGGGGAGCCCCGAAACCGCCCTCGCCTGTTTAGAGGTCTTCGCCCTGGGCGGACGGACCCAGGCGGATGACCATCTGGAAAGCAGCTATTTCGCCATCCGAACCCTTTTGGCGCGCAGCATGACGGAGGCCAGTCGATACGTGATCGACAAGGGCGTTGTGGATGAGGCGGCGCCCATTCTCATCAAGCTCGTGTCGAAGATCGCCGCGCGCTTTGGGGTGGTGCTCTCGCAGAAATTCGCGGCCCAGGCGATTCCCATTATCGGAGCCATGGGCGGCGCTGCGGTCAACATTGCCTTTCTCCAGCATTTCGAGCAGATAGCCGAAGGGCACTTCACCGTGCGGCGCCTTGAGCGGATCTATGGTGAGCAGTTTGTGCGGGCCGAATATGAGCGGCTGCGGGTGGATGCGCTCGGCCCGGGCCCGGATCCCTCCCGAGTGTGATCAACCCATGGGTTGACACGGACGCCCCGCCTCCCGATTGTCCGCACAACCCAATGGGAGGTTTCCATGTCCATACGCCTGAAGCGCTTCGTCAGCGCCACACTGGCCCTTGTCGCCCCAGCCTTTTTTCAGGCTGCAGTCGCCGATCCTGTCGAGGATTTCTACAAGGGCAAATCCCTGGAAATGGTGGTCCCCACATCACCGGGGGGCGATTATGACATTCGCGGCAGGCTCGTGGCGCGCCATATCGGACGCTTCATCCCGGGCAGTCCATCGGTTGTAGTGCGCAACATGCCCGGCGGCCTCGGCGTCGCTGCTGCCAATTACCTCGCCCGCGTGGCCCCGCGCGACGGAACCGTCCTGCACGCCATCTTCCAGAACATGCCGGTCTTGCAGGCCATTGGCGCGCCGGGCGTCGAGTTCGACGTGCGGCGCTTCGGCTGGATCGGCAATACGACCAACAGCCCCAATGTCATCAACTCCTGGCACACCACAGGCATCACCAGCATTCAGGACGTCATGACCCGTGAACTGGTCGTCGGCGCGCCGGGCGCGGCCTCGACTTCCTATATCTATCCCGCTGCGCTGAATGCGCTGGTCGGGACCAAGTTCAAGATCGTCGCGGGTTATCCCGGCGGCAATGATGTGAATCTCGCCATGGAAAAGGGCGAAGTGGGCGGGCGCGGTTCCAATAGCTGGGCTTCCTGGAAAAGCGGCCATCCCCATTGGCTGGCGGAAAAGAAAGTCACGATCCTCGTCCAGATCGGTTTGCAGCGGGCCCCCGACCTGCCGGATGTGCCGCTCATGTTCGAACTGGCGAAGAATGACGAGGACCGGCAGGTTCTCACCTTCATGTCCGCCGACATGGGCATCTCGCGCGCCTTCGTCACGACCTATGACGTGCCCCCCGCCCGTCTGGATGCGCTACGCAATGCTTTCGACAAGATGCTCAAGGATCCCGAGTTCATGGCGGAAGCCGACAAGATGAAGATGGACATCAGCCCCTCCAACGGCCTCGAGGCGCAGAAGGTGGCGGAGAGCATGCTCTCCATGCCCGCCAATATCGTGCAGCGCGCCAAGGTGCTGTTCGAACCGGGGAAGTGAGGCTCTTCTAGCTTCATTGATCGAGTCTAAAAAGTCAGAGGGGGCAATCCGCGGCGCGCGTGATTCGCCCCCCAATTGCTTCCAGATTCGCGTTCCGCCGCACAGCCCTCTCAAGCCCGAGCGCCTCAACTCCATAAAAATCAACAACTAAGCCAATTCGCCAGTCCACTTGCGGAACGCACCGCGAACAGATAGTGTTCGTTCACGCTTTGTTTAAGCGTTTCCCGCAGTCTTCGAGACGGATCACCGTTTGCGAATCTCTGCGCGCCGGCCACCGGGACGGGACCTTCGAGAGGACGCCATGCTGACG
>CANCSY010000151.1 GCA_947380915.1 Beijerinckiaceae bacterium
AAGCCAAATCGCTCGGCGTCGTAGCGCGGCATGGACATCTGCATCATCTCGACAGCGCAGCATGCCAGACCAAAGGTCATCCACATCAGCGAGCCCGTACGGGCCCAGTTGATGAGGTCGTCCGTAGAGGTGACGATGAAGCCCTTGTCGGCGAGCTGATCGTTCATGCTCACGAAAAAGGGATCATTGGCGCCCACGGGCTTGCCCGTGTTCGGGTCGATGATACCCCGCGGCTGCTGGGCGACCATGGTCTGGTTCAATCCCATTCGAGGGCTCCCTTGCGCCATTCGTAGATGAAGCCGATGGTCAGAACGCCCAGGAACAGGATCATCGACCAGAAGCCGAAGAGCCCCACATCCTTGAAGGCGACCGCCCAGGGAAACAGGAAGGCCACCTCGAGGTCGAAGATGATGAAGAGCAGCGAGACCAGATAGAAGCGCACGTCGAACTTCATGCGCGCGTCGTCGAACGCGTTGAATCCGCACTCATAAGCCGACAGCTTCTCCGAATCCGGAGCCTTGAAGGCGAGCACGAAGGGCGCGACCAGAAGGGCTGCGGCCAGGAAGCCGGCGACGCCCATGAAGATCACGAGGGGCAGATACTCTTCCAAATAAGACGGCATCTAAGCATCCGGAAGCTCGAGGAGAGCGTACGACCCTACGGAGCCACTGCGACCTGATCGCAGAACGACCACGGCGACCGCCGCCCCGGAAGACGTGTGGACCACTACCGCAGCGCACATATTGGCGCAAGATGGACCTTCGCCGCAGGGGCGCCTTTTCCGATCATGATGAAAATTAGCGGCCGCTGGTGGCGGGACGGGCGGGTCAAACCAGCGTCATCAAGCCAAGCCTGTGGCCAACAACTCCCACAATCGCGCCAGCTGCGATGAGCCAAAGGGGGTTTCGCTTCACAAAATGCATCATTATGGCGGCGCCGAGCGTCAAAGCGTAACCAACAATGTCATGGTCGGCCGCCCGGGCCGTGATCGTGCCAGAAGCCAGCATCAGCCCGACCACAATCGGGGCGAGACCCATTTTGACCGCATTCAACCAGACTGCGTCCTTCAGTCGCTCCATGGCGCGCCAGGTTGTGAAGGCGATGAGGCTGGGTGGCACGACAATGGCGAAGGTGGATACGAGCAAACCCGGCAAACCCGCCACCTGCCAGCCGATCAGGCTCACCAAGAGCATGTTCGGTCCGGGGGCGATTTGCGCAAGCGCGACTGATCGGGCGAAGTCGGGACCTGTCATATAGCCATTCATATCAACGATCTGGCGATGAAACTCCGGAATCAGGGCGCTACCGCCGCCAATGGAGAACAGGGCAGCGGTGACAAAGGTCAGGAAAAGCCCCTGGAGCGCGTCATCCCTCACGCGCGCCTCCCGTTCCAGATGGCGAGAATCACGGATGGAGGCGCGATGAACAGGACCACCAGCCAGAGGGGAGCCCGAAAATAGCTGACCGCCACAAAGGTCGCCACGGCGAAGCAAATGGGCGCAGCCCGCCAGACGACGCCCTGCCCCAGCTTGGTGGCGGTGGCCACGATCAGGCCTGCGGCGGCGGACGCCGCGCCCCCCATCGCCGCACGGACATCCGGCAGATAGGAAAAATGATCATAGGTCATGGCGACCGCGATCAGGATCAACAGGGGCATCAAAAGCAGGGAGCCCATCGCCAGGACCGAGCCCAGAACCCCGTGATACCGCGCACCCAGCATGATGGTGGCGTTCATGAAATTTCCGCCGGGGAGAATCGAACAGATGGCGAAGAGTTCGACAAACTCCTTCGAACCCAGCCATCGCCGCTTCTCCACGATCATGTAATGCGCCGAGGACCCCAGACCACCGAAGCCCAGCAGGCCAATGATGAGGAAGCCCGTGCAAAGATCCACAAGGCTGACGTCGCGAGCGCCTTCGCGCTGGGGGGAGAGCTGGTCCAATATAGGCCTCATGAGGATCAGCGCCTTTCCTACAGGCGAGCGACGCCCATGCAAAGGGGTCGGGCGATGCATAAAATATCCCGGCGAGCGACCACGAAAAAAATTTCTGGCTATTCCCGGGGAGAATGCCGCGTCGGGCGCGCGGTTGGGGAAAAGATGGGAGGATTGCCCTTGACTAGCTCGGCGCCCTGCCTTAATCCGCAGTTCTCGCATCTGACGCGCCTTTGGTGCCGATGCCATGCGGGGGAGTAGCTCAGTTGGTTAGAGCGCCGGCCTGTCACGCCGGAGGTCGCGGGTTCAAGTCCCGTCTCTCTCGCCATTTCCTTTCGGAAATCAGGCATTAGCGGGTCGTTGAGGTCAAGGCTCAGCCATTATGACGCCGCGAGGCGGTTGGCTTTCACCCTCCTAAAATGGTCTGGGAACCCAAGCCCACTTTTGCTCTCTGACATCCAAAAAGGCCTAAAAGTCCCAAAAAGCGGGCAGTTTTCAAGGGCTCTGCATATTATTTGGCATTGCGAAAACCTCTTGTGCGTCGCACAATTAGTTCTGCGCACGGGACTTAAAGGGTGGCCGTTTGGTCGATCGAGCAGGTCAATGGCATCCCATCAGGTTCGAGCGAGCGTAACCGCAGAGTGGAAGTCTTCGACGACCTTTCACTGACGGCGGCGCTCTCCTCCAGTGGGGAATGAGATGACGGAATATGCGAGAATCGATCCCCAACTAGCTGGCCTGATTCATCCGAACGGCGACCCCATACGCTTGAACAAGCAGAAGTTTGCGGTGATCGACCGACAGAAGGACGCTCATTATCAGGCGACCTATCGTCCGCAGGCCCTCTATAACCGCGCTGACAATGGCTTCAGCGCCAATAATGAAGCCTTCCTGCTCCATGAGGTGGCCACCAATCTTCCGATCTATCGCGAGGATACCGGCCCCACCGACTTCCATCTGCATCTTCCCCCGGGCGGCTTTCAGCTCGTGCTCGTCACCTCTGGCGTTTTTACCTTCGATTACGACGGCGGCATTTTTTATGTCGGCCCCGGCGCAGTGATGCTGCAAAGCGCCATCGTGCATCGCCAGCTGTTTTACACTTGGTCGGGCCTGCCGACTGCGGACAACCTGAAAACCCCGCAGTCCATCGTGCCGGACGCCCTGACGATGGGCTACTCCGGGAAGTTCCTCGAAGCCTTCGTGACAGACCCCACGACTTTCCCGAACCCGACCATCGTCGGCAATGGTCAGATCAACGAATATGAGACGGCGCGCACCGCCTGGAGCCACCCGTTGCATGACCGTCCCGCTGGAGCCGGTTTCTGGTTGCAGGACCCGCTCTCGCTGGACGCGCTCTACAAGCCGCTGGCCGAGGCATCGCCAGGCGTGCCCATCAAATCGGAAAGCGTCGTTTATCTGCGTGATCTGGGCATCACTGGCCCGAGCGGAGACCTGGTGACCGGCCACATCATTGCGACAGACCCGCGCGGTCAGTCGCTGCTGCCCAAGAGCGCCTCCGGTATCGCCGACATGGCGGACTTCGGCAAAGCCGAGGTCACCATGTATCGCGTCATCCGCGGCTCCGCTGAGTTCAGGGACCATGAAGGCAAGACAGAGGAACTGGAGACCGGCGATGTCATCACTGCCGGAAAGGACTCGATTGACCTGGTGAGCGTCAGCGAAAACACCCAGATCCTGCGCCTCGGCCTCATGAGCGGCATGGAAAATCTGCGCCGGTGGACGCCGACCCAACGGGACACGGTTGACGGCCTAGCCGGGCAGATCATCACGCAAAGGGAAGTCCGCCCCTTGCGGACGGGTGGGAAGCAGGTCGGCTATTTGTATGGCTAGCTTCCGGTCCGATTGAGCGCACGGCATGGCAAAAAACGATCCGCAGGACGGGCGAGGCCCCTCGCCTCCTGCGGATGGCCAGCCATTGCTCTGGCGCCGCACCACACGCGCAATTGTAGAAAAGCTCAACTGACAACCCATTGCATTCTTTTCGCGTCAAGATTATGTTGCGAGCATCGAAACTTCGGCCGATGGCTAGGCCAGCTCCGTGATTGAATCCGGCGCACAAGCTATCCCTCATCCAAAGCGGATCGATAGTCGTCCAGCCTGTCGCTGTCCGGCTCCTCTACACGTGCGAAGAAAGGGTCTCCCATGGCTACGGGAACCGTGAAATGGTTTAATGGAACGAAGGGCTACGGATTCATCCAGCCCGATGATGGCTCCAAGGATGTGTTCGTCCATATCAGCGCCGTGGAGCGGGCTGGCATGAACGGGCTGAATGAAGGCCAGAAAATCGACTACGAGCTCGTCGCCGACAAGCGCACTGGCAAGTCCTCTGCTGCGAATCTTCGCGCTGTCTGAGTGACCCCGGGGGCAGGCCTGACGGCCACGCCATCCACCAGCCTCCCTGTCCGCAGGGAGGCTTTTTTATGCCCGACCATCCACCAGGTTCAGTAGGTCTCGCGGCCAAGCCGCCAGCGGCGCAGCTCCCCGGGCGTCACGATATGGATATGGTCGGGATCCACTTTCTCGGCCATGTAGATCAGGTTCCGGCTCACGCCCATGGCGCTGGCGTAATCGGCCAGCCGGGCCACGAAGCGGGGCGACCCATAGGTTCGCTTGCCCCCGGCCTCACCGGGAAGAGACCCTTCCGCATCATCGTAAAAGAACATGCGGTGGATGCCAACGAGACTGGACGGCGGAACCACGCGCTTCTTGGCGCCCATGAGGGCGTAGACACAGGCTGAAAAACACTTTGCGCCCGGCAGGTTGACCGCGGGCCCCTGCCCAGCCTCCGCCGGCGCAATCCGCGCCACGACGGCCAGAACCCCGGTCTTGCGGAACATGCGCCCCAGTTGCATGGAGGCGTCGACCCCCCCGCCAGGCGAATGGATGAAGACGATGCTGCGCACGCGCGGATCCTCCAGATTCGCAGCGACGAATTCCAGAAACTTCTTTGGCGTATCATTCCTGATCTCGCCTTCAGCGCCGATCACCTGCGCGCAGGTCTCGCCGCACTTGGCGGGATCGCCAAAAGGAAGCAGCCGAAACCGCATATCGGCGGCCAAAGCAGGCTGAAGCAGCGCGAGCAGGGCAAGCAGCGCCTGCGCGCACAACACCTTGAAGACAGAGGCCTTGGACATGGATCGCGCCTTCCAGCATCACCAGCAACAGACCTAGTGTTTTCATCGCCCCATTAACAGCGCCGGGAGGTCACACTTCCAGAAAATCGTAGCCTGGCAATCAGCGAAGCCGCAAAATCGTGAAGCACCTTGCCGCCCAGCCTCCCGCCGGTTAGGAAACCGCTCGCGCGCCTTCGGAGCCCCCTATGAGCCATCCTGATCACTTTCTGCTTGCTGGCGTCATGGGATGGCCCGTGATGCATTCGCGCTCGCCAAAGCTGCACAACTACTGGTTCGAGCGCTATGGGCTGGCGGGGACCTATGTGCCGCTCGCCATTCGGCCGGAAGGACTTGAGAAGGCCCTGCGCGCCCTGCCCGCCCTGGGCTTCGCCGGCTGCAACCTCACCATCCCCCACAAGGAACAGGCGCTGCGCATCGTAGATCGTGCGGACGCCAGGGCAAGGCGCATCGGCGCCATCTCCTGCGTCACCGTCAATGCGGATGGGTCCCTGACCGGCACGAACAACGACTGGTATGGCTTTGTCGAGAACCTGCGCGAAGCCTTCCCCGGCTGGCGGGCGGATGCTGGCCCAGCCGTGGTGATCGGGGCCGGGGGCGCCTCCCGCGCCGTAGTCGATGCGCTGATCCATGAGGGCGCCAAGGAGATTCGCCTCATCAACCGCACAAAGGCGCGGGCGGAATCGCTCGCCGCAGCCCTCGGCGGGCCGGTGACAGTGCTGGGCTGGGACGAACGCCACCACGCGCTGGACGGCGCCGCGCTTCTGGTCAACACGACCAGCCAGGGCATGGTGGGCAATCCGCCCCTCGACCTTTCCCTCGACGCCCTGCCTCGCACGGCCGAAGTCTGCGACATCATCTATATCCCCGGCGAGACGCCCCTTCTGAAGACCGCGCGCGAGCGGGGAAACCGCACGGTCAACGGGCTGGGGATGCTGCTGCATCAGGGCCGCCCCGCCTGGCGGTCATGGTTCGACAAGGAGGTCGAGGTGACGGCCGAGTTGCGCGCGCTGATCGAGGCGACGATTTAAGGGCCTCTGGCAGTTGGCGCAGCCGCTCCGTTCGGGGTAACGTTCTCCCATAGGAAAACCCAAGGGAGAGAAGAATGCTGCCGCCTGATATTGACCCCGCATCCCGTTGCCGCCTGCCTCTGCCCAAGCGCGAGGATTTCGACGAAGAGGGCCAGAAGGTCTTCGATTATGTCGCCGACCCCAAGGGCCAGACCATTCGTGGCCTCCTGGGTCCGGGCGGCATCAGCCTGCACAGCCCGAAGCTCTCGAAGATCACCCGTCCCGTGGGCAAGTTCCTGCGCTTCGAATCAGGCATCCCGCCGCGCATCCGCGAAACAGCGATCCTGATCACCGCACGCGAATGCGACAGCCGCTTCGAATGGGCGGCCCATGAGCCGGAAGGTCTGAAATGCGGCGTTCCGCAAGAGGTCATCGACGTGATCAAGCATCGCAAGCCCACCACAGGGCTCGAAGAAACCGATGAGATCATCATCACCCTGGGCCGCGAGACCTTCGGCAAGCGCAAGGTCTCGCCGGAGACCTTCGCCCGCGCGCTGAAAATCTTCGGCCGCGTCGGCCTCATCAATCTGGTGGCCCTGATGGGCAATTACGCCAGCACGGCGGCCATGCTCTGCGTCATGGACATGCAGCTCGACGATGGGCCGGACGTGTGCCTGCTGCCGGTGGACTGACAATTTCGGGCGCGCTCCGCAAAGGGCGCGCCCGCTTTGCTCACAGTTTCGAGCGATAATGGTCCCAGGTCTTCTTGAATAGGCTGCGGGCCCAGAGCTTCTGGCGGCAGAGCTCCTGCTCTTCGGCCGAGAAGACATAGGGCTCGCCGATCTGCATGGCCATGTATTGGCGCTCGGAGTTTTCTTCCAGATAGACCGCGAGGGTGAAAGCCTCCACCACATCCGCGCCCACCACCGTCACCCCATGGGATTTCAGCAGCACCGAGGGACGGTCGCCCAGCGTCCTGGCGAGCTGTTCGCCCATGGGCTTGGTGTTGATGGAATTGGGCGAATCAAACAGCGGGATCTCGCCCAGAAGCACCCCCTGCGCATAGACCGGCTTGTACTTGTGGCCGGTCATCGACAGATAGGTGGACCAGCGCGGGTGGGTATGCACCACCGCATTCACATCCGGCCGCGCCCGATAGATCTCGGAATGGAGATGGAATTCGAGGGGCGGCAGCACATTGCCGTCGAGCGGCTTGCCATCCAGATCAATGGCGATGATGTCGGCGGCGCTGAGCGCCCCGCGCACCGAGGCGCCGGAGTTGATGAGCATGCGGTTCTCGCCCACGCGCGCGCTGAAATGGCCGTTGTAATCGACCACATTGGCGCGCTCGAGCATGCGGATCGCATCGACGAGC
>CANCSY010000152.1 GCA_947380915.1 Beijerinckiaceae bacterium
CCTCGGTCGCCATGGCGCGCCTGGTGTTCGGCGGCGTGATGGATCAGTTCCCGGACCTCAAGGTTCTCGCCCATCATCTCGGCGCCATGGTGCCCTTCTTTGAAGGCCGCGTCGGCCCCGGCTGGGATCAGCTGGGCAACCGCACCACGGATGAGGACTACAAGACCCTGCTGAAGAACATGAAGCGTCGCCCCCTCGACTACTTCAAGGACTTCTACGCCGACAGCGCGGTGTTCGGCTCCAAGGCCGCGACCGAATGCGGCCTGTCCTTCTACGGCGCCGACAAGGTCCTCTTCGCCTCCGACTGCCCCTTCGATCCCGAGAAGGGCCCGGGCTACATCCGCGAGACCATCCAGATCCTCGAGGACCTGAAGCTCTCGCAGGAAGACATGGAAAAGATCTGCTACAAGAACGCCCAGAGCCTGCTCGGCATCAAGTAAGCGGTTCTTTGAGATCTACGAGAAAACCCGGCTGTGAGGCCGGGTTTTTTTGTGGGGATGCGCTAGACGAGCATCATCCCTTGATGCCCTCTGCCCGCAGAAATTCATTGAAGTCGAGATGCTTCAGCCCCTCCAGCTGACAAAGGCCCGGAATCCGGATTTTGCTGTCATTCGTCTGGAAAGACTTAGATTCCATGCTGATGACAGGCAACTTCAACGTCAAGGCCAAAGCAACGATGGACACATCATTAAGCCCGACGGTGTTTTTCTTATTATTGTTATATTCGGAAATTCGCGCCTTGTAGATTTCGCGGAGCCGATTGACGTGCCCAATGTAGCCCATCCAATCCCAGCTGTCCTCTCCGACCTCAAGCTGCATGGCGCTGCAATTTTCCTTGATACACGCGCCTACAGAGCCCGGGAGATAGAGCAATTCGTCGTATATTTCCTTGGTTACGGCGAATTTTCTGCTAGCGATTAAAATTTCAATCTTAGACCACAGCGTCACATGTATGTCCTCCGGCATGGACGCCAAAGGATTGCTCAGCCCTGACGTATCAAGGCAATATTTCTTGTCTTTAATCGACAAAATGGTCCCTGACTGCGTTCAAATGCGCCAAATTCTTTATGCCCATGAACTCGCAGGCGTTATGGTTGGTAATGCGCCCCGTCGCCCATGCTTCAAGTACGAGGCCCGTATAAAGATCGCCGCAAGCTGATCGATATCTGGAGGCATAATAAGAAGCCCTGCCATGGGCCTCATAGCTCGCTTCTTCCGCCTTGAATTGGGCTCTCTTTATTTTCCAGTAAAAATCCTTGTGTACATAGCCAAGCTCGACAAGCCGGATCAGCATCGCATGTCTACTGACGCCAAATTCCGCGGCCAATGATTTCAGCTCATCGTCTGAAATACGCTCCGCAGGTCGAATAGGACGACTGCGATGTTCAGCCAACACATCAGCAGGAACGAGGAACGCAGCCGCGAACTGGTCACACCAACGCTCAGTCCGCGCGATGTCAGTGGGCCCCATGGGTTGATAAACCTCGCCGATGACGGCGCTCTTTCTCATTATGATATGGGCAAGTTCATGGACGAGAGTGAAGGCTTGCGCCGCAGGCGCTTCGTTTGCGAAAACGATTATGGGCAGTGACGGATAAAATATGCAGATCCCGCGCGCTCGAAGTTTCTTCAGCCCCGAATGCTTCAGAACCAGGACGCCAAGCGCCTCAAATCTGGATCGAAGCTTTCCGGGCAACCTGTCACGGTCAGCCACGGATTTGTTCATTTGCTCGGAGACGGGAAATCCAATCGTTTCCCGAGCCATGGCGGCGATGGCTTCAGGCCGATCCGATAGCGTCGCAAAAAGCGTTTGAGGAAAAGAGGGAGCCTTCTCCGCCAACAGATCGAACAAATCGAGTGCGTTCAATCGCTGTGATTCCGCCCATTCCTGAATATGGATGAGCTCCCGACTCTCCGCTGGCTCCGGCGCTTCTTGATAAAGGCGAAAATCCGGCACGAGCTCCGACCGTCTAACACTCGGAATCTCGGGAGAGAAAAATTCAAGGAATGGCCGTTCGTAAGCATCCGCAAGCAGCCTCGCTTGTCGCACGGTAGGTTTCGCCTCGCCCGCTTCCCATTGAATTATCCTTTCGGCCGTCACACCCGCCTTTTTTGCAGCCTGCTCATAGCTTCGCCCCTGCCATTCTCTGGCCCACTTTAGCACACGCTCGTTGAACGGTATGTCGGAGCTCATCAGCATCATATTCGTTTCAGGATTCTCCTAGATCCATACCATTCTTGGCCAGCTCATCAAACGCGAGCATAGACACTAAAGCTTAACAATAAATTTTCGCCATTGAAACCCCTACAGCACGCAACAAAAAAACCGCGCACTCCCGGACGCGGCTCCACTCACCCCATCAGCAGCAGCGCCCCCGGCGCCGCCCCTCACTTCTTCACATAAGGCCCCAGCGCCTTCGCCGCTTCCATCACGAAGCTCTGGTCCAGCACCTGCTCGACCGCGACGGTTGCGCTCGCCACGTCGCCGGTCTGCTTGAAGAAGGCGAGGTCCTTGCGCATGCTGTCCACGTTCAGCGCGCCGTCCGGGTTCACGCCATGCATGGTCATGTTGCGCAGGACTTCGGGGCTCTTGATGACCGTGCGCTTGGCGAGAATGGCGATGATGTCGTCGGCGCCCGGGCCCTGCAACTTGCCATTCACCATGGCGTCATTGAAATCGCGGGCGGCGCGCAGATAGGCCTTCATGAAGCGGGTCGCGACCTCCTTGCGCTTCTGCGCGAAATCGCCCGAAAACATGATCGTCGCGGTCTGGGCGTTGGGATAGAAAGCGTCGTTGCCGGTCAGCACCACGGCGGCGCCGAGGCGCTGGATATTGGTCGTGGTGGGCTCTGTCGTGATGGAGCCGTCGATGGCGCCGTTCTGGAACGCGGGTGCGTGCTGGGGAAAGCCCAGATAGATCTTCTCGACATCGTCGTATTTCAGACCCACGCTCTTCATGGCCTCATTGAGAACGGAGGCGTCGCTGCCGCCTGCGCCGGTGATCGCGACCTTGCGGCCCTTCATGTCGGCGAGGCTCTTCACCTTGCCGCTGTCGATCAGCTCCTTGCGCACCAGAAAGGCCTGAAAGGGCGCGCCCTTCACATTGGTGGCCTTGTCGGCGACGAGCTTGATGGTGATGCCGCGATCAACCGCGTTGTAGAGGCCTGCGGAGGCCGCGCCGCCGCCCACATCGAGCTGGCCCGCGCCCATGGGCGCCACCATCTTCGCGCCGGTGTCGAATTCGACGAAATCGGCCTCCAGGCCTTCGGCCTGGAAGTAGCCCTTGTCCTGGGCGATGAAGAGCGTGCCGTCGCTCACCGCATTGACGATGCCTATGGTGACCTTGTCGGCGGCGCTGGCCGCGACCGTCATCAATGCAAGCATGGAAGCGCCAAGGGCGCCGCGCAAACCGTTCAACATGGCCTCATCCTTCCTGTGAAAACGGCGCGGGGCGACAGTCGCCTCGCGCCGCCTAACAAACTTACTTGTCGGTCTTGGAGAAGCCCGGACCCATGGTCCACTCTTCGGCGTAATAGGGACGGTCCGTCAGGCGGCACCAGTTCTCCCAGCCACGCTCGAAGGTGAAGCCCGCGCGTCCGCCCGCATTGGCGGAGACTTCGCCATCGGTCATGGGCAGGATGTCGCCTTCGCCAAGCTGGTAGGCCTTGATCAGCATGTCGGCGTTGATTTCCATGTAGACCGAGGTGAAGACCACTTCGCGCAGGCTCTTGCCGACGACCACGCTGCCATGGCCGCGCATGAGCGCAACGGTGCGATGGGCGAGCGAGGCAGCGAGATCACGGCCCATCTCCATGCTGGTGACCAGCAGATTGGTGGTGCCGAACTTGTGGGCGATGTCCCAGGTCGGGATGTCGTTGCCGATGGGCGCGCACATATGCATGATCGGACGCATCTTCTTCTTCGACTGCACGGTGAAGGGCACCACATTGGGGCTGTGGTTATGCACCACCGCCATCACATCGGGGCGCGCCTCATAGACCGCGCCATGGATGAAGCGCTCGGAATAGGGCTTGCCGGGATTGTGGCCGACAATGTCGCCCGCAAAGGTGAATTCGGTGATGTCCTCGACCTCAACGCAATTGGGGGCGCGGGCGCGGGACAGGAAGAAATGGTTCGGATTCTCCGGATTGCGCATGGACACATGGCCGAAGGAATCGACCACGTGATGATAGGCCAGCACGCGGTTGGCGGTTACAAGGTCTTCCTTGAGCTTCGCAAGATCAGTCATAGGCATCGCCCTCCCAATAGCTGGGCCACAGGCCCGGTCGGGCGCGTTCTAGCACACCTGCGGCGGACGGAAACGGTTTTCCTGCATTTTGCGAAGGGGAAACCTTCAATGGCCTGTGGCGATCCGCGCCACTTCGGCCGCATCCGGCGCCGCATCGCCGCGCCAGACCACATGCATGTCAGGCCGCAGCAGCAGGAGGTCGCAGCCATAGATGTCCCGGGCGATCTGGTCGGGAATATCGAGCGTTGACACCGGCGCCCCATAGGCGGCAAGGGCCTGATGCAGGGGGGCAGCGTCGATCTTCGACTGGCCCAGCCGCAGGATGGTGAACCCGAAGGCGGGGAGGCGGTCCTGCATCGCCGAGCCATCGTCGAGCCACACATGGGGCAGGCGCGCGCCCGGCCAGGTCGTGGGCTCATAGGTGCGGAAGAGATGCTCCGGCCCGCCGGGAATGTCACAGATGATAGGCGAATCCACATAGCGGTAGCCCAGTTCCGCGCCGATCATCTCATTGGTCTTGCGCTGCTCCACATCGGCCACATTGGCGAGCACATGGCGCGCCTTCCTGCCCTCGGCGGAGTCGTCGCGGATTTCCGGGCGCCACATGGAGCGCCATTTGCGCCGCCCGATGGTGGCGTAGCGCGAGGCCCCCACATTGCGGTCGCCGATCTGGCGGCGCTCCCATTCATAGGAGGCGAGCATCTGCGGCCCGGCCCAACCCTTCAGCACGGCGTCGAGCTTCCAGGCGAGATCCACGGCGTCGCCGACGCCCGAATTCATACCAAGGCCCCCCGTGGGGATCACCAGATGCACCGCGTCGCCCGCCAGCAGCACGCGGCCCTTGCCGTAGCGCTCCGCCAGCATCAGGTTCTGTCGCCAGGGGTTGCAGGACAGCATCTCGAAATCCACCGGGAAGCCGACCGCCTTGCGGAAAAGCTCCTTCATCTCTTCATCGGATTGCGCCTGCGCGTGGAGCGTCCAGTGCCTGGTGGAATCCTGCATAATCAGGAAGGAGGATTTATCGTCGGCCACATGGTAGTGGCGCCCATGACCCGGCCCGTTGCCCCGGGGCAGGCGGTCATAGAGCTCGTCGCAGCGATAGAGCCCCTGACGCAGGGCGAGCGAATTGGCCTCGCCGCGCAGCTTGATGTCGAGCGCATGGCGCACCGGGCTCGCCCCGCCATCGCAGCCCACCATATAGGGCGCGCGGATCGTGCGGGTCGCCCCATCGGCGCCGCGCAGGGTCGTGATGACGCCCTCAGCGTCCTGCGCGCAGTCCACGAAGGCGGTGCTCCAATGGACCGTGACCAGCGGATGCTTTTCGCATTCGGCCGCCAGCAGGGGCTCAAGAGTATATTGAGAAATGAGCTGATAGGCCTCCAGCGGCGAGGTCCCGTCGCGGGTCGCCGCAATGTCGGCCTGGGCCTCCGCGACGCTGGGATAGGGCAGGCGCAGGAGCGGGGGCTGGGCGAGGTCCAGCACAACGAAGACATCCATGGGAATGTCCGCCCGCAGGCCAGCAGAGCGGATCTTCGAGGCGAGGCCCATGCGCCGGTAGATTTCCATGGTGCGAGCGTTGACGCGCTCCATCTTGGGCAGGAAGGCCGGTCTGCCCTTCTGCTCCACGATCAAGCAGGGCACGCCGCGCCGCCCCAGATCCAGCGCCAGAGTGAGCCCCACCGGACCCGCGCCAATGATGAGAACCTGCGTGTCCATGGATGCCTCTCCCTGCATGGTGATCCGGGGACGCGGAGAATGCGCCCGACCCCACTTCAACCATGCGGGAGGTTGGCAGCCATTGATCCTGATCAAAATCCCATTTTGTGGGATTTTGATGTTGCAGCCGCCTGCCCCCGGCAGCGCCAACGACGGGCCTATCGAAGCCTCCTGTAACGAAATGGCGCAGACCCATCGTGCGCAGTGGCGCTAGGCGCCCGCGCGCAAATCTCTGTATGGTCGTGCCTTCAGCGTCGGCTTCGGCCGCGCTCAGAGATGCGAAGACCAGGGAGACGTGAAGGTGCGTGCAGCAATCATCGGCGGGGGCATGGGCGGACTCGCGGCGGCGAACGCCCTGCGGCGGCGTGGGCTCGACGTCACGGTTTTCGAGCAGGCCGCCGCGCTCGGCGAGATCGGCGCCGGCGTCTTCGTCTATCCCAACAGCCTGCGCCAGCTCGAGCGCATGGGCTTTGGCGAAAGGCTCGCCAGCGTTGGCGGCAAGATAGGGCCGGGCTCGCGCTACAACCTCAAGGACGGCTCTTACGTCGGCGACATCCTCACCACGGATTCGGCGGGCTGGAACGGCATGTATGGCATGCACCGGGCCGACATTCTCGACACCCTCGCCGCCGCCCTTCCCCCGCAGTCCGTGCGCACCGGCCACCGGGCCGTGGACTTTTCGCAGGACGCCGACACGGCGACCGTCAGCTTCGCCAATGGCGAGAGCTTCGAGGCGGAAGTGGTCATCGCAGCGGACGGCATCAATTCGGCCATGCAGCCCTTCGTGGTGGAGCCGAGCCTGCCGGAATATTCGGGCTTTCGCGCCTATCGGGGCCTCATCGCCCGCGACAAGCTCGGGGCCTGGCCCGATGACACCCATCAGGTCTGGATGGGCGATGGCAAGCATTTCATGACTTTCCCGGTGCGCAGCGGAACCCTGTACAACTATGTCGGCTTTGTGCCGACGCCCCATGAGACGCTGGAATCCTGGTCGGCCATCGGCGACCGCGACGAACTCGCCGCCTCCTTCGCTGGTTGGGATCCGCGCGTGACCAACCTGCTCGCCGGGGTCGAGACATGCTTCTGGTGGGGGCTCTTCGACCGCCAGCCCCTGCGGACCTGGACCAATGGCAGGCTGGCCCTGCTGGGCGACGCCGCCCATCCCATGCTGCCGCATCTCGGCCAGGGCGTGAACCAGGCCATCGAGGACGCCGTGGCGCTGGGCGTCCTGCTGGAAGGGCGAGGCGGCGACGATGTTCCCGCCGTGCTGCGCGCCTATGAAAACCTGCGTCGCCCGCGCACCTCCATGATGCAGGCCGAGGCACGGCAGAACGGCAAGCGCTACGACTCGGACTATGAAAGCATCGAGCAGCGCGACGAGGAGATCCGCAAGACCGCCATCGCCTTCCGCAAGGGCCTCTATGACTACGACATCGAGGCGGCGGCGCGCGCG
>CANCSY010000153.1 GCA_947380915.1 Beijerinckiaceae bacterium
GCATCGAATTTCAGGTCATAGGCGGTGACGCGCACATCGCCGCGCGCCAGAAAATCGCGGGCGAAAATCTGGCCGACTTCGCCAAAGCCGATGAGGGTGAGATTGACGCTGTTCTGCACCGGAGAACTCCCTGCAAGCCACCCTTTGGGAGGGCGCGTGGGCTGTGTGCCGTTCCAAGGGTTTGAAGTCAACCGGGGCGCCCCGGCGCATCGCCTAGTCCCGGCGCCGACCGCTCCAGACACCGCCTGCAGAGCCCGCGAGGCCCGCAGCAAGGATCACGAAAACCCCCGCCGCGCCCGTGAAGGTCGCGATCATGCTCGCCGCCATGGGGATGATGATGAGCCCGATCCGGTTGCCGGTGAGGCGCAGCGACATGGCCGTGGCCCGGGCGGTGGGCGGCGCCAGGTCCACCACGCCCGAGAGGGTCAGCGTCGCGGAGACGCCAAGCCCCATGCCGGCCACCACCATGGCGGTATAGATGGCCCAGAGGGGCGCGGGCGCGGCCACGACGATGAAGGCCGCCGCTGGCGACAGCATCGCCAGATAGGTGAGAGGCCCGCGCCCGATCCAATCGACGAGCGGCACATAGACCAGACGCGCGGTCATGGAGGAGGCCGCGCGCACCGCCATGATGAGCCCCACGGTGGCGACATCCATATGTCGTTCGGCGCCTACCAGGGGCAGATAGATCACGATCAGGTCCAGCGCCGTGATGGTCATGACGCTGGCGATGATATAGGCGAGCAGGCCGCGCATTTTCAAAAGTTCGAGCAGACCGACCGGCGGCGTGGCGGCGGCGGTTTTGCGGTCGCGAGTAGCTCCTGATTTCACGAGAAAGGAGGCTGCCAGCGCCAGCAGGCTCACGATCACCAGAACGCCAAAGAGGAAATGGATGGGGGGTAGCAGCGCATCCCCTGCAATCCAGGCCACAATCAGTGGTCCGAAACCTTGCCCTGTGGCGATGGCGACCATCTGGTAGCCAAAGACCGCATCGCGCCCGCGCGTCGTCTTCCCAGCGCGGATGCAGACCATCTGATGGCCGCCCATGCAGGTGATCTGCCCCACGCCCAGAATGGCCGTCGCGATAAAGAGGCTCAGCGGGCCGGGCGTCATCAGCCAGAAGATCAGCGCCGCCAGCGCCAGGCCCACCGAGCCCGCGCGGATGGTGAGGCTGTCATAGCCCCGGTCGTTCAGGCGGCCCAGCGGCACCGCGACGAAGATGGGGATGAGGGCGTAGGCGGACGAGATGACGCCTACCCAGAAAAAGGACAGGCCGAGATCGAGCATGGCGTAGGACGCCGTCACCCGCGCCACGACCACCGCCAGATAGACGAGCACCGTATGCAGGCTCATGGCCGTGAACAGGGGCAGGTCGATCTCGCTCAGGATCGAACCTCTGGGTGCAGGGAGCTGCGCTTCGCTCATGGAAGATAGATCGCGCGGAAGTCGTTCACATTGGTCCGCGTGGGGCCGGTGATGACCTGATCGCCCAAGGCGGTGAAGAAAGTATGGGCATCGTTGCGCGCCAGCGCGCCGTGGGGGCTCAGGCCCAGCCCATGGGCGCGGCTCAGAGTATCCGGGCCGATCACGGCGCCCGCCACCTCCTGCGCCCCGTCTACGCCGTCCGTATCGCCCGCAAGCGCGAAGACGCCGGGCTTGCCATTCAGCGCTATGGCGAGCGCCAGCAGGAACTCCACGTTCCGCCCGCCCTGCCCATCGCCGCGCATGGTCACGGTGCATTCGCCACCGCTCAGCAGTATGCAGGGGCGGGGGGCGGGCTCCCCGTGGTCGGCGACGCTGCGGGCGAGGCCCGCCATGACCTTGCCCACCTCGCGCGCCTCACCCTCGATGGCGTCGCCCATTAGCACGGGCGTCACCCCCGCCTTGCGGGCGGCCTCAGCCGCCGCCACCAGGGCCATGCGGGGCGTGGCGACGAGGCGGATGTCGTGGCCCGCGAGCCTGGGGTCGCCGGGCTTCACGGTCTCCCCGCGTCCGCTTTCCAGCAGGGCGCGGGCGGCGGGGGCTAAGTTGATGGCGTAACGGGCGACGATGGCCAGCGCATCCGCGCTGGTGGTGGGATCGGGGGCGGTGGGGCCGGAGGCTATGTCCTCCAGCGTGTCGCCGGGCACATCGGAGATCACCAGGGTCAGCACCCGCGCCGGATGGCAGGCCACAGCAAGACGCCCGCCCTTGATGCCCGAGAGGTGGCGGCGCAGCACATTCATGTCGCAGATGGGGGCGCCACTGGCCAGCAGGGCCTTGTTGAGGGCCTGCTTGTCCTCCAGCGTCAGACCCTCGCCTGGCAGGCACAGCAGCGAGGAGCCGCCGCCGGACAGCAGGCAGAGCACGAGATCGTCGGGGGTGAGATCGCGCACGGCGTCCAGCAGACGATGGGCCGCGCGCAGGCTGTTGGCGTCGGGCGTTGGATGGGCGGCCTCGATGATCTCGATGCGCTGGCAGGGCGCGCCATAGCCATAGCGCGTCACCACCACGCCACTGAGCGGCCCGGGCCAATGGTCCTCCACGCTTTTCGCCATGCTGGCGGCACCCTTGCCCGCGCCGATGACGATCAGTCGCCCTCTGGGGGGCTGCGGCAAATGGGGCGGCAGGCAGAGGTCCGGCTGCGCGCTGGCGATGGCTTGCGCGAACAGACCCCGCAGAAATTGGCCCTCGTCCGGCTGCGCCATGTCAGGCCTTCGCCTCCTTCGCCTTGTAGGCATTGATGATCTCGTCGCCCGTGGCGAACCAGACCTTGTCATGCCCGGCGATATATTGAAGGGCCTCATCGAGATATTTGATGCGATGGGCGGCGCCGATGAGGAAGGGATGCAGGGCTATGCCCAGCACGCGCCCATTGGTCTCCCCCTCCGCATAGAGCACATCGAAGGAATCGCAGATGCGGCGCTTGAAATCGTCGATGCTGATGCTGGGATTGTTGAACAGCGGCATGTCGTTGAGTTCGAGCGAATAGGGGATCGAATAGAGGCCGTTGTTGAAGCGGTAGGGCAGGTCGTCGTTGACCCAGTCGGCGACATATTCCACGCCACATTCTTTCAACAGATCAGGCGTGTTGAAGGTCTCCGTCAGGCCCGGCCCCAGCCAGCCATGCATCTTGCGGCCCCAGTCCTCGATCACCTTGCGGGTGGCGAGGATCAGCTCGCGCTCGGCGTCGATCTCAAGACCGGACAGGACTTTCGAATTGGTGAGGCCATGGCCCATCAGTTCCCAGTCAAGATCGATCATCGCCTGGATGATGCGCGGGTAATAAATTCCGATCTCGGCGTTGAGCGCCACCGTGCCGCGAATCCCGTGCCTGGTCAGCACATCCATCAGCCGCCAAAGGCCCACGCGATTGCCGTAGTCGCGACGGGAGTAGTTGCGCACATCCGGCGCGCGATCCCCCATCTCCAGATGGAAATGCTCCACATTGGGTATCACCCAGACGGCGACGCGGGCGCCATTGGGCCAGGTGATCTTCGGCGCATCCGGGATGGCCCGAAAGGGAAACAGGCCGAAGGGATCATGCGCCTTGCTCATGGTCGCTCCCTATTCCGCCGCTGCGCGGGCAGGGCCGGCGATCATGCGCTGCGCTTCTTCCAGCGAGATGACGGAGGCGTATTTGGCGTTCATGTCGAAGAGATTGGCCGCATGGGCGAACTCCGACCTGTCGAAGCAGCATTCATCGACCACGAAGGTCTTGAAGCCATGGGAGAAGCCATCCACCACCGAGGCGCGCACGCAGCCCGAGGTGGAGACGCCGCACATCACCAGCGTGTCGACGCCTGACTTGACCAGATAGGCTGGCAGGGGGGTCTGGAAGAAGGCGGAAGCCTTGGTCTTGGCCAGCACCCAGTCCTGTTCGCGGGGCGCGATGGAGGCCGGAAAATCATTGAAGCCGGGGGCCGGTGCGCCGGTGCGCTTGCCTTTGGTCGCCTTGCCCGTGAAGGCGGTGCTCGCCAGATCGCTCAGGGAATAGACGATGGGCAGATCCGCCTCATGGAAGGTCTTGATGAGCTTGGCGATTTTCGGCACGGCGACCCAGGAGGCGGGGCCGCAGGCTGTGGAATACTGGGCGATGGCCGCCTCAAGACTCAGCCCCTCGGAGCCGCAAAAGCCCATGGTCACATCCACCACGATCAGGGCGCTGCGCCGCCCGGGGGTCAAATCACCCATGAAACCGGCCTTTTCGTAGAGTCGGCGTTCGGATTCGGGGATCAGTTTCATCCAGTCACGCATGGCGGCCTCCGTTGTGTCTCGTGATCCTAAAGCGTCCGAGCCTCGAAGGTAAACCGAAGCGGCGTCCGGCCATAGGGGCGTTTGTTTCGCAGGGCGTGCGGTATGGGCTCACCCCCGCCGACAGTTGGGAGAGCGGAGCAGATTTTCGCAGAAACCTCTTGGAAAATACATAAATTGTTAAAATTAATTCGATAATTATAGTTAATGTAACCTTTAGTGAGCGGGAGGTGTGAATTGGCCCATAACTACGATCCGTCCGAGCGGCGGGAGATGGCGCTCTGGTGTTTCCCCATCATCTGCGACCTGATCGGGGAGAGCTATGGGCATGTGATCGGCCCCCGTCACGCCTCCTTGCGGATGGTCACCTTTTGCCACAGCCAGCTTTGGCAGGCGATGCTTCTCGACGATCACGCAGCAGCGAGCAAGGCGCGCGAGGACGTGCGGTGGAACCTTGAAATGCTGGGCCTCCATCACGCCTTTGCCGACGAAGTGAATGATCTGGTGCTCGATGAGTTGATGGATGTGGTGACGCAGCGGTTCAATCGCTCGCCCCTCAAGGCGGCCTCTTGCGGTCATATTCTTCTGTATATCGCCAAAACCCTGACCTATACGCCCGAGGCGCTGAACGCCGCCTGAGGGTCCGTTGCCTCCGCTGGCCGCCTATGTCACAGACAGGGGGTCGCAACCCCCCTGAGGATTCCTCCCGCCATGGCTTGGTCGCCCCAGCAGGACAAGGCGCTGGCCGATGTGTCGGCCTGGCTGAAGCGTGGCAAGCCACAGGTCTTTCGCCTGTTCGGTTTCGCCGGCACGGGCAAGACCACGCTGGCGCGCCATCTGGCCGAGGATATCGACGGCGAGGTTTGCTTCGGCGCCTTCACCGGCAAGGCGGCCCTGGTCATGCGCTCCAAGGGCTGCAAGGACGCGCGCACCATCCATAGCCTGATCTACCGCCCCAAGGACATTGATTCGGAGGAGCCCAGCTTCATCCTGAACGACGAGAGCCCCGCCCAATCCGCCAGCCTCATCGTCATCGACGAGTGCTCCATGGTGGACGAAGAGCTGGGGCGCGATCTCCTGTCCTTCGGCAAGCCCGTGCTGGTGCTGGGCGATCCGGCCCAGTTGCCTCCCGTTAAGGGCGGCGGCTTCTTCACCGAGGTCGAGCCCGATGTCATGCTGACCGAGGTGCATCGCCAGGCGGCGGACAATCCCATCGTGCGCATGTCCATGATCGTGCGCGAGGGCGGGCGGCTCGACTATGGGGACTGGGGCGATTGCCGCATTATCGCCCGCCGCGATATCGACTCCATCGCCGTGACCGGCGCGGACCAGGTGCTCGTGGGCATGAACCGCACGCGCAAGCTCTTCAACCGGCGCATGCGTGAGCTCTTCGGCTTCACCCAGACCACGCCCGAGGCGGGCGACAAGCTCGTCTGCCTCAAGAACGACCGCACCAAGGGCCTGCTCAACGGCAGCCTGTGGAAGGTGAAGACCGTCTCCCCCATGCGCGCCAAGAAACTGCGCATGAGCCTGACGCCTGACGATGATCCCAATCGCAAGGCGGTGCGGGTGGGCGTCATCCCCGCCTTTTTCGAGAGCGACGACGAAATCCCCTACGCCCTGCGCCGGGATTCCGACGAGTTCGACTTCGGCTATGCGCTCACCGTCCACAAATCGCAGGGGTCCCAGTGGGACAATGTGGTGCTCTTTGACGAAAGCGGCGCCTTTCGCGAGCATCGCAACCGCTGGCTCTATACCGGCATTACTCGCGCGGCTGAAAAACTCACCATCGTGAAATAGCCCATGGACCAGATGGCCGAGAGCATCCTCGCCTTCATCCGCGCCCATGAGGCCTGGGGGGCGCCGATTGTCTTCGTGCTGTCCTTTGGCGAATCGCTGGCCTTCATCTCGCTGCTGCTCCCTGCCACCGTCATCTTGTGGGGCGTGGGGGCTCTGATCGGCGCCAGCGGGCTCGATTTCTGGCCCATCTGGTTTGCGGCCGCCCTGGGCGCGGCGCTGGGCGACTGGTTCTCCTACTGGCTTGGCTACCATTATCACCGGCAGATCGCGGGCCTCTGGCCCCTGTCGCGCCACCCGGACCTGATCCCCCGCGCGCACCGGCTCTTCGAGACATGGGGCGCGCCGGGGGTCTTCATCGGCCGGTTCTTCGGGCCCTTGCGGGCGGTGGTGCCCCTGGTCGCCGGGGCGGCGCAGATGCCGCGCTGGCCTTTTCAGGCGGCCAACTGGGCCTCGGCTTTCGTCTGGGCGACGACCACGCTGGGGCCGGGCGCCTTTGGGGTGGGCTGGTTGAAGGACTGGTTCGGTTGAAGACCACTTGCGCCCCTTGCGTCCCCTGTGGTGAAACAACGGTCTGAAATTGCGGGAGGCGAGCATGAGCGGCAAATTCCACGGACGGCGCGAGGATCATCGTCTGGTGACCGGACGGGGACGTTACACCTCGGACTGGAACTTCCCCGACCAGGTCCATGCCCACTTCCTGCGCTCCGATCGCGGCCATGCGGAGATCCGAGGCGTTGATGTGAGCGAAGCGCTGGCGACGCCAGGCGTACTGGCCGTGCTGACCGGCGCGGACACCAAGGCGGCGGGCTTCGGCTCCGCGCCCTCCCTCATCCACTATCCCGGCAAGGACGGGATGAAGTTCATCACCGTGCATCGCGAGGTTCTGGCCGAGACGCGCGTGCGTTTCGTGGGGCAGGAGGTGGCGCTCGTCGTGGCCACCAGCCACGCCATCGCCCAGGACGCCTCCGAGAAGATCGTGGTGGATTACCATGACCTGCCCGTGGTGGTGGACGCCGAGGAGGCGCTCAAGCCCGGCGCCCCGCAGCTCTATGACCATGTGCCGAATAATCTGGTCTTCGACTTCGAATATGGCTCGAAGGAACAGTCCGACGCGGCCTTCGCCTCGGCTGCCCATGTGACGAAGCTGGTGGCGGATGCGCCGCGCATCATCGGCAATCCCATGGAGCCCAAGGCGGCGGTCGTGACCTATGACGCCACCAAGGATATCTACGACCTCTACGCCCCCTCCCAGGGCATGACCATGATGCGCGGCGGCCTCTCCGTCGGCACCGGCATTCCCCAGGAGAAGCTGCGCGTCCACGCCCATGACGTGGGCGGCGGCTTTGGCATTCG
>CANCSY010000154.1 GCA_947380915.1 Beijerinckiaceae bacterium
AGCAATGCGGGAACGATCACGAACCTGACCAACCGCAATGTCATCACCGGCTCGACCTTCGGGATCACCAACACGGGGACCATCAACACCTTCACCAATTACCAGGGCGGCGACTCGACGATCCCGGCGCAGAAGGCGCTGACCTATCAGGGCCAGCTGCCGGGCAGCTATTTCATCCACATCACATCATCGACCTATTACGGCCAGCTTGTCTTCACGAACCCGACGGGCTCCATGAGTTTCGGGGTGACGTCAACCTCGGCGATCGAGAAACGCACCTATTACAGCGTGCTTTCCAATCTGGACACGACATTGATCACGGGGAACAGGTCCGGCAACCTCAAGGGCCTGACCTGGTATCTTGAGCAGTCGGTCTCCTCGAATGTCTGGGATCTCGTGTTCAAGGATCCGATAACCCCTATCGACCCCATTGACCCCGTCGACCCCGTCGACCCCAACACCCCGACAGAGCCCACCACGCCCAAAAAGCCGGTGGCGCCGTCCGCAACCAGCACCATCGTCGCCCTCGGCGCCAATGCAGCAAACCTGCGCCAGGCACTGAACGCCCGCACCGCCGCCATGGTCGGCGCCATGGACTATGACTGCGCGACCTTCGACGCTCAGGGGTTCTGCCTGTCCTTTCAGGCGCGCTATAGCGCCACGGACAGCGCCAGCGAAGGCGCAGGCGTGCTGACGGGGGCGTGGCGCCTCTCGCCAGACCTTCGCCTTGGCGGCTTCATCGATTACAGCCTCGCCCGGCGTGATCCACAGGGCCTCAAGTCTGGCGATCAGCGCCCCATGCTGGGCGCCTTCCTCGCCTGGGACGAGGGAGGGAGCGGCCTTGGCCTGCAAGGCAAATTGACCGGCGCCATGCACACGGGCCGCCTCGCCATCACCCGCAGCGCGGCGCTCGAGGATGCGGAGGCCGGCTCCGGCAAGGCGAGCCTCAACAGCTATGGTGTGGCGGGCGAGATAGGCTGGGGCCTTGCGCTGGATGGCGGGACCGTCATGACCCCCTATGTGGGCCTGCGCCACACGCTGGCGCGCCGGGGCGCCTATGGGGAAAGGGCTGTCGAGGGCGTGGTGGATTTCCCCATCTCCTACGCGACCTTCTCCCAAAGCCTCACCACCGCCACGGCGGGCCTGCGGCTCAAGGGACAGGTGACCGATCAGATCGGCTTCCAGTTCGGGCTCGGCGCCGAATATGACCTCATACAGAAGGCCGGCGCCTATACCGGCGCCAGCGCCATCCCAGGCCTCGAAACCTTCGCCCTGCCCGGCGCCGACACCGCCAACCGCTTCCGCCCCGTGGGCAATGCAGGCCTCTTCTACCAGATCGACAGGACCCAGCGCCTGACGGGCTCTGTCACGGCGCGCGGTCAGGCTTTCAGCAACCAGCCAGCGGTGACCGTTCTGGCGGGCTACCAGGCGGCGTTCTGACGCGGGCGGGGCTTTGTCCCCGCGCCCGCAACGCGCTACAAGGAACCATGGCTTCTGACATCACCTTGAGCGCGGCGGCGGCTGCGGGGCTGCTCTCCTTCCTGAGCCCCTGCGTCCTGCCGCTCGTGCCCCCCTATCTGACCTTCATCGCGGGAACGACGGTGGAGGAGCTGTCTGGCGGGGGCGAACGGCGGGCGCGGCGGGATGTGGCTCTGGCGGGGCTGCTCTTCGTGCTGGGCTTTTCGACGGTCTTCGTGGCGCTGGGGGCCACCGCCTCGGTCTTCGGCCAGGTGATCCGCCAATATATCGACCTCCTGTCCTATGCGGCGGGGCTGGCGATCATTGCCATGGGCCTGCATTTTCTGGGGGTCTGGCGCGTCGCCCTGCTCTACCGGGAGGCGCGAGTGCAGGTTGAGAAGCCTGTCGGCGTCTGGGGCGCCTATGTCATGGGCCTCGCTTTCGCCTTTGGCTGGACGCCCTGCATCGGGCCGATCCTCGCCGCCATTCTGGCGGTGGCGGGCACGGAGGATACGGCGCTGAAGGGCGCGGGGCTGCTGGCGGTCTATTCGGCGGGGCTTGGCCTGCCCTTTCTGGGGGCGGCGCTGGCCATCGAGCCCTTCTTCCGCTTCATCAAGCGGTTTTCCCGCCATTTCGGCAAGGTGGAGAAGGTGGTGGGCGTGCTGCTGGTGCTCACCGGCGTCGCCTTTCTCACGGGCGGCATGCAGGCCTTTTCCTTCTGGCTGCTGGAGACTTTCCCCGCCCTGGCGCGGCTGGGATAGGCGCTGGGCGCCTGCCCATTTGATCTCCTCAAGATTTGTGGTTCCACCCTGCGCCTGACCGCGCTAGAACTGGGATAATCAAACGCCACTTCAGGGAGAAAACATGTCGCGGCTCAACGAAGGCTCCAAGCGCATCGTCACCACCCACACGGGCAGCCTGCCCCGGCCGGACGCGCTTTCCGCGCTGCTCTTCGCGCGCATGACCAAGCAGCCCTATGACCCCGCTGACATGCAGGCCCAGACCGCCGCTGCCGTCGCCGCCACTGTGCGCAAGCAGATGGAAGTCGATATCGACATCGTGAGCGATGGCGAACAGTCCAAGACCAGCTTCCAGCTCTACGCCACCGAGCGTCTGGGCGGCCTGACGCCCATCAAGGCGAAGCTGGGCGAGCGCCGCACCCGCGAAAACATCAACTTCCCGACCTTCTACAGGGATGGCGTTCATTCGGGCTCGGCCCAGGCGCACTGGGCCTGCACCGCGCCCATCACCTACGCCAATCTGGAGCCGCTGAAGGCGGACCTCGCCAATCTCAAGGCCGCCCTGGTGGGCGTCGACCCCGTCGACGTCTTCATGCCCTCGGTCTCGCCCTCGAGCTGCGCTGGCCTCATGGAGAACCAGTTCTACAAGACCGAGGACGAGCATATCGAGGCCGTGGCCGAGGCGCTGCGGCACGAATATGAGGCCATTGTGGACGCGGGCTTCTGCGTGCAGATCGACGATCCGCGCCTGGCCATGCACTACATGCTCGCGCCGGAGGAGACCATCGCAGAGGCCCGCGCCTGGGCGGCAAAGCGCATCGAGGCGCTCAACCACGCCCTGCGCAACATCCCCGAAGAGCGCGTGCGCCACCACACCTGCTACGGCATCAACATGGGTCCGCGCACCAGCGACATGGAGATGAAGCACCTCGCCGACCTCATCGTGAAGATCAAGGCGAAATACTATTCCTTCGAAATGGCCAACCCGCGCCACGAGCACGAATGGCGCGTGTGGGAGCATGTGAAGCTGCCCGCAGGGCGCGTGCTGATGCCCGGCTGCATCACCCATGCCTCCGTCATCATCGAACATCCCGAACTGGTGGCCGAGCGCGTGCTGAAGATCGCGAAGATCGTGGGCCGCGAGAGCGTCATCGCCAGCTCCGACTGCGGCTTCGCCTCCACCCTGCGCCCCGGCGAGCGCCCGGAAGTGGAGCCGGAGATCGTCTGGGCGAAGTTCGAGGCGCTGGCGGAGGGCGCGCGGCTGGCGACGAAGGAATTGTGGGGGTAACCATCACCATCAAAGGCCCGTTCGCGCTGTTGATAGGCGCGAACCTACCCAGATGCGTGGACCCCCACCCCGCACCCTTCCCCGATGTGAGGAGGGTCGGCCGCGCCAGCGGACGGGGTGGGGGTCTACGACTGCTGATCGTTGGCGCCTGTTAAACGCCACCGCCATCCGCCCCTCACAGCTGCTCGTAAATCAGCTTCCCGTCCGCGGCCTTCTTCCAGATGAAGACCACGAAGTCCGCGTCCTTGCGGTCGCCCTTGGCGTCGTAGGACAGGGGGCCCAGCACGGTATCGAAGGTGGCGCCCGAGTGGATGGTCTCGGCCACCTTCTTCGGGTCGAGGGTCTTGGCCTTCTCCGCCGCCTGCTTGATCACCTGCACGGCCGCATAGCTGTAGAGCGTATAGGCCTCGGGGTTGATCTTCTTGGCCTCGAATGCCTTGACCACGGCGGCGGCTTCAGGGCGACGGGTGGGGTCAGGACCGAAGGTCACCAGCGAGCCTTCCACGCCCGGGCCGCCCACGGCGGCGAATTCGGCGGCGGCCAGGCCATCGCCGCCCATCATGACAGCCTGCACGCCCTGATCGCGCATCTGGCGCACGATGAGCCCGCCCTCCGTGTAGAGCCCGCCGAAGAAGACGAGATCGGCGCCAGACTGCTTGATCTTCGACACGACAGCCGAATAGTCCTTCTCGCCGGTGTTGACGCCTTCGTAGAGAACCTCGGTCACGCCCTTGGCGTTCAGGCCCTTCTTGGTCTCGTCGGCGAGGCCCTTTCCATAGGTCGTCTTGTCATGGACGATGGCGATCTTCTTGCCCGGCATCTTGCTTGCGATGTAATCGGCAGCCACCGCGCCCTGCTGATCGTCGCGTCCGCAGGTGCGGAACACGTTCCACAGCTTGCGCTCGGTGAAAGTGGGATTGGTGGAGCCCGGGCTGATCTGCAGGACGCCATTTTCGTTATAGACTTCGGACGAGGGGATCGAGACGCCGGAATTGTAATTCCCGACCACGAACTTCACCCCTTCACCGACGAATTTGTTGGCGATGGAGACGCCCTGCTTGGGATCGGAGACATCGTCGCCGATGCTCATCGTGATCCTCTGGCCCAGAATGCCCCCCGCAGCGTTGATGTCGGCGATGGCCATCTCGGCGCCGTTCTTCATCTGCGCGCCGGTGGCGGCGCTGGGTCCGGTGATGGGGCCGGCCAGACCGAGCTTCACCTGCGCATGGGCTGCGCCCGCAAGACCAATGCCCGCCGCAAGGACAAGGCCCGACAACCAGAGCTTGCTCATTCGATTCTCCATGACAGCGCGAACCAACCGTTCGCCTATCAGGAAGGATGAAGCTTTTTGCGCGCGCCGTGAAGGGGGCGCGCCAACAAGCTTTACAATTTTTCGGGGTCGCCCGGACGAGACGCAAGAAACGGATACTGCAACCGCATCTGCCGCGCCCTTGTGAGGGCGAACCCCGCCGCGCCGATGGCCCAGAGCATCGCAAAAGTCATCCCCAGGCCGCTCAGGCCCAGCGCAACCTCGCCCCAATCCCCAGCCAGCCCTCGGGCGATGAGCCGGGACGCCGGAATCACCGGCACGCCAAACAGCGCCCAGCAGAGGAAGCACGCCACAGCCGCCAGCAGCAGCACATAGGGGATGAGCCGCGCGGCGGGTTGCCATGTACGGGCCAGCGCCCGCCCGGTCGCCATGGCCCCCGCCCCGCCAAGACACAGCACCAGCGCAAGCCAGATGAGAACCTCGGCCTCGAAGGAGCCCGCGACATTGGCGCCCATCAGTGCCCCCCTTCCAGATAGGCGGCGCGCACCTCGGGCCGGGCCAGCAACTCGCGCCCGGCGCCCGACAGGGTGACCCGGCCATTGACCAACACATAGGCCCGGTCGGCGAGGCGAAGGGCATGAAAAGCGTTCTGCTCCACAAGGAACACCGTCAGCCCCTCGCGCTTGTTCAGATCGCGGATCGTGTCGAAGATCAGCTTCACCACCAGCGGCGCAAGGCCCAGCGAGGGCTCGTCCAGCAGCAGCAGGCGCGGGCGGCTCATGAGGGCGCGGGCGATGGCGAGCATCTGCTGCTCGCCGCCGGACAAGGTGCCGCCGCGCTGCTGGGCCCGCTCCTTCAGACGCGGGAAGATGGCGAAGACGCGCTCGAGGTCCTCGTTGAAATGGGCGCCGCCATTGATCGATGCGCCCATCTGCAGATTTTCGTAAACACTCATGCGCGCGAAGATCCGCCGCCCCTCCGGCGACTGGGCGATGCCCGCCCGCGCGATGTCGTGGGGCGCCATCTGCGTGATGTCGCGCCCATCGAAGATGATCTTGCCGCTGCGGGCGCGCGGAGAGCCGAAGATGGTCATCATCAGGGTCGACTTGCCAGCCCCATTGGCGCCGATCAGCGTGACGATCTCGCCCGCGTTCACCTCGATATCGACGCCCCTGAGGGCGATGATATTGCCATAGTAGGTCTCGACGCCCTCGATGCTCAGCAGGGGCGCGCTCATGGGGTCTCTCCCGCCATGCCCGCGATTTCGCTTTCCGCCTCCGCAACCTCCGCCTCGTCATCCACGCCGAGATAGGCGGCGATGACCTTGGGTTCTTCACGCACATCCTGCGGCGCGCCATCGGCGATCTTGCGGCCATAGTCGAGCACGATGACATGATCGGAGACCTGCATCACCACGGACATATCGTGTTCGATGAGCAGCACCGAGACGCCATCCTCATCCCGGATCGAACGCAGCAGCGCGGTGAGTTCCGCGGACTCGCGCGGGTTCAGCCCTGCGGCGGGCTCATCCAGGCACAGAAGCACCGGATCGGTGCACATGGCGCGGGCGATCTCGAGCCGCCGTTGGTCGCCATAGGGCAACGCGCCTGCGGGATCGTCGGCGCGCTCGATCAGGTTGATGCGCTCCAGCCAGCGCACGGCGCGGGCCACAGCCGCGCGCTCGGCCCGCTGGAAGCCGCGCGTGTTGAAGAGGCCGAAGAAGGTGAGGCCCGAGGCGCGCATCAATTGGTTGTGCTGGGCGACGACGAGATTTTCGAGCACGGTCATGCCCGCGAAGAGGCGGATGTTCTGGAACGTGCGGGCGACGCGGGCGCGGTGGGCGATCTCGTGATCGGCCATGCGCTCCAGCAAAAAGAGATCGCCCCCGTCCATGGTCGCGAAACGCCGGCCCGAGCGCGTCAGCGCCTCGACAGCGGCGGGGCTTGCCGCCCCCTTGCGGGCCAGAGCCAGACGCCCCTGGGTGGGCTTGTAGAAGCCCGTGATGCAGTTGAAGACCGTCGTCTTGCCCGCCCCATTGGGGCCGATCAGCGCGGTGATGTCGCCGCGCCCCACGCTCACATGAAAATCGCTGACAGCGGTCAGGCCGCCAAAGCGCATGGTGAGCCCTTCGACCTTCAAGAGCGGATCGCGCAACCATCGGCTCATCCCTGGCCCTCCCTGACGAGGGCGCCTGCGACGGCGCGTTTTGTCTTCAGGAAGATGGAGGGCGTTCGCGAGGAGATGAGGCCGCGCGGTTTCCAGATCATCATCACGACCATGGCGAGGCCAAAGATCAGCATGCGATATTGAGCGGGGTCGAAGCCCTCGCCGAAGATCTGCTTGAGCACATCCAGCTCGCGCAGGATCTCCGTGCCGCCGATCATGGCCACAGCCGCCAGCGCCACGCCGATCTGCGAGCCCATGCCGCCGAGCACCACGATGGCGAGGATGGTCGCGCTCTCGATGAAGGTGAAACTCTCCGGGCTCACGAAATTCTGCCGCACGGCGAAGAAGGAGCCCGCAAAGCCGCCGAACATGGCGCCCAGCGCGAAGGCGGTGAGCTTGGT
>CANCSY010000155.1 GCA_947380915.1 Beijerinckiaceae bacterium
CCGCCGCCGGTGCGCTGGTCCAGCGGCCAGCCAAAGCTGTGCTGCACGAGGCCCGGCTGATGCCTGGCCGGATCAAGCTGCCACAGCTCCTTGAGGCCGATGCCGTATTTCTGGGGGTCGCGCCCCTCGGCCAGCCCGAAACGCTCGATCAGGGTCTTGGTGAGCGAGCCGCGCGCGCCCTCGCCAAAGAAGGTATATTTGCCGCGCAGTTCCATGCCGCGCGTGAAGGCGGCGGTGGGCTCGCCCTCCCGGTTCACGCCCATGTCGCCGGTGGCGACGCCGACCACTTCGCCACCCTCGCCATAGAGCACCTCGGCGGCGGCGAAGCCGGGGTAGATCTCGACGCCCAGGGCTTCCGCCCGGGTCGCCAGCCAGCGGCAGACATTGCCCAGCGAGCCCACGAAATTGCCGTGGTTGTCCATGAGCTTGGGCATGAGCATGTTGGGCAGGCGCACCCCGCCCGCCGGACCCAGCAGATAGAACCGGTCCTCCGTGACCTCAGTGGTCAGGGGCCGGTCGGGATCTTGCCGCCAGTCGGGCAGCAGGCTGTCGAGGCCCACGGGATCGATGACCGCGCCCGAGAGGATATGGGCGCCCACCTCCGAGCCCTTCTCCACCACCACCACGCTCAGGTCAGGCGCCACCTGTTTCAGGCGAATGGCGGCGGCGAGGCCAGAGGGGCCAGCGCCCACGATGACCACATCGAAATCCATGCTCTCGCGGGGGGGCAGATCCTCAGGGGCGCCAGCCATTCCAGAATGCTCCAGTGGCGCCGGGCTCACTGCCCGGCAGGTCGAAGGTCAAGCCGTCTCCATAGCGTGACCTGCGGCTGTGACCAAGGGGGCTTGCGCCCTCGCGCTTTTCCGCCGCAGGCGCTACATTGGGGCAATGTCGCTCACCCAGGCCCCCTCGACCGATCTCGACCATGCCCAGCTCGCCGCCATCCTGCGGTGGTATGTGGACATGGGCGTCGATATCGCCATCGAGGAAGAAGCGCAGAACCGCTTCATGGAAGTCGCGAGGCCGGCCCCGGTCGCCGCCCCGCAGGAAGCTGCCAGAGAGGCGCCCCGACAAGCCCGCGCCCCCGTCGCCTTCAGCGCCAACCCCAATTCCGGGCGAAGCCTGGACGCCGCCGCCGCCCTCTCCGTCGAAGCGGCGGTTAAGATGGCATGCGAGAGTGCCGCAAGGGCCACGACGCTGGACGAGTTGCGCGCCGAGCTGATGGCCTTCGAGGGCTGCATCCTCAAGCGCTCCGCCACCAATTTCGTCTTCGCCGATGGCGATCCGAAATCGCGGATCATGTTCATCGGCGACGCGCCGGGGGATGAGGACGACCGCCAGGGCCTGCCCTTCACCGGCCCTCCGGGCCGTCTGCTGGACCGGATGCTGAAATCCATCGGCCTCGACCGCAGCAAAGTCTGGCTTACCAATCTGCTCCCCTGGCGCGTCCCGGGCAAGCGGCGAGCGACAGCGCAGGAAATCGCAGTCTGCCTGCCCTTCCTGATGCGCCAGATCGCGCTGATCCAGCCCGCCATCCTCGTCTGCATGGGGGACGACGCGGCCCAGACCCTCATGAGCCTCAAAGGCAGCGTGATCCACAACCGGGGCGTCTGGCAGGAACTGCCCAGCGAGGGAGGGCGGCCCATCCGCGCCATCGCCACCCTCGCCCCCAGCTATCTGCTGCGCGCGACAGCCTCCAAGCGGGCTGTCTGGCGCGACCTCATCGAGATCCGCAAGGCGCTCGACCAAAGCCCTTGAGATGCTCTGTGAACGGCGCCCCTACCCTTCCGCGCAGGCTTTGCCTACATATGGCACCGGCAGGAGAATGCACCAATGAGATGGGAAGATTTCCGACAGTCGGCTAATGTCGAGGATCGTCGCGGCGATGGGCAGGACGTGGGCGTCGCGGGCATGCCCTTTGGGGGCGGCGGCGGGCTTGGCATCGGCGCGGTGATCGTGCTGGGCCTCATCGGCTACATGCTGGGCATAGACCCGCGCATCCTCATCAGCGGCGCCGAGATGGCGGGGGTTGGCCGCAGCGCCCCCCAATATGAGCAGCGCCAGCAGGCGCAGCCCCGCCAGCCCGGCACGCCGCCCACCGACCAGACCGGCCGCTTCGTCTCCGCCGTGCTCGCCCAGAACGAGGACGTCTGGAGCGAAATCCTGCCCGCCCAGAAGCAGATCCGCTTCAAGCCGGCGCCGCTGGTGCTGTTTTCCGGCGCGACCCGCTCGGGCTGCGGCGCGGCGCAGTCGGCCATGGGGCCTTTCTATTGCCCCACCGATGGCAAGATGTATCTCGACACCTCCTTCTTCAACGACATGAAGACCAAGCTCGGGGGCGGCGGCGACTTCGCCTATGCCTATGTGATCGCCCACGAAATGGGCCACCACATCGAAAATCTCCTGGGCGTGCTGCCGCGCGTTCAACGCGCCCAGCAGCAGGCCTCCAGCCAGGCGCAGGCCAATAATCTTTCGGTGCGCGTCGAACTGATGGCCGATTGCCTCGCGGGCGTCTGGGCCGCCAACGCCGACAAGAAATGGCAGATCCTGGAACAGGGCGACATCGAGAAGGCGATCGCCACCGCAAGCGCCATCGGCGACGACCGCCTGCAAAAGGCCTCGCGCGGCTATGCCGTGCCCGACAGCTTCACCCATGGCTCCTCAGCCCAGCGCGTCGCATGGTTCCAGAAGGGCCTGAAGACGGGCCAGGTCGACGCCTGCAACACATTCGCCAACACCGCAGCCGCTACCTCCGCAAAGTGACCCCATGCCCGGAATCGATGAGAGCCTCCCCTTCGTAGCCCTGAAGATCGCCGTGCTGACGGTCTCGGACACCCGCCAGTTCGAGGACGACAAATCCGGCTCCACCCTTGTGGACCGCCTGACCAAAGCGGGCCACAAGCTCGCCGACCGCGCCATCGTCACCGACGACGTGGACGCCATTCAGGCGCAGGTGCGGGCCTGGATCGGCGACCCCGATGTGGATGTCATCATCTCCACCGGCGGCACCGGCTTCACCGGGCGCGACGTGACGCCGGAGGCTATCGAGCCCATGCTGGAAAAACGCATGGACGGGTTTTCCACAGTTTTCCACAGCCTGAGCTACGACAAGATCGGCACATCCACGATCCAGTCCCGCGCCACGGGCGGGGTGGCGGGCGCCACCTATATCTTCGTGCTGCCGGGATCGCCGGGCGCCTGCAAGGACGCCTGGGATGGAATTCTGGCCCAGCAACTCGACTACCGCTATCGGCCCTGCAATTTCGTCGAGATCATGCCAAGGCTCGACGAGCACCTGAGGCGCGGCAAGGCCAAGGCCTGAGGCCTAATCGACGGGGCGCAAGCGTGTGCGGGCCGTTGGCGCGGCGCCCGCCCGGCGCACGAGGGTGGCCAGATCAGGGCTTGCGACATCAAGGACGGAGCGCTTGGCGACAAGCCCCCGAACCGGCGCGAGGCCAGGCGCCAGACGCGTCAAAAATCCTGTGGGAACAATGCGAAAGCGCAAGGCGTCCGGCCGCGTGGCGCGCTGGAACATGTCCGAGATTTCCTCGATGAAGCCCGCCTGCGGCGCATAGCCCGCGCTTAGCACCAGCAGCAGATCGCCCCGCGCGCTGGCGAGACCCGCCGCAATGGCGCCCGAAGGATCGGCCGCCCCCGCAATTTCGCAGCCAGCGTGATCGGCGATCTTGCGCAGGTCCGTGTTGTCGCCAGCGCAAGCGAGGGTGACATCGCGCACGATCCCCTCGATGGCGGCGCTGACAAGGGCTGACAAGGTGCGCACAACCGCCTCGGATGATGCGGATTGCGGTGCGGCACGGTCGGTGGCGAGGATGATGGCGGAGAGCATTTGCGACCTATATCAGCTTTGAGGGCGCGCGGTTCTGGCGATTTCCACAGGGTTATCCACAACCCTGTTGACGAACAAGTTAACGTTCCGTATCTGTTCTTTTGTTCGTGTTTTGTACCTAAGCAGCGAAGAGAACAGGCTCAACATGCTTCGCAGAGAGAGCGACAAAGGTAAAGTCAAAGCCATGATCTCACAGGCCCCGGATCCATGGCCGAGCGGCTGCGACCCGGCTCCCGAATATTCGGCGGATGGATTCGCGGAATATCCACCGCCTCCCATCGCCCCGCAGGCGCGCTCTGGCCGGGGCGCAGCCTCCAATAAATCCGGCCGGTTCGAGCGGCAGGCCCGCGAGGCTCTGGATGATGGCTGGGGCGCTCTGGAGACGGCGGAAGCGCTGGCGCCGGTGCGTACCGAGATCACCATGGAGCGGCCCAAGACCATCATCACCCGCAACGACTCGCCCGACATCCCCTTCGACCGGTCGATCAATCCCTACCGGGGCTGCGAGCATGGCTGCGTCTATTGCTACGCCCGCCCCACCCACGCCTTCATGGGCCTTTCGCCGGGGCTCGATTTCGAGACGCGCCTCTTCGTGAAGGAGGGCGCTGCGGCCCTGCTGGAGCATGAAATCTCCGCCCCCAACTACACCCCCAAGGTCATCGCCATCGGCACCAACACCGATCCCTATCAACCCATCGAGCGGCGCCATCGCATCATGCGCGAGGTGCTGGAGGTGCTGGCGAAGGCCAACCACCCCGTGGGAATCACCACCAAATCAGCCCTGTGCACCCGCGACATCGACCTTCTGGCGCCCATGGCGGCCAAGGGGCTTGCGAGGGTGGCCCTCTCCATCACCACCTTGGACCGCAGGCTGGCGCGGGGCATGGAGCCACGCGCCTCGACCCCCGAGCGGCGGCTGGAGGCGATCCGCCAGTTGAGCGCGGCGGGCATTCCCACCACCGTAATGGTGGCGCCCATCATCCCCGGCGTGACCGACAGCGAGATCGAGACGATCCTGGAGCGGGCCCATGAGGCGGGCGCGCGGTCAGCAGGCTATGTGATGCTGCGCCTGCCGCTGGAGGTGCAGGACATTTTCGGCGAATGGCTGCTGGAAAACGCGCCCGACAAATACCGCCGGGTGATGAGCCTCATGCGCTCCATGCGCGAGGGCAAGGTCTATGACGCGACCTTTGGCAATCGCATGATCGGAACCGGCCCATATGCGGGGATCACGGGGCGGCGCTTCGATCTCGCCGCCCAGCGCCTTGGCTTCAACCAGAACAGGGCGCGCCTGCGCACGGATCTGTTCACCCGGCCGGTGCGGCCGGGCGGGCAGATGAGCCTTTTCTAGATCAGAGGTTCAGTGCGTCACGCCCGGCAGGCCGAACCGGGCCGCCAGATAGATGGCCACGAGGGCCACGACCACCAGGGCGATGAAACTGGCCCGCGTGTTATTGCCGGACAGATCACGCGTCAGCAGGGAAAGGCGCGGACGCTGGGCGATGGGATAGTGGCGCGGGACGCCATCGGGCCCCAGCTTCTGGCCGGGCTCGAAGGGCACATCTGGGCCACGCCCCTCGAGGGTGGCCTGCGCCAGATGGCGGAAGGTGGCGAGGCGGCGCGGGGTGCTGTCGCCAATGATATAGGAGATCCGCTCATCCTCGGTCGGCTCGCGGCCCCTGGCGGTGGCGAAAGCGATCAACCAGTCCCGCTTGTTCTGCTTGTAGATGGAATAAGCGACGAGGCCGATGATGTCCGTGTCGCCCGACACCAGCATTTCAAAAACAGGGTTGCGATCCTCGCCCAGATCGCTGACGCTCACAGGCGCAGGCGCCTCCACAGCCGGGGCGGGGGCCGGGGCGTTGCTTGCGGTGGTTTCGCTCATGCCGTCTTCCATGGTGCCTGTTCCTGTCGCCAATAGGTGGTCAATGGGCTGACCGTGCGGCCAAGTAAACACGAAAAAGCTAATTTTTTCTAGGCGCTAGCTTCAGCGTGGCAGGCTTTGACAAGATTGCGCGCAGGTGTGCAGATTCCGCCACAGACCCGAAGAACGAGAGACACGGATGGCCAGCCCCCATTTCCGCCATGAAAGAGCGCTTCTGCGCACCGGGCTCTGGCCCGTGGCGGGGGTCGACGAGGCCGGTCGCGGGCCGCTGGCGGGACCGGTGAGCGCCGCCGCCGTCATTCTGGACCCGAAGAAACTGCCGCGCGGGGTCAACGACTCCAAGAAACTGTCGAGCGCGGCGCGGACGGAATACTTCGAACTGATCTGCGCCCGCGCGCTCGCCATCGGCGTGGGACTGGCCAGCGTTGAAGAAATCGACCGGCTCAACATCCGCAACGCCACCTTTCTGGCCATGCGCCGGGCCCTGGAGGCCCTGGCGATCAGGCCCGCCCATGCGCTCATAGATGGCAACGCAAGTCCGCGCGATTTGTTCTGTCCGGCACAGACCATCGTGAAGGGCGACGCCATCAGCCTGTCGATCGCGGCCGCCTCCATCATTGCGAAGGTCACCCGCGACCGTCTCATGGAGCGCCTGCACGAAGCCTATCCCGTCTATGGATTCGCCGATCACATGGGTTATGGAACGCCCGCCCATCTGGCCGCGCTCAGGGCGCATGGCCCCTGCCCCTGGCACCGGCGCAGCTTCGCCCCGGTGCGCGCGGCACAAGCGCCTGAAGCGCCAAACCTGTTTCAGAGGTAAATCCGCAACCTCCCCGACCATGCCATTTTGGCACGTTCGAAAAAGGGACAGAGATTTATTGCGTCCTTAAACCGGTCTTCACCAGGCGGGCGCCATAGTCGCGCTGTCAGTTGTGTAACCGGTGTTTGTTCCATGCGTATCGCTCACGCCGGGGTTGCCGGCTCGAAATCCCGGATTCAGGTCTCGCGTAACGGGATGACAGCCCGGCTCCCCGCCGTGCGCGGATCCGCGCCCGAAGATGAAATCATCATCGGGGACTGTCTGGCGGAACTCGCCAGGCTCCCGGACGGGAGCGTGGATCTGATCTTCGCTGATCCGCCCTACAATCTGCAACTGGAAGGCGCCCTCTCGCGTCCCGACCAGAGCGTGGTCGATGCGGTGGACGATGACTGGGACAAATTCGCCAGCTTCGCCCATTACGACGACTTCACGCGCCAGTGGCTCACTGAAGCGCGGCGCATCCTGAAGCCGGACGCGACGATTTTCGTCATCGGCTCCTACCACAACATCTTTCGCGTTGGCGCGATCATGCAGGACCTGGGCTTCTGGATCCTCAACGACATCGTCTGGCGCAAGGCCAATCCGATGCCGAATTTCCGCGGCCGTCGTTTCACCAACGCCCATGAAACGATGATCTGGGCCTCGAAAGGCCCGACCGCCAAGAGCTACACCTTCAACTATGATGCGCTGAAGGCGGGCAATGAGGATTGCCAGGTGCGATCCGACTGGTTCCTGCCGAT
>CANCSY010000156.1 GCA_947380915.1 Beijerinckiaceae bacterium
AGGCTTTTCAGCTTATAGCGCTTGAGATGCTCCGCATTGGGGTCTTCCTTCTTGATGGCGCGGAAGGCGGTCGGCGCGGTGAAGAGCGCGGCGATGTCATATTCCTCGATCATGCGCCAGAAGGCGCCCGCGTCCGGCGTGCCCACGGGCTTGCCCTCGTAGACGACCGTGGTCGCCCCATGCAGCAGCGGCGCATAGACGATGTAGCTGTGACCCACCACCCAGCCCACATCCGAGGCCGCCCAGAAGACCTCGCCCGGATCAATGCCGTAGAGATTCTTCATGGTCCATTTGAGCGCGACCATATGGCCACCATTGTCACGCACCACGCCCTTGGGAATGCCCGTGGTGCCGGAGGTATAGAGTACATAGAGCGGATCGGTGGCCTTGAGCGCCACGCAGTCCGCGCGCTTGCCAGCCGCCCGCGCGGCATCCACGCTTTCGGCCCAATCGCGATCGCGACCCGCGATCATGGAGGCCTGCGCCTGCGCGCGCTGCAACAGCAGCACGGCCTCGGGCTTGACGCTGGCGAGCCTGATGGCCTCGTCGAGCAGCGGCTTGTAGGGCACGAGGCGTCCGGGCTCGATGCCGCAGGACGCCGTGAGGACGGCCCTGGGGGCGGCGTCGTCGATGCGCGTCGCCAGTTCCTTGGCGGCGAAGCCGCCGAAGACCACGGAGTGAATGGCGCCGATGCGCGCGCAGGCCAGCATGGCGAAGAGCGCCTCGGGGATCATGGGCATGTAGACGATGACCCGGTCGCCCTTGCCCACCCCCAGATCCCGCAGCACGGCGGCCAGCGTGCTGACCTCATCAAGCAATTGCGCATAGGTGACGCGGCGCTTGGCGCCCGCCAGGGGGCTGTCATAGATGACCGCGTCCTGCGCCCCGCGCCCGCTGGCCACATGGCGGTCCACAGCGTTCCAGCAGGTGTTGCATTCCGCGTCCGGGAACCAATGGCCATAAACCCCGGCCTTTTCGTCGAAGATCCGGGTGGGCGGCGTGATCCAGTCGATCTCGCGCGCGGCCTCAGCCCAGAAGTTTTCGGGATTCCTTTGCCATTCAGCATATACTTCGCGATAACGGCTGGTCATCGACGCCTCCGACGTTTCCTCCGCGCTTTTGTGAGGGTTCGGGCGCGTCATGGCAACAGCATGGGCCTTAGCTCTTAGACGAAGCTTTCTCTTGAAACGCCGGGAGAAAGACACGGGATCAGACGAACGTATGATTACTGACTGGCACTTCTACCTCGCCGCCATTCCCGCCGTCATGGTGCAGGGAATGGCCAAGGGGGGCTTTTCGGGGATGGGCGGGCTCGCCCTGCCGCTCATGTGCCTGGTGATCTCGCCGGTGCAGGCGGTAGCGATCCAACTGCCCATCCTGATCGCGCAGGACGTGGTCAGCGTCTGGGCCTATCGGCGCAACCTGCACAAGACCAATTTCTGGTATTGCCTGCCGGGGACCATGATCGGCATCGCCATCGCCGCCTTCATGGCCACCAGCGTGACGCCCAGCGCCGTGCAACTGATGGTGGGGCTCATCGCGGCCAGTTTCGTGCTGATGAGCACGCCCCGCAAGGGACGCGACGACAAGCCGACCCAGCCCGCCCTCGCCAAGGCGACCCTGTGGAGCACGATCGCAGGCTTCACCAGCTTCATCGCCAATGCGGGCGGCCCGCCCATGCAGGTCTATCTGATGCCGCAGAAAATGGCCCCGGCTGTCTTCGCAGGCACCATGTCCGTACTTTTCGGCATCGTGAACTGGGTGAAGATCGGCGTCTTCTTCGCCCTTGGCCAACTCTCCACCCCCAATCTCTCGACTTCGGCGGCACTGCTGCCGGTGGCTGTGGGGGCGACCTTTCTGGGCGTCTTCATGGTGCGCCGCCTGTCGGGCGCGAAGTTCTATCCGATCATCAGGGCGCTCACCTTCATGGTGGGGCTGAAGCTGATTTATGATGGAGCGACAGGCTTGATGGCGTCCTGAGGCGGCGCAACGAGGCAGCCATGCGCGAAAGCTGATCGACTGGCGCCGCCAGCATCTGGCGCGCTTCAAGGTTCCACGCCACATCGTCTTCGCCGAAGTGCCGAAGACCTCGACCGGCAAGATCCAGAAGTTCCGCCTGCGGGAGATGGCCAAGACCCCGTGAGCCCGCCGGAGGACCGGCAGGCTCACGCGGCGAAAGCGCAACCGCGCTCGCAGCTTAGTGCAACGCGGGCGTTTTACCGTTCGCTTGGCCGTTTACCTGCAATGTTTCTATTTCATCTTTGAGGTGGAGTTTTTTTCGCTTCAATTCGAGCAATTTCAAATCGCTCGTCGCGGGATGATGCAGTTCCGTCTCTATCTGCTTTTCGAGCACCTGGTGGCGACGCACGAGTTCTGCAAGATGGCTGTTCAACGACATCCGTCAACTCCATGTTGTGGCTGACCAAGCGAGTGTGACACAAAAATGAAGGCCCGCAAGCGAAATAGGCGTGAGCTGGATCAAGGCTGTTTGAGGTGCGCGCGAGCCCCCCCGCAAACCCCGCTTGCAGCGTCGCCCCCGCAGGATCATACTTCTGCTGTCCCGGTTCGCGATTCTGACAATGCCTGACATGACCTCGAGTGAACGAAGCGCATTGGAAGAAGAATACCTGCGCCTGCGCGAGGAGCATCGGGATCTCGACGCCGTCATCGAGGCCCTGCTGGCGGGCGGATCGGTCGATCAATTGCAGTTGCAGCGGCTGAAAAAACGCAAACTTCTCCTGCGCGACCGCATCGCCTTCCTCGAAGACCAGCTGACGCCGGACATCATCGCCTGACACCCAAGCTTGCGGCGAACCTTGGCATGGTCTATGTGCGCTCTTTGCCCGAACAGACCGGGATTTGCCGTGGAAAAGTCGCCTCCCCCCATCGCCATCATCATGGGCAGCCAGTCCGACTGGCCGACCATGCGCCACGCCGCCGAGATTCTGGATTTGCTGGGCGTCGCCTATGACGCGCGCATCGTCTCGGCCCATCGCACGCCAGACCGGCTGGTGACCTTCGCCAAGGGGGCGAAGGCCGAGGGATTCAAGGTGGTGATCGCTGGCGCGGGCGGCGCCGCCCATCTGCCGGGCATGACCGCCGCCATGACGCCGCTGCCGGTGTTTGGCGTGCCCGTGGAGAGCAAGAGCCTCTCGGGGCGAGATTCCCTCCTCTCCATCGTCCAGATGCCGCCGGGCGTGCCTGTGGGCACCCTCGCCATCGGCAAGGCCGGCGCCACCAACGCCGCCCTGCTGGCCGTCGCAGTGCTCGCCCTCAACGATTCGGCGCTGGCGGATCGCCTCGACGCCTTCCGCGACCGCCAGACCACCTCGGTGGCGGAGCGCCCGGTCGATACAGACCCGGCCGGGGCCTGACCTGATGGCCATTGGCGGACCTCTCGTTCCCGGCGACGCCTTGGGGATCCTGGGCTCGGGCCAGCTCGGCCGCATGCTCGCCATGGCCGCCGCACGGCTGGGCCTGCGCACCATCATCTATGCCCCCGAGAGCGGCCCGGCCTGCGATGTGGCGGCCGAAACCATCATCGCCCCCTATGAGGACGAGGCGGCGCTGGACGAACTGGCCGCCCGCGTGGGCGCCATCACCTATGAATTCGAGAATGTGCCCGCCCATACGGCGGAATTCCTCGCCGCGCGCCTGCCGGTCCACCCCGGCCCCTCCGCGCTGGCCACGACGCAGGATCGCGCGACCGAGAAACGCTTCCTGAACGCCTTGGGCATCCCCACAGCGCCCTTCCTCGAGGTGGAGGACGTCAGGGGCCTCGCCCGCGCCCTGGAGGCCCTGGGCCGCCCCGCCATCCTCAAGACCCGGCGCTTTGGCTATGACGGCAAGGGCCAGATCATGATCCGCGAGGGCATGGACGTCGAGACGAGCTGGCTGGCGCTGGGCGGGGCGCCCTGCATTCTGGAGGGGCTGGTGCCCTTCACCCGCGAGGTTTCGGTTGTGGCGGCGCGCGGGCTCGACGGCTCCTTCGCCGCCTATGACGTCTGCGAGAACGCCCACGAGAACCACATCCTCGCCCTGACCACGGTCCCCGCCCGCATGGCGCCTCACACGGCGGCGGAGGCGGTCGCCATGGCGGCGCGCATCGCAGGGGCGCTGGACTATGTGGGCGTGATCTCGGTCGAGATGTTTCATGTTGTGGATAACGCGAGCGAGCGGCTCGTGGTCAACGAGATCGCCCCGCGCGTTCACAACTCTGGCCACTGGACCCTCGACGGCGCCGTGACCTCCCAGTTCGAGCAGCATGTCCGGGCCGTCTGCGGCTGGCCGCTGGGCTCCACACGCCGCCATGGGCGGGTGGAGATGCGCAATCTCATCGGTGCTGAGGCCAATGACTGGGCGACCCTGCTGGCCGAACCGGGCGCCTGCCTGCACCTCTATGGCAAGCACGAGGCCCGTGCGGGCCGCAAGATGGGGCATGTGACCCGGATTTTACCCGAATGAACACGGTCGAAAGACCCCGAAAAACAGGTCCGCGTCTGGACAAGCCCTCCACCATCTGCTATCCGCCACCCCCACAGTAGGGTTTCCAAAGTCCTTACGACAGGTTTCTCCCCATCGGGGTTTCGCTCTAACACGGCAGTCCGCTCACGGACCTCGCCGCAACGACAGGATGAATGCGTGCAAGTTCTCGTCCGTGACAACAACGTCGACCAGGCCCTCAAGGCGCTCAAGAAGAAGATGCAGCGCGAAGGCATTTTCCGCGAGATGAAGCTGCGCGGCCATTATGAGAAGCCCTCCGAGAAGCGCGCCCGCGAGCAGGCCGAGGCCGTGCGCCGCGCCCGCAAGCTCGCCCGCAAGAAGATGCAGCGCGAGGGCCTTCTGCCCATGAAGCCGAAGCCCGAAATGGGCGCTCGTCGCTAAGAGACTGCTGCTTTCCGGTTCTATTGAGGCGGCGCCACAGGCCTGAGGGTCTGTTGGCGCCGTGTCTTTTTGGCGACAGGCGGCTACAACCTCGCCATTAAACGGGCGCTTCGGTCCGGCACCGTAATCTCGCCGCATTGAGAAGGCTTTCAAAGGTGAGACTATATTAAGCCTTGAGAGGCATTCTCGGGGCTCTTCGAACCCGAGTAGGCCTTGATGACGAGCGCCCGTCCCTATCCCATCCAGACCCGTCCCCTGATCTCCTTCGCCGTCATCGCGGCCGCTGGCCTCTTGCTGGGTGGTTGCGAGATGAGCCTTGGCGGGGGTGGCCTCTCGGCATCAACCCCCAGGATCGCAGAGGTCGAGGCGCCAGACGCCTCCTTCAGCCAGAACATCGCGTCCCTCAGCGATGTGGTGAAGCGCAATCCCAATGCGCCCGAGCCCTACAATACGCGCGGCGCAGCCTATGCGCGCGCTGGCCGTTATCAGGACGCCATCGCCGATTTCAGCCAGGCCATCAGGCTCGACCCCAACCATGCCTCCGCCTATACCAACCGCGCCCTTGCGCACCGCCAGATCGGCAAGAATGATCTGGCTTTGGCGGACTTCGGCCGCGCCATCGTCGCCAATCCGAGCCATGCGCCGGCCTATCTGGGCCGCGCCAATCTCCTGCGCGCCCAGGGCAGTCTGGTGGAGGCCATGACGGATCTCGACCAGGCCATTCGCCTGAATCCGGACGAGGCGCAGGCCTTCCACGCGCGCGGGCTGATCTATCAGCGCAATGGCGACCACGCCAAGGCGATCACCGATTTCGACAACGCCATCGACCGCAACCCCTTCGCCGCAGCCCCCTATCAGGCCCGCGCCCAGAGCCTGACGGCCACCGGCAAGTTCGATCAGGCCATCGAGGACTTCAACGCCGCCCTGAATGTCGATAACCGCAACGCCAACGCCTGGGCGGGGCTTGGGCTGGCCTATGAGAAGCAGGGCGACAAGGTAAAGGCCTCCGAGTCCTATGGCCGCGCGCTCGTCGTCGATCCCGGTAACAAACTGGCCCGCGAAGGCCAGAGCCGCGCCGGGCGGGCGTGAACTTACCGAAGTCTCGCGTCAACAAAACCGGCCCGCACGCGAAGCCGCGCCGGGTTGATGGCTGATTGGCTGGCCCTGATGAGGGGCCGGGGGCGCCGTTTCGGCGCTGATGGATGTGTTGGGAAAATCGCCTCGCGGCGCCCCCTGCGCGGATTGTTCGATCATCGCTCCCGCACTTGGCCCCGGCCCTGATCCTTTCCGCCTCTGGCTGAGGGAAAAGGGAGGGCCTCGACGCTTCGAAGGGACCCGTCTGGGCCGCCGCTTCTCGGCATCATGGGTTTGTGAGCGTCATCTGCTCGGACCGGTCGTAGTGCCGGACGGGCGGGTGACTGGGCATGCGCCAGCGGACGGTTTCGCCCCTATGGCCATTCACCGGCGGCCAGCCAATGAACCATGCCTTTTGCGATCGATCGCCCGAGAGACAACCTCCGGTAGGCCGCCCCGCAGGAACCGCTCCCCGCCCACCCGAATACGACCGCTCGCGTCCAGTCCCTCATGGGGCGGGGATGGAGGATTATGTGGTGGAGTTTGGGGAAAATGTCAAGGATTATTTTCTAAAAACGGAATACCCTCCCCCCTGCGGGAAGTTTCGGCCGCGTCAGCGGATGGGGTGGGGGTCGGGGAATGCTGATCGGGAGCGCGGTTGCGACAGGCGCTAACGCCAGAGATTGCGCTCGCCCCCCACCCCGCACCCCTCCCCACAGGAGGGAGGGGATCGCCAGGCGTTGCGCTCAATAATTGAAGTTGCGCGCTGATCTACCAATCCCTGCGTCGAAACGTCTTTCCGGCTGCCGACTGCCGCAAAAACCCTCAGTGCCCGAGCGCTTTGACGATCTGCTCCACCATCTTCTTCGCGTCGGCGAAGAGCATCATGGTGTTGTCCTTGAAGAACAGCTCGTTCTCGACGCCCGCATAGCCAGAACCCATGCCGCGCTTGATGAAGAGCACGGTCTTGGCCCGCTCCACATCCAGAATCGGCATGCCGTAGATGGCGGACTTGGGGTCCGTCTTGGCGGCGGGGTTGGTGACGTCATTGGCGCCGATCACGAAGGCCACGTCCGCCTGGCCGAATTCAGAGTTGATATCCTCGAGTTCGAAGACCTCGTCATAGGGCACATTGGCTTCCGCCAGCAGCACGTTCATGTGGCCGGGCATGCGGCCCGCCACCGGATGAATGGCGTATTTGACCTCGACGCCCTCTTTCTTGAGGAGATCGGCCATCTCGCGCAGGGCGTGCTGGGCCTGGGCCACCGCCATGCCATAGCCCGGCACGATGATGACCTTGGAGGCGTTCTTCATGATATAGGCCGCGTC
>CANCSY010000157.1 GCA_947380915.1 Beijerinckiaceae bacterium
TCTGCGTCGATTTGACGGAGGAGATCCGGTTTCGCAGATCCTTAAGCGAGGGCATGGGCTTCCGCTCTGGTCAGGTGAGCTGATTACGCGAAGGACTTCGCGTAGGTCTCCACGAGGCTCTTCAGTTTCGCGGCGTCCGCGTCCGAAAGGTCCTTCGAGGTGCGGATCGAGCCGAGAAGTTCGGCGTGGCTGGTGCGCAGCAGCGTCAGCAGGCCGTCCTCGAAGGCGCGCACCCGGTTGACCGGGATCGCGTCGAGGTAGCCGTTGACGCCCGCATAGATCACGCAGCACTGCTCTTCCATCTTCAGCGGCGAGAACTGCGGCTGCTTCAGGAGTTCGGTCAGGCGCGCGCCGCGGTTCAGCAGGCGCTGGGTCACCGCGTCCAGATCCGAGCCGAACTGGGCGAAGGCGGCCATTTCACGATACTGGGCGAGCTCGCCCTTGATCTTGCCGGCGACCTTCTTGGTGGCCTTGGTCTGGGCGGAGGAGCCCACGCGCGACACCGAGAGACCCACGTTCACGGCGGGACGGATGCCCTGGTAGAACAGATCCGTCTCAAGGAAGATCTGGCCGTCGGTGATCGAAATCACGTTGGTGGGGATATAGGCCGACACGTCGTTGGCCTGGGTCTCGATGACCGGCAGAGCGGTGAGCGAACCATTGCCATTCTCGTCGTTGAGCTTGGCGGAGCGCTCAAGCAGGCGGGAGTGGAGATAGAACACGTCGCCGGGATAGGCTTCGCGGCCCGGCGGGCGGCGCAGCAGCAGGGACATCTGGCGATAGGCCACGGCCTGCTTGGACAGATCGTCATAAACGATCACGGCATGCATGCCGTTGTCGCGGAAATATTCGCCCATGGCGCAGCCGGAGAAGGGCGCGAGGAACTGCATGGGGGCCGGATCGGACGCGGTCGCCGCGACGATGATCGAATAGTCGAGCGCGCCGCGCTCTTCGAGCACCTTCACGAACTGGGCGACCGTGGAGCGCTTCTGGCCGATGGCGACATAGACGCAGTAGAGCTTCTGGCTCTCGTCCGTGCCTTCGTTGATCGCCTTCTGGTTCAGGATCGTGTCGAGCGCGATGGCGGTCTTGCCGGTCTGGCGGTCGCCGATGATCAGCTCGCGCTGGCCGCGGCCGATCGGGATCAGCGCGTCCACCGACTTGAGGCCGGTGGCCATGGGCTCATGCACCGACTTGCGGGGAATGATGCCGGGCGCCTTCACGTCGACGCGCGCGCGCTTCTCGTAAACGATGGGGCCCTTGCCGTCGATGGGATTGCCGAGGGCGTCGACAACGCGGCCAAGCAGGCCACGGCCAACCGGCACGTCCACGATGGCGCCTGTGCGCTTGACCGTCTGGCCTTCCTTGATCTCGCGATCGGAGCCGAAGATCACGACGCCGACATTGTCGGTCTCGAGATTGAGCGCCATGCCGCGCGTGCCATTCTCGAACTCGACCATTTCGCCCGCCTGGACGTTGTCGAGACCATAGACGCGGGCGATACCGTCGCCCACTGACAAGACCTGGCCCACTTCCGTGACCTGGGCTTCATTACCGAAGTTCGCGATCTCGTTCTTGAGGATCGCAGAAATCTCTGCGGCGCGGATATCCATCAGCCGACCTCTTTCATGCGTGTGCGGATCGAATTGAGTTTGGTCTTGAGCGAGTCGTCCACCATGCGCGACCCCAGCTTGACGACGATGCCGCCAATGATCTCAGGGTCCACCTTGACGTCGACAGCTACGGATTTGCCGCCCGAGACCTGCGCGAGGGCGCTTTTCAGCGCTTCCAGATGTTCGGCGGCGATAGGCTCGGCCACGGTCACTTCGGCATGGGTGACGCCGAGGGCGGCGTCATGCAGCTTGCCGAAATTCGCCATCATGTCGCCAATGGCGAACAGACGGCGCTTCATGGCCACGAGCTTGATGAAATTGGCGCAGACGCCCGAAATCCCGGCGCGGGCGAAAATGGCGTCGAGCGCCTTGACCTGCTCCTCAGTGGAGAAGACCGGGCTGCGGACGAGGCGCGTCAGGTCGGCGCTCTCCGCGAGCATCGCGGCGAAGCTCTTCAGATCGGCGGCGACCTTGTCGGTCGAACCCTGCTCCTGCGCAAGCTGGAACAGGGCCTGGGCGTAACGCCCTGCCATGCCGGTTACGATCGCATCGTCTTTTGCCACGATTGGCCCCTGGAACTGGCGAACTTCAGCAGGCGCGCCGCAAGGTTTCGGAAGTGAGCCACTCCGAGGGAGTGGTTTACCGCTGCGGCGAAAGCCGCAACCTTGTGGACATGCAATGGGAACGAGACCGAACAGGCGCGAGCGCGCATCCGTCCCGAATGCGGCCGTGACCTAACACATGGCTATTACCGGCGCAACCCTGCCAAGCTCCGCAGCGTGGCTTTACTGGCCTCCAGATCGGACGCGCGCCGCACCGCTGGCGCGGGCGCCCGGGAAAAAAGATGGGCAGAAACGCCATAGGCCTTAATTCGTTCCACTTTTTTTCAGAAATTGTTTCCCCGTAGCGTCCAGCCTGGGCTATGGTTAACAATCGGTAAAGCAGAGCAGCGGCGCAGACCGCAGGGAGCCGTCATGGCCAAGCGTTTCGGAGCTTTTCTTCTGGGAGCGGCGCTCCTCTCCGCCCTGATTCCCAAAAGGGCGAAGCAGCAACCCGCCCCCCATCCGCGCCCCGCTCGCAAGCCTGCCTCCCGGCCGCTCTTCGCTCTGGTGCAGACAAGGCCCCAGGCCCTTGTGCTGGCGGTCAGCGATTCGCACGCTGATCTCGAGGCGGAAATGGCGGAGCTGAACGAGACCTGGAACCGCCAGGATCTGCGCATCGAATGTCATCATTACGAAATCCAGCAGGTCTGCCTCTTGCAGACGGCCCGAGATCCATTCCCCAAGATGACCGAGGCCTGACGGTCAGCCTTCAGCCCTGGACGGCCGCGCCAGCAGGGCCTCGACGGCGGCGTCGACGCTGATCCGTCCCGCCACGATGGCGTCCACGCTCTGGGCGATGGGCATATCGACGCCTCTGGCCTGCGCCAGCTCCACCAGCACCCCCGCCGTGAAGGCGCCCTCGGCCAGTTTGCCCTGCCCGGGGCTCTCGCCGCGTCCGATGGCGTAGCCGAAGGCATAATTCCGCGATTGGGTCGAGCCGCAGGTCAGCACCAGGTCGCCCAGTCCCGACAGGCCCATCAAGGTGTCTGGCCGCGCCCCACAGCTCTGTCCGAAGCGGCTCAGCTCGGCAAAGCCGCGCGCCACCAGTGCCGCGACCGCGCTGGCGCCCAGCCCCCGGCCCGCCGCTATGCCGCAGGCGATGGCCAGCACATTCTTGGACGCGCCGCCGATCTCCACGCCGATCACATCCTCAGAATGATAGAGCCGGAACGCGGGCGCGCTCAGCGCCGCCGCTATGGCTTTCGCCAGCGCCTTGTCCCGCGCGGCCAGCGTCACGGCTGTGGGCAGGCCGCGCGACACATCGGCGGCGAAACTGGGGCCTGACAGCACTGCGGCCGGATTGTCCGGGAGGGTCTGCGCCAGCACCTCGCTCATGAAGAGGCCAGAGCCACGCTCGATGCCCTTGGAGCAGAGCACGATGGGCTTGCCCGGCGCGACCAGCCCCCCGAGCCGGGTCGTCAGATCGCGCGTGGCCTGGGCCGGGACCACGGCGAGCAGGAGGTCGCCGCTGGCGGCCTCGCCCAGATCGGCCAGCGGCGTGACGCGCTCATCCAGCGTCACCCCCGGCAGATGGGGGTTTTCGCGTGTGCGGGCGAGACTCGCCATGGCCGCGGGATCGCGCCCCCAGAGGTGAACCGGATGGCCCGCGCGCGCCGCCACATTGGCCAGCGCCGTCCCCCAGGCTCCCGCGCCCAGAACCGAAACCGTGCGGAACTCCACCTTGCGCCTCATGCGTTGATACGGCGCCGACCCTAATCCACTTCCGGCGCTGGCGGAACCGGGTCAGGGACGAAAGGGATCATTGTCCCGCCGCGTCCAGATCTGATGGAATTTCACGGCGAAGGCGCCGACCGCCTCGGAACTCTCCAGAACGATGATGTCATTGTCCTGCCGCCGCGATCCCGAGAAGCTGAAATTGGCCGAGCCCGTGCGCAGGAAGCGCCCATCCACCTGATAGGCCTTGAAATGCATGATGTCCCGGCTGGTGGCCTTGAAGCGGGTCTCGACGCCTGGCATGCGCAGCAGGGCGGCCAGTCGTTCGCGCGGTTCGCCGTCACGGGGGTCGCGCTGGTCGGCGTCCAGATAGAGCCGCAGCTTGACCCCGCGCCGCACGGCCGCCTCCAGCGCGTCGATGACGGGGCGCTGGGTCAGCACATAGGCGGCCATGTCGATGTTGTGGCGCGCCCTTGAGATGAGGCCGGGATCGACCTGGTCGAAGTCGTCCGAGGGGCCGTAATAGATGCGCGTGGCGGCCATGGCGGGCTCGCGGTCGAGCGGGCCGCGCGCGGCGCCTGGCGCGAGGCTCAGCAGCAGGACGGCGGTCAGAACAAGGGGGCGTCGCATGGAAGGCCGCGAATCGTGAGCTTAAGCCTTTCCATTGTGGGCGCGCGTCGCGCTGGCGTCGAGGGGCCAGCGGGGCCGGGGCGCGAAGTCCATGCCGTCGGTCAGGCCAAGGCGCAGGCGCTCCAGCCCCGCCCAGGCGATCATGGCGCCATTGTCGGTGCACAGACCCGGGGGCGGAATGATGAGCTTGACGCCGGTCTGGGTGGAGAGCCGCGCCAGCGCATGGCCGATGGCCTGATTGGCCGCCACCCCGCCCGCCACCACCAGCGCCTGGGGCGGGCCGAACTGTTCGCGGAACAGGCGCAGCCCCGCGCGGGTGCGGTCGCCGATCACATCCACCACAGCGGCCTGAAAGCTGGCGCAGAGATTGGCGATGTCGGTCGGTCGGGGGGCGCGTCCCAGCTTCTGGATTTCCACTCTCACGGCGGTCTTGAGGCCGGAGAGGGAGAAATCCGCGCCTGGGCGCCGCAGCATGGGGCGCGGCAGCTCGAAGGCTGCGGGGTCGCCTGACTGGGCCTCCTTCTCCACCTGCGGGCCGCCGGGATAGGGCAGGTTCAGCATCTTGGCGACCTTGTCGAAGGCCTCGCCGATAGCGTCGTCCACGGTGGCGCCGATGCGGGTGTATTCCCCCACGCCGCGCACCGCGATGAGCTGGGTGTGGCCGCCGGACACCAGCAGCAGCAGATAGGGAAAGTCCACGCCATCGGTGAGTCGGGCCGTCAGGGCGTGGGCCTCCAGATGATTGATCGCCATGAAGGGCTTGCCGCCCGCCAGCGCCAGCGCCTTGCCGGTCGTCAGCCCCACCATGACCCCGCCGATGAGGCCCGGCCCTGCGGCTGCGGCGATTCCGTCGAGTTGCGCAAAGCGCAGGTCCGCCTTGTCGAGGGCGCGGCGCACCAGATGGTCGAGAATCTCCACATGGGCGCGCGCCGCGATTTCCGGCACCACGCCCCCATAGGCCGCATGTTCGGCGATCTGGGAATGGACCTCGTTCGACAGGATCGACCCGCCGCCATCCGCCCGCAGCTCCACCACGGAGGCGGCGGTTTCATCGCAGGTGCTCTCGATCCCCAGGACGCGCATCACTTCTCCTGATTCCCCGTCTTTCGCCTTGGACGCAGGCACCCTATAGTCCCCTCCATCCTTTCGGCAATGATTGTGGCGGGACTTCAAGAGACCATGACAGACACATTCCTGAGAATCGGTACGCGCGGCTCCCCTCTCGCGCTGGCCCAGACCCATATGGTGCGCCGCCTGCTGGCGGAAGCGCACGGGATCGGCGAGGACCGCATCGAGGTGGTCGTCATCCGCACCACCGGCGACGCCATTCAGGACCGGCCGCTATCGGAGTCCGGCGGCAAGGGCCTCTTCACCAAGGAGCTGGACGCCGCCCTGCTGGAGGGGAGCATCGATCTGGCGGTCCATTCCTCCAAGGATCTGCCCACGGTCCTGCCCGAGGGCCTCTGCGTCACCGGCTATCTGCCGCGCGAGGATGTGCGCGACGTGCTCATCACCTCCCATGGCAAGAGTTTCGCCGATCTGCCCCAGGGCGCGAAGCTGGGCACGGCGTCGCTGCGCCGGGGCGCCCAGGCCAAGCGCCTGCGGCCGGATCTGGAGCTGACCCTGTTGCGCGGCAATGTGGAGACGCGCCTGCGCAAGGCCGAGACCGGCGAAGTCGACGCGACCTTGTTGGCGCTGGCGGGCCTCAAGCGGCTGGGTCTGGCGGCCCGCGCCACCGCCGTGCTCAATGTGGACGATTTTCTCCCCGCCGTGGGGCAGGGCGCCATCGGCATCACCTCCCGCACCGATGACCACGCCACCCGCGTGGCTCTGGGCGCCATTCTCGATGGCGACACGGGCGTGGCCCTCACCGCCGAGCGCGCCTTCCTCCGCGTTCTCGACGGCTCCTGCCGCACCCCCATCGCAGGCCATGCCCGGGTGGTGGACGGGCGTGTCCACTTCAAGGGCACGGTGCTGCGGGCCGACGGCTCGCAAGCCTGGGATGTGGAGGACAGCGGCCATCCCGACGACGCGGAGGCTCTGGGCGCGCGCGCCGGGCGGCGCCTGCTGGACGAGATGCCGCCGGGCGTGCTGCCCTGACATGCGGGTGATCGTGACCCGGGCGAGGGGCGATGCGGCGCGAACCGCCGCAGCCTTGCGCGCCCGCGGCCATGAAACCCTGATCTCGCCGGTGCTGGAAATCGTCGGCGCGGGCGGTGCGATCAATCCGGGCGAGGCGCAGGCGCTGATCGCGACCAGCGCCCATGCTTTCGAGTTTCTGCCGGGCGACGACCTGGCCGGGCTCGCTCCTCTACCCCTTTTCGTGGTCGGCGCCCGCACGGCGCAGGCGGCTGCAAAGGCGGGCCTCGCCCCGCCTCGCGTCGTGGCCGCCCATGCTGCCGAGCTGGCGCCGCAGATCGCCGCTTGCCTGCCGGGCGCCGCCCATCTGCTCTATCTGGCGGGCCATGACCGCAAGCCCGATCTGGAAGCCGCGCTGCACGGGTTTGGCTTTGGGGTCGAGGTGGCCGTCACCTATGAGGCGCGCCCCCTGGACGCGCTGTCGCCCGAGGTCGCAAAGGCTCTGGCGGGGGGCGACGCCGAAGCGGTGCTGCACTTCTCCCGCCGCAGCGCGCGGCTCTTCGAGGCCTGTGTGGCCAAAGCTGGACTTTCGGCGCAAGCCGCGCGGCTTCGCCATGTCTGCATTTCGCGGGACGCCGCCTTGGGCGCGGGCGCCGTGATCGCGCCAACGCCCGATAG
>CANCSY010000158.1 GCA_947380915.1 Beijerinckiaceae bacterium
GAGTTCGCCAAAACCTTCCCGCGTCGGGGGACGGCGCTGCGCAACCCCACCAGCTACGCACCGTCCCCCGCCGCTACACCCGCCCTCCGGGGCAAACCAAACCTCCCGAACGAACTTCAGAGTGGATAAAAGTTGGGGGCAAGGTCAGCATATCCTGCTCGGGGCCGGAACTGGCGCAATTCGCCACGCCAAAGCCGGGCGGGCATATCAAACTGTTCTTCCCGCCCTCCGGCGTGGTCTGGCCTTCCGCCGATCCCGACATCCCCCGCCCACCCTCGCGCACCTATACGCCGCGCCGGTTCGATCCCGCGCAGAACCGGCTGGAAATCGAGTTCGTGCGTCACGGAGAGGGCCTGGCCTCGACCTGGGCCGAGCGGGCGCGGATCGGGGAGCGCATGCTGATCGGCGGCCCGGGCGGTGGCTATGTTCCGCCGGAGGACCTGCGCAGCATCGTCATCATCGCAGATGAATCGGCCATGCCGGGCGCGGGCATGGTGCTGGAGGCGCTTGCGCCGGGTTGTTCCGTGCAGGTCATCTGCGAAGTCGCAGGGGCCGCCGAGGAACGCACATTGAGCCCCATCATGGCCTGCCAGCCCCTCTGGCTGCATCGCAAGGACAAGACGACCCTGCCCGGCGCCCTGTTGGAAGAGGCGGTCCGCGCCATGCCCGCCCCATCAAGCGACACCTTCTGGTGGGTGGCCTGTGAAGCCGCCGCCATGCGGCGCATCCGCGATATGCTCATCACGCAGCATGGCGTCGAGCGGGCCCGCCTGCACATGCGCGGCTACTGGAAATTCGGCGAGGCCAACCATCCCGATCACGATTACGGGGCGGATTGAAAGGCCATAAAAAAGAACGAGAGGAAACATCCATGCTCACCCTCTACCACGGCGCCACCGCCGTCTGCGCAGCCAAGGTGCGAGTCACCCTTGCCGAGAAAGGCGCGGACTACGACAGCCGCCCCGTGAATTTACAAACCGGCGAGCAATTCGATCCCGAATATATGAAGCTCAATCCCAACGCCGTGGTGCCCACCATCGTGCATGAGGGGAATGTGCTGATCGAGTCCACGGTCATCAATGAATATATCGATGACGTCCTGCCCGGCCCGGCGCTACGCCCCGCCGACCCCTATGGCCGCGCGCGGGTGCGCCTGTGGACCAAGCGCGAGGATACGATCCACGACGCCATCAACACCATGACCGCGGCGATCCTGTTTCGCGCGGAACTGCTGCAAAAGCCCCCCGAGGAGCGCCGCAAGCGTTATGAGAAAATGCCTGATCCGGCCAAACGCGCGAAGTGGGAGGAGATCATCGAAAAGGGCCTCGCCTCTCCCCTGGTCGATGAGGCGCTGGGGCGTTTCGCCAAACTTTTCCGCGATATGGAGAAGGCGCTCGCTAACGGGCCATGGCTCACGGGCGAGGCTTTCACCTTGGCCGACATCGGCCTGATCTCGTTTTTCTACCGGCTGGAAATGCTGGCTTGCGCGGGAATGTGGACCCAGCACTTTGCGCATGTGACCGACTGGTTCGAACGGTGCAAGGCGCGCCCCAGTTTCAGGACGGCCATCGCGGATCATATCCCGCCGCCCGCCGTGGCGAGCTACCGGCTGCATTCGACGCCCCTGCGAGAACAAGTCGAGGCGCGCTTCAACCAGACCTTGCAGATCGGATGACGAGAAACCGGCGCGGGTTAAGCCCCCGCGCCGCCTTCGTGATTGGATCAATTCGCGTTGCTGGTGCAGCGCCCGTCGGCAATCTTGAAATAGATGGGATCACAGGGAAGGTTGTCGTGGTTGCACATCCTGATGCAGCCGCCCCAGGGGTCAGGCCAGGCGTAGCGATCCACATATCCGCCGGTGGCGAGGCCCTGATAGAGCATCGGGCCATCGTGGGTGTGATAGCCAACCTGACCCTGCCGATAATAGTGTCGGTAATGCCCGGCCATGGCTGGCGCGGCGGCGGCCAGCAAGGCTGAAGCCGCGATGCCGGCGGCGAGGATTTTCCTGATCGTCATGGTTCTCTCCTGTCGAGAAGACGCCCTGTCCGCATCGCCGCGACGCCTTCAATCGGCGGCGCCCTGCGCGCAGCAGACGGACCCATGCGACAAGTCCTCTACCGCCTTTGGGTTCCCGGCTCGGGATCACCCATATTTACGAGGGCGCCCGACTGGCGTAGGCATGTTGCATCCGTGATTTGAGGAGCTTGCCATGATCTTCCGCCGCAACGAGGCCAAGGAATGGGCGCGCGAGAACATGCGCGGCGTCTGGGCCGCCGCTCTCACCCCCTTCACGCCCGGAAGCCTCGCTATCGACGAAGCGGCGGTGCGCCGCAACTTCCGCCACTGGATCGAGGATCTGGGCATCGAGGGCTTCTTCGTGGCGGGCAAGCAGGGCGAGTTCTTCTCCATGACGCTGGAGGAGCGCAAGCGCATCTTCGAGATCACGCTGGAGGAGACCCAGGGCAAGGCCGGGTCCATCATGTCCTGTTCGGACCAGAACATGGAGACGGTGATCGAGCTGGCCAGACACGCCGAAAAGATCGGCGCGACCTCCATCGTGGTGCATGCGCCGGTGCTGCATTTCACCCATCGGCAGGACGAGACGCTCTACCAGTATTACAAGACCATCAGCGAGGAGGTGGGCCTGGCCATCGCGCTATGGAGCCATCCGGACTCCGGCTATCTCATGAGCCCCGAGCTTTGCGCGCGCATCGCCGAATTGCCCAATATCGTGGCGATCAAATATTCGGTGCCGCGCGAGATGTATGTGCGCCTGACCGAAATGGCCGGAGACAAGATCATCGTCTCGACCTCCAGCGAAGAGGAATGGTTCGACAATATCGTGGAGCTGGATTGGCGGCTCTATCTGTGCTCAAGCCCGCCCTATCTGCTGCAGACCAAGGTGGACCGGCGCATGCGCGACTACACGGATCTCGCCTTCGCGGGCAAGGTCGCGGAGGCCAGGGTCATCCGCGACAGCCTCGATCCCGTGCGCAAGGCCCTCGCCTCCACACGCCCGCCTGAAAAGCCCCATGCCCATCCCAAATACTGGCAGGAGCTGCTGGGCCAGGCGGGCGGCCCGGTGCGTCGTCCCATGCTCGATCTGACCGAGGCCGAGAAGGCCACGACCCGCGTCGCCTTCGAGGCCTGCGGGCTGAAACTGCCCTGAGGGAGAGAGCCATGCGCAAGCCGTTCAGCTTTCAAGCCTGGATCGCCGAGAACCAGCATCTGCTGAAGCCCCCCGTCGGCAACAAGATCCTGTTTCCCGACCATGACGGGCTCATCGTGCAGGTGGTGGGCGGGCCGAACCAGCGGGTCGATTTCCACGACGATCCCGTGGAGGAGTTCTTCCACCAGTTCAAGGGCGACATGATCCTGAAGGTGGTGGATCGCGGCCAGCACGAGGACATCCGCATCCGCGAGGGCGACGTGTTCCTGCTGCCCCCCCATATGCGCCATTCGCCCCAGCGGCCCGTGCCCGGCTCCATTGGCCTCGTGATCGAAAGCCCGCGCCAGCCCGGCATGAAAGACGGATTCGAATGGTTCTGCATGAACTGCAAGGGACTGGTGCATCGCATCGAGGTCGCCGTCACGGATATCGTGAAGGACCTGCCGCCGCTTTATGAGCAGTTCTATTCAGACCCCAAGGCGCGCACCTGCCGGGAATGCGGCGCGGTGCATCCGGGCAAGGTTCCCCCACCCGGCTGGGTGACCATGTGACATCGAAAGCCCTGTTTGCGCTTGGCTCCAGCTTGCCTATGATAGGGGCAGATCGGGCCGCAGCGCTCCGTTTCACTGAGTGGGAGATGAAAATGCGTTTGAAGACCCTCGCGCTCGCCAGCGCAGCCATGTTCACCCTGAGCGCCGGCGCCTATGCCCAGCAAGCCCCTGTGAAACTGGGCATCCTGACCACCCTCACCACACCTGGCGGGTATCTGGGCGAGGACGTGCGCGACGCCATCCTGCTCGCCATCGAAGAAGAGGGCGGCAAGCTCGGCGGCGTTCCCGTTCAGACTCTGGTTGAAGATGACAAGCTAAAGCCCGGAGATGGAAAGCAAATCATCGAGAAATGGATGGAGACCGACAAGGTGAAGCTCTTCACCGGCATCATCTTCTCCAACGTGGCCATCGCCACGGTGCCCACCATTCTGGAAGGCGGCGGCATCTTCGTGAGCCCCAATGCGGGCCCCTCCAATTTCGCGGGCAAGGCCTGTCACAAGAACTACTATGTGACGAGCTGGCAGAACGACAATCTGCATGAATCCGCTGGCGCCCTGGCCAAGAAGCTCGGCTACAAGAAGATGGTGCTGCTGGCGCCCAACTATCCCGCCGGCAAGGACGCGCTGACAGGCTTCAAGCGCATGTATGGCGGCGATGTCGTCGAGGAGATCTTCACCGGCCTCGACCAGACCGATTTCTCCGCCGAAATGGCGCGCATCCGCGCCGCCAAGCCTGACGCGGTCTTCCAGTTCCATCCGGGCGGCCAGGGCATCGCCTTTGTGAAGCAGTGGGCCCAGTCGGGCCTGAAGGACCAGATCGCCATGGTCGTCGCCTCGCCTTCGCTCGAGCAGAAGATCGCCGCCGTGACCGGCGAGGCCGCCATCGGCATCGCGGGCACGACCCACTGGAACACCGACTTCCCGAACGCCGAGAGCCAGGCCTTCGTGAAGGGCTTCATGGCGAAATACAACCGCGTCCCCACCGTCTACGCCAGCCAGGGCTATGACACCGCCAAGCTCATCGGCGCCGCCCTCAAGGCCACCGGCGGCAAGCTCGACGACGACGCCTTCCGCGCCGCCATGCTCAAGGCCGACGTGAAGCTGACGCGCGGCGCCTTCAAGTTCAACAACAACCAGCACCCGATCCAGGACTGGTATGAGGTGAAGGCCGTGAAGGGCGCCGATGGCAAGGTGGCTCTGGAGACCGTGGGCAAGGTGCTTGAGGCCCACAAGGACGCCTATGCCCAGGACTGCAAGCTCTGAGGCTCCAGCAGTCCGAATGATTTGAACGAAACGCCAGCCGGTCCCCTCCCCCTCGTGGGGAGGGGTGCGGGGTGGGGGGCGTGACATCTCGGGCGTTAGCGCCTTGGCGACCGCGCCAGCGATCAGCATTCCCCGACCCCCACCCCGTCCGCTGACGCGGCCGACCCTCCCCACAGGGGGGAGGGTATGAAAAGCAGGCCTCCGGACCTCACCATGCAGCTTCTCTTCGAGCAGCTACTCAACGGGCTGCAACTCAGCCTGACCCTGTTCCTGCTCGCCGCCGGGCTCACCCTGGTTTTCGGCATCATGGGCGTGATCAATCTCGCCCATGGCTCCCTCTACATGCTCGGCGCCTATGCGGGGGCGCTGGCGGCCGCGAAATTCGCCAGCTTCTGGCTCGCCCTGCCCGCTGCGCTGATCGCGGCGGGGCTCATTGGCGCCGCCATGGAATGGCTGGTGGTGCGCCGCCTCTACGGCCTCGACCATCTCTCGCAGGTGCTGGCGACCTTCGGGCTGATCCTGTTCTTCAACGGAGCCATCGCCTGGGGCGTAGGGCGGGCGCCCCTGCAGATGGACATGCCCGCCCTGCTCTCGGGCTTCGTGCAGCTCGGCCCCGGCCTGCCCTATCCCACCTACCGCCTCGCGGTCATGGTGGTGGGCGTGCTGGTGGCGCTGGGGCTCTGGTATGTCATCGCCCGCACCAAGCTGGGCATGCTGATCCGCGCGGGCTCCGACAAGCGCGAGATGGTGGCGGCGCTGGGGGTGAATATCGCGGGTCTCTTCACGCTGGTCTTTGGCCTCGGCGCACTGCTGGCGGGGCTGGCGGGGGTGCTGGTGGGGCCGATCCGCTCGGTGCAGATCGGCATGGGCGAGCAGGTGCTCATCACCACCTTCGTGGTCATCGTGGTCGGCGGCATCGGCTCGATCAGGGGCGCCTTCGTGGGCGCCCTGCTGATCGGCATGTGCGACACCTTGAGCCGCGCCTATGCGCCCATGCTCTTGAAGATGTGGCTGACGGGCGAGCTGGCTGACGGGCTTGGCGCGGCGCTCTCGTCCATCATGATCTATCTGGTCATGGCCGTGGTGCTGGTGGTGCGCCCGCGCGGCCTGTTTCCGGCGGGGGGCTGAGCATGGGCCTCAATCGCCAGACCTTCGCAGCGCTTCTCGTCATCGCCTGCCTCATCGCGGTTCCCTACGTGGCGCCCATGCTGGGCGGCAATTATGTGATCACGCTGGCGACCCGCGTGGTGATCCTCGCCATCGCCGCCTCCAGCCTTGATCTGCTGATCGGCCGGGGCGCGCTGGTGAGCTTCGGCCATGCGGCCTATTTCGGCCTTGGCGGATATGTGGTGGGCATCGCGGCCTTTCATCTGGCCAATGATGTCCCCATCCTTGGCTGGGCGGGCAGCAACGAGGCGCTGGTGGTCTGGCCGCTGGCCATGCTGGTGAGCGGGTTCGCGGCGCTCCTCATCGGCGCTTTATCGCTGCGCACGGCGGGCGTCTATTTCATCATGATCACGCTGGCCTTCGCGCAGATGATCTTTTTCATCTTCATCGCGCTGAAATACTACGGAGGCGACGACGGGCTATCGATGACCTCCCGCAACCTCTTCGCCGGCGAGCGCATCACCAATGCGCAGACCTTCTACTGGATCTGCCTCAGCGCGCTGGGCCTTTGCCTGCTCATCCAGTGGCGGCTGGTGGTCTCGCGCTTCGGCATGGTGCTGCGGGGCGCGGCGTCGAACGAGCGGCGCATGGCGGCGCTGGGCTTCTCCGTCTACGGCTATCGCCTCCTCGCCTTCGTGATCGCGGGCATGATGGCGGGACTGGCGGGAGCGCTCTGGGTCAATCTCCACCGCTTCGCCTCGCCGGGCTTGCTGGACTGGGTGCGCTCGGGCGAGTTCATGATCATGGTCATCATGGGCGGGGTCTCCTCGCTGTTCGGCCCCATCGTGGGCGCGGCGGCCTTCCTGCTGGTGGAGACCGCGCTGGCGGGCTGGACAGAGCACTGGCAGGTGGCCTTCGGGCCCTTCGTGCTGCTGGTGGCGCTCTTCGCGCCGCGCGGCATCTGGGGCCTCGTGCGCGGGAGGGGCAAGCCATGACCGCCGCCCTCACCCTCACCGGCCTGACCAAGAGCTTCGGCGCCCTGCGCGCCACCGATGACGTGACGCTCAGCGTCGCGGCCAACGATTGCCATGCGGTCATCGGCCCCAATGGGGCGGGCAAGTCCACGCTCATCGGCCAGATCACTGGCGA
>CANCSY010000159.1 GCA_947380915.1 Beijerinckiaceae bacterium
TTTTGAGGCATTTTACCAACTAGTATGACGAAGTCTTACCGATTTGCGCCAGACGCCATCGCTTTGGCATCCCGGCCTGATCGGCTATGGTCCCGCCACATTCCAGAACCCAGGGCATGAACCATGAGTGACGACACACGCGACAGCAACGGCGCGATCCTGAAGGACGGCGACAGCGTCACGCTGATCAAGGATCTCAAGGTCAAGGGCACCTCGACCACCCTCAAGCGCGGCACGCTGGTCAAGAACATCCGTCTGACCGACGATGTGGAAGAGATCGAGTGCAACGCCGAAAAGGTGAAGGGGCTTGTGCTCAAGACGGCGTTCTTGAAGAAGGCCTGAGAGGCGGCGCTTTCAGCCTTTCAACGGCTCAGTTCACCTCGACGGCGAATTGTGAAGGAATTGTCATTTTTCTTTCATGTTCATGGTTCTCTAACTGCGGCTTGGCCCCTGACGCCGACCCGGACGGAGATATCCATGTTTTCCCGCAATCTGCTTGTTGTCGCTCTTGCTCTTGGCTCGCCGCTTGGCGCCGCCGCCCAGGAGGTTCGCTTCATCGGGACCGCCATGATCGATGGCAAAGGCTCCGATCTTTCCGGTCTTCCGTCCACCTTGCTCGAAGATGGCGTGTCGCCGCTGAATGGCCTCAACGGCTTTGGCTCGGCGATGGCCTATACGGGCTTCGAGAATCGTTACCTGCTTCTGCCGGATCGCGGTCCTAACAAGGTCGAATACAAGGGCGGGGAGGCGGTGGACAACACCACCTCCTATCCCAGCCGCTACCAGACTTTCGACATCACGGTGGTGCAGGACGCTGCAAAGCCAACCGGCTGGCGCGTGGACATGAAGCATGTGGCGACCACGCTTTTGAAGAATGCCGCTGGCGATCAATATGTCGGCATTTCGACCGCATTGGCGGCGCCGGGCCAGTTGAATCGCCGCTTTGACGCCGAAGGCGTTCGCGTTGCGCCCGATGGCAGCCTCTGGATGTCCGACGAATATGGCCCCCATATCCTGCAATTCGATCAGTCCGGTCGCGAGATCGGGTCTGTCGCGGCGCCGGAGGGGTTCACCATCGCCAAGCCTGCGGCCAACGCCAAACTCGAGATGCAGGCCAACACCATCGGGCGCGTCACCAATCGCGGAGCCGAGGGCCTCGCGATCACCCCGGATGGTCGTCATATGGCTGTCATCATGCAGAGCCCGCTCATCCAGGATGGCGGCTTGAAGGGGCTCAACAGCCGCATCATGGTCTATGATCTGCAGGACAAGGCTGCCAAACCTCGCCAGTTCATCTATCCGCTCGACGACACCAAGCTGGCGGTCAGCGAAATTCTCGCGGTCGACAATACGCGCTTCCTGGTGAATGAGCGTGATGGGGTCGCTGGCGCGGCGGGCCGCAAATTGCTCTATCTCGTCGATATCGCGCAAACGCCTGCGCCGACCGAATTGACGGCTGCGGGCTATGTGGGCGTCGCCTCAAAGACCTTGCCCGAGACCGGCCTGCCGCAGGATGTCGTGGCCCTGCGCAAGACCCTTCTGGCGGATATCGGCAATTTGCTGAATGTGGCCGAGCGTGAGGGCAAAGGCGCCTATGCCAATGCGCGGGGCCTGCCCGACAAGATCGAGGGCTACGCCTTCGGGCCTGATCTGCCAAATGGCGATCACCTGCTGCTGGCTTGCAACGATAATGATTTCGATAACGTGACGAGCGGCTTTCCAAACTATGTCTTCGCCTTCGCGGTGCCCGCCGCGAAGCTGCCCGGCGTGACCATCAACCGGTTGCCGAGCGGCGTGCGCTTCGGGCCTTGAAATCTGGCCATGAGCGGCGGTGATCGCCGCTCATGGCTTGTCTGGTCAACCCAGCCTCAGAACACGTCCCCCATGCCCTTGCTCTCGTCCACAGGGCCTTCATAAAGCTCCTGCTCCATGCGGGACTTCGCGCCTTCCTTGGCGAGGGTCTGCTCGAACTCCTCGCGCAGATAGGGATCTTCCTCGTGGTAGGGGATGGCGCTGCCGCCCTTCTTCAGGTCGATGGCGCCATAGTCCATCAGGGCTTCGCCTGGCACGCCGGCCTGGCGAGCGCGCTGGTTGTTGGCGCCGAACCAGGCGGTCAGGCGCAGCGGATCTTTCGAGACGCCGAAATGCTGGTGGAACCAGTTGCCCGACATGGGCGCGGCGCTGACCATGCCGCCGAATTCATACTCCTGACGCATCACCATGTCGCCCTTGCCGGCCTTCCAGGGCTGGGTGCCCAGCACTTCCGGCCAGGTATAGGTATAGCCCTTGCCCTTCAGGCAGATGAGCACGGCGGCGGAGGCGTGTTTGTGCGCCTTGGAATAGCGGCCGGTCTCATGCTGGCCCACCCAGCAATAGAAGCGCTGGCCCGCCATGGAGGGCTCCATGCGGCGGTAGCCGGGGGAGCGGCGGTTGTCGAGGGGCAGGTCGGCGGCCACCACGTCGGGAACGAAGTTGGTGCGCTTCATGGCGAGGCCACGCACCGGATCGGGCTCGATGTCGTCGCCGGGCTTGAAATAGTCCTCATTGCCCGCATAGCGGTCCGTGAAGTTGAAGGGGCAATCGAAGACGAAGCGCGGATTGTCCATCAGGTTCATGACATTGGGCGCCGTGGTGCCGCACAGCACGATGGCGGGCGAATTGGTCGCGTTCACGAAGCGATGATAGGCGTTGAGCGGAACGGAGAACAGCGAGCCCTTCTGCCATTCGAAGGTCTGCTTCTTCGTCTGGCCTTCCTGCCAGACTTCAGTCGAGCCGCGACCTTCCACCACGATGCAGATCTTTTCGTAGAGATGGCGCTCGATGTTCAGGGCGCCGCCGGGCGGCACCTCCACCACATACATGCCCCAGAGGCCTTCCGTGCCGAAAAGCTGGATATATGTGCCGCGCCCGCCAAGCCGCTTCCATGGCGCCATGGGCAGTTCAAGAACCGTGCGGCAGCCGATGCTGCGATAGATCGGGATCCCCTCCGCTTCCATGAAGCGGTCATAGGGCATGGCTGGACGGTTGAATTTGCCGAATCCGGCGTTTTCGCCCGCCTTCGGTTCGTGCCAATGGTTAGCTAATTCATCATGCGGCATGGAATCCTCCCTGTTCGGATGCACTTTAAGGGAGGGATGGCGCGCTCACAAGTCGCGAGGCGCCGCAGCGCGGGCGAGACGGTCGTTGATGGCCTCGCCGAGGCCGCCCATGGGCACGGGCGCCACCAGAATGCGCCGGGCGCCGCTGGCGTCCAGAACCCTCAGGGCGTCGAAGAGGCGGGCTGCCGCCTCCATGAGGTCGCCGGTCTCAGACAGGTCGAGGCGCGTCACGCAGGGCTCGCCTGCGAGCTGGCCGTGGAAGTCCAGCAGGGCGGCGTTTGGGTCGCCTTTGGTCGCCTCCAGCGTCACGGCGCAATGGGGGGCGTAGTGGCTTTGCAGCATGCCCGGGGCGATCACGGCCCCTGCGCCTTCCTCGAGGGGCAGGGCGCGGCCCAGCACGGCCTCGATGGCCTGCCGGGTCACGCCGCCGGGTCGCAGCAGGCGCGGGCCATCGGGCAGGCAGGCGACGATGGTGGATTCCACCCCCACCTCCGTGGCGCCGCCATCAAGGATCGCCTCGATCCGGCCCGTCAGATCGGCCGCCACATGGTCTGCGCGCGTGGGGCTCACCCGTCCCGAGCGATTGGCGGAGGGGCCCGCCACGGGCTTGCCGAAAGCCTCCAGCAGGGCCAGCGCGACGGGGTGGGCGGGCACGCGCAGGCCGATGCTGTCGAGCCCCGCGCGGGCCAGCGTCGAGACCGAGCAGGTAGCCGCCACAGGAACAACCAGCGTCAGCGGCCCCGGCCAGAAGGCCTGCGCCAGAGCGCGGGCGTCGGCGTTGAAGATCCCTTCGCGCTCCGCCGCCTTGAGCCCGGTCACATGGGCGATGAGCGGATTGAACGAGGGCCGCCCCTTGGCCGCGTAGATGCGCGCCACGGCCTCGCCGCTGGTGGCGTCCGCGCCCAGCCCGTAGACGGTCTCCGTAGGGAAGGCGACGAGGCCACCTGCGGCGAGCAGGCGCGCGGCCTCGCCCAGGCCCTCGGGCGGCGCCAATCGGCTTGTATGGATGTTAGACAGCAGTTGCATTGCGGCGCGGCGGCCTTTGCCCGAGAATTGGATCAGATGAGCTTCGCGCCCTTCATAGCCGCAAGCGGGGGGCCGGGCGACGGTGATTTGGAGGTTGAGATGACTTTTCGCGCCCCCGTCGACGATCTGCTCTTCGTGATGACCCATGGCGCGGGACTGGGCCAGGGGCTCGAGAACGGCATCTATCACGATCTTGAGGACGGCATGGCCGCCACCCTGCTGGCGGAGGCGGGCAAATTCGCCGAATCCATCATCGCCCCCATCAACCGTGCGGGCGACACCCAAGGCGCCGCGCTGGCGAACGGCGTCGTCACTACCGCCCCCGGCTGGGTCGAGGCCTATGGCCAATGGCGCGCGGGCGGCTGGAACGGAGTCTGCGCCCCTCTGGAGCATGGCGGCATGGGCCTGCCCCATCTCCTGCAGGCCGCCTGCCTCGACATGTGGAACGGGGCCAACATGGCCTTCACCCTCGCGCCCCTGCTCACCTTCGGCGCCATCGACGCGCTGGTGGAGCATGGTTCGCCCGAGTTGCAGGCGCGTTGGCTGGGCAAGCTCGTCAGCGGCGAATGGACCGCCACCATGAACCTCACCGAGCCCCAGGCGGGCTCTGATCTTGCCGCGCTGCGCTCGCGCGCCGAGCGGGCGGGGGACGGGACCTATCGCGTCTTCGGCCAGAAGATCTACATCACCTATGGCGAGCATGACATGACGGACAATATCGTCCATCTCGTGCTGGCCCGCCTGCCGGACGCGCCTTCGGGCACGCGCGGCATCTCGCTCTTCCTCGTGCCGAAATTTCTGCCGGGGGCCGATGGGTCGCCCGGCGCGCGCAATGACCTGCGCTGCACGGGTCTTGAACACAAGATGGGCATCCACGGCTCGCCCACCTGCTCCATGTCCTTTGGCGACAACGAGGGCGCGGTGGGCTGGCTCATCGGCGAGGAAAACAAAGGCCTCGCCTGCATGTTCACCATGATGAACGCCGCGCGCCTTGCGGTGGCCCTGCAGGGCGTGGGCATCGGCGAGCGCGCCTTCCAGCAGGCGCTGGCCTTCGCCATGGAGAGGCGGCAGGGCAAGTCGGCGCGGCACACGGGCGAGGGCATGTCGCCCATCGTGCATCATCCCGATATCAGGCGCATGCTGATGACCATGAAGGCGCTGACGCAAGCCGCCCGCGTGATCTGCTACATGACCGCCAATTCCATTGATCTGGCCAACCGACGCCATCACGGCCCGGGCCGACATCTGGCGGCCGAGCGCGCCGCACTGCTGACGCCCATTGCGAAAGCCTTCGCCACCGACATCGGCAGCGAGGTGGCCTCCCTCGGCGTGCAGATTCATGGCGGCATGGGTTACATCGAGGAGACCGGCGCCGCCCAGCATCTGCGCGACGCCCGCATCGCCGCGATCTATGAGGGCACGAACGGGATTCAGGCCATTGATCTCGTGACGCGCAAGATCTCCTTCGAGCGAGGCTCGGCCTTTCGCCTGGAGATGGAGGAGATGCGATGGATCGTGGAACAGGCGAAACAGGCAGGCGGGCCTTTCGCCGATATGGCTTTGCGGCTTGATGATACGCTGGATGGGCTGGAAGCTGCGGCGGCTTACCTTCAGCAGATCCTTCGGCCAGAAGCCCTCGCAGGCGCGACTCCCTTCCTGCGCCTCTTCGCGCTGGCGCGGGGCGGCACGGGCCTTGCCGCGCTCGCGTTGGCGGCCTGGCGCGAGGATCCATCAGACCCCGCCGGGCGCATCACGCTGGCGCAATTCTTTGCGCAGAACATCGCTTCAGGCTCCGCAGCGCTGGAAACGGCTATTGTGCAAGGCCATGAATCGGTGCTTGAATCCGACGCCGCGCTGGGGATTTCCTTTTGATTGTTCCCGCTGGCGGTGCGTGGCCTTGCGGCAAGGGGATGGGTGCATGAGCGAGACTGTGGGCGACGAGACCCCGAGCGGCGAGAGCCTGAGCGGCAAGACGCTGTTCATCACTGGCGCCTCGCGTGGCATTGGGCTCGCCGTGGCTTTGCGGGCGGCGCGCGATGGCGCCAATGTGGTCATCGCCGCGCGCAGCATCGAGCATAACCCCAAGCTGCCCGGCACCATCTTCACCGCCGCAGCCGAAATCGAGGAGGCTGGCGGCGTCGCTTTGCCGTTGCGGGTGGATCTGCGCGACGAACAGCAGGTACGCGCGGCTCTGGCCGAGACCGCCAAGCGTTTCGGCGGGATCGACATCGTCGTGAACAACGCCGCTTCCATGGCGCTGGCCGACACGCGCCATATCGACATGGCGCGGTTCGACATGATGCATCAGGTGAATGTGCGCGGCGCCTTCATGGTGTCGAAATTCGCGCTGCCTTTTCTGGAGCGCGCGCCCAATCCCCACATTCTGATGATCGCGCCGCCGCTTGATCTGCGCGAGACGTTCTTCGCCGCGCACACGGCTTTCTCCCTGTCGAAATTCGGCATGAGCATGATGGCGCTGGGTCTGACGGCGGAGTTGCGGTCCAAGGGCGTGGCCGTCAACACGCTGTGGCCGCGCACCTTCATCTCCACCCATGCCGTTCCCCATCTGCCGGAGGGACAGGACAATCTGCGGGCGTCGCGCAAGCCCGACATCATGGCCGACGCCGCCCATCTCATCCTGACGCAGGAAGCGCAGAGCTTCACGGGGCGTTTTCTGGTGGATGAACTCATTCTGGCCGAGCATGGCGAGACGGATTTCGAGAAATACGCCATGGACGAGGATGTGCCGCCCGCCGTCGGCTTCCTCTCCAATGTCCGCGCGCCGCGCAAAGTGATGGTGCAACCTGTCGAAGAGGCGGTCTAGCGCCATATAAATCCCATGTGCGGACGCCTCGCCATCACCCTGCCGCCCCAGGCCATTCGCGCGCTCTTCGCCTATGCGGAGCAGCCGAATTTTCCGCCGCGCTACAACGTGGCGCCGACCCAGCCTGTGCCGCTGGTGCGCATGGAGCGCGAGCCCGGCGGCGAGCGCAAGCAGCGGCATTTCGTGCTGGTGCGCTGGGGCTTCCTGCCGGGCTTCGTGAAGGACCCGAAGGACTATCCGCTTGTCATCAACGCGCGGGCGGAAACGCTGGCCGAAAAACCC
>CANCSY010000160.1 GCA_947380915.1 Beijerinckiaceae bacterium
GCGATGATGATGTCGCCATCGGCGACGGGAAAGACGTCATAGGGCACGATATTGGGATGGCTGTTGCCGAGGCGCTTCGGCTCGTTTCCCGTGACGAAATAGTTCAGGGCCTGATAGCCCAGCACCGCGATCTGCGCGTCGAGCAGCGCGCAATCTATGTAGGCGCCCTCGCCGGTTTCATGGCGGCGCAACAGGGCCGCCTGAATGGCGTTGGCGGCGTAGAGGCCCGTATAGATATCGGCGATGGCCATGCCCGATTTCGTGGGGGGGCCATCGGGCTGGCCGGTGAGATGCATGGCGCCGCCCATGCCCTGCACCAGAAAATCATAGCCCGCACGCTCTGCGTAGGGCCCATCCTGCCCGAAGCCCGTGATGGAGCAATAGATCAGGCGCGGATTGAGCTTGCGCAGGCTCGCGTAGTCGAGGCCGTATTTGGCCAGGCCCCCCACCTTGAAATTCTCGATGACGACGTCTGCGTTCATGGCGAGGCGCTCGATGAGGGCGCGGCCCTCCGGCGTTTCGAAATCCGCCTCGATGCAACGCTTGCCGCGATTGCAGGCGTGGTAATAAGCGGCGCCGAGATTCTCGCCATCATGGCCCTCCAGAAAGGGCGGGCCCCATTGGCGCGTATCGTCGCCCGCCCCGCGCCGCTCCACCTTCACCACGTCAGCGCCGAGGTCCGCGAGCAATTGCCCGCACCAGGGACCGGCGAGAATGCGCGCGAGCTCCAGCACGCGGAAATGGGCGAGGGGTTTGGGTGAGGCGGACAGACGAATTCTCCCTGCGGCGCGGTTGCGACGGCCAGCCACGGGTACAAGGCTCCGCCAATGGGGGCAAGAGGAGCGCGGCAAGGGGGGCCTCCTTGGCCCCGGCCCCGCGCGCCCCTATAGAGGGCGCAACCCATAACAGGATCATCCCTTGTCCCAACCGCGCCAGTTCCGGCTGCTTTCGCTGCATTTCGCCCTCTATCAATTCTCCTGCGTCATGGCGGGGGGATTTGCGGGGGCCTATCTGCTGCAACAGGGGTTCAGCCTGCCCCAGGCGCTGGCGTCGTTTGCGGCGCTACTGGCGGTTCGCTTCGTGCTGCGTTGTCTTTCGCTGGTTCTGGTGCGGCGCAGCGGCGTGCGCGGGGCGGTGATCGCGGGCGCCCTGATTCTCGCCACGCAATACTGGCCGCTGCTGAATGCGCGCGATCCTTTCTGGCTGGCGGTCTGGCTGTTCATCGTGGCTTTGGGGGAATCGCTCTACTGGCCCTGCTATCACGCCACCATGGCGGTCACCACCGCGCCCGATGCGCGGGGGCGGGAGCTGGGCCTGCGCAACGCCATCGGCGCCCTGGTGGGGATCACCGGGCCGCTGCTGGGCGGCTTCCTGCTGCAACGCTTCGGCCCGGCGGTGGATTTCGGCCTCGCCGCCGCCATCACCCTGATCTCGATCCCGCCCCTGCTGCTCATGGCGCCCGTCAAGGCGGGCGAGGTCCCCGGCCTGCGGGAAGCGCTGGGGGCGGTGGATACGCGCAGCCTCAAGGCCTTCGCCTCCGATGGCTATATCAGCGGCGGGCTCATGCTGGCCTGGCCCATGGTGCTCTTCGTGTCGCTGGGCTCGGAATATGAGAGCCTGGGCCTCGCCAACGCCCTTGCGAGCCTGGTGGGCGCGGGCGTGGGGCTTGTGGCGGGGCGCATCATCGATGCGGGACGGCGCGACAGGGCGCTGTTCTGGGTGTCGCTGTCGCTGGTGGCGAGCTTCGCCTTCCGCGCCTGCGCCAGCTGGTCGCCGCTGGCCGCCAATATCTCCAACGCCACGGGCGCGGCGGTCATCGGCGTCTACATGACCGTGCTGATGAGCCTGATCTATGACCGCGCCAAGGGCTCAGGGGCGGCCTATCGCTTCCATTTCGCCATGGAGGGCGGCTGGGACGCGGGGGCGGCGCTGGGGTGCCTGGCGGGCGCGGCGGCGGCGCAGGCCACGGGCGTGCCCTCGCTGGCGACCCTGCCCTCCGTGCTGGGGGTCTGGGTCATGTATCGCTGCGTGCGGGGCGGCAAGGCGCCGGCGACCCAAGCCGCCAGCGCCTGAGGCTTCAGAACCCGATCTCGCAAGCCCCGTTGGCTTTCCCCTCTCGGGCCATTGATCGTCGGTCGCTTAACAGGCAAGCTTGCTATAGCGGCCACAGAGCCGCGCCGGGAGAACGCCATGTTCAAGACCATCGCACGCATCGCTGCGGCGACCGCAGCCTTCTTCAGCGCCGGCGCCGCCAGCGCCGACCCGCTCGTCCTCGCCAAGAACGGCTCCTTCTTCGTCGGCGGCAAGATGGTCGAGATCGACGGGCGCGCCATGATGACCGGCCACATGTATGTGGAATACATGATCCCCGCCCGGCGCAGGCATCCCACCCCCGTCGTCATGGTGCATGGGGGTCTGCGCACCGGCGTCAATTTCATGACCACGCTGGATGGCAAGGAGGGCTGGGCGCAATATTTCGTGCGGCAGGGCTATGCGGTCTATGTCGTGGATCAGGTCGGGCGCGGGCGCTCGCCCCTGATCGAGAAGGCCTATGGCCCCTCGAAGATGGGCGATGTGCGCGGCGCCATGTCGCGCTATGTGCAGCAGGCCAAATACAACCTCTGGCCCCAGGCCAAGCTCCATACCCAATGGCCCGGTGGCACGGAGTTGAATGATCCCTCCGTGCTGGCGCTGAGCGCCACCCAGGCGGTGGAGATCGAAGATTTCCATACGCAGCAGGAGCTGAACCGCGACGCGCTGGTGGCGCTGATCGACAAGATCGGCCCCTCCGTCATCATGGGCCATTCGCAGGCGGGCGCTTTCCTCTGGCCGGTGGCGGACGCACGGCCTGAGGGGGTGAAGGCCATTCTGGCCATCGAGCCCAATGGCCCGCCCGTGCGCGCGGTGGAATTCACCGGGGCGCCCGACTGGTTCAAATATGGCAGGGTGTCGCTGTCCTATGGGCTTTCGGATGTGCCGATCACCTATTCGCCCCCGGTGAAGAGCGGCGCGGAACTGAGTTTCGTGCAGCAGGAAAAGCCAGAGGCCGAGGGGCTGGTGCGCTGTTTCGAACAGACCTCCCCCGCCCGCCAGTTGCCGAACCTGCGCATGCCGATCCTCGTCCTGACGGGCGAGGCCAGCTATCACGCGCCCTATGACCACTGCACCGTGAACTATCTCAAACAGGCCGGCGCCAATCCCACCTTCATCCGCCTCGCGGATGTGGGCGTGAAGGGCAATTCCCATGTGCTGATGCTGGAAAAGAACAGCCGCGAGATCGCGGCCGTGATCGTGAAATGGCTCGACAAGGCGCTGCCTGCGAAACAGGCGGCGCGCTGAGGGGCGCTGGGGCGGGGTTTCAGAAAAACGCCTGAAGCCCCGTCTGGGCGCGGCCGAGAATCAGCGCGTGGACGTCATGCGTCCCCTCGTAGGTGTTCACCGTCTCGAGGTTCTGGGCGTGGCGCATCACATGATATTCCTCATGGATGCCGTTGCCGCCGTGCATGTCGCGGGCCATGCGGGCGATGTCGAGGGCCTTGCCGCAGTTGTTGCGCTTGATGAGCGAGATGGCCTCGGGCGCCACCAGCCCCTCGTCGAACAGATGCCCCACCCGCAGCGCCGCCTGCAGGCCCAGGGTGATCTCGGTCTGCATGTCCGCGAGCTTCTTCTGCACCAGTTGCGTGGCGGCCAGCGGGCGGCCGAACTGTTGCCGGTCGAGCGTGTATTGCCGCGCCCGATGCCAGCAATCCTCCGCCGCGCCCATGACGCCCCAGGCGATGCCATAGCGGGCGCGGTTGAGGCATTCGAAGGGGCCCTTGAGGCCGGAAACGCCGGGCAGCAGGTTCTCTTCGGGCACCACCACCCCATCCATCACGATCTCGCCGGTGATGGAGGCGCGCAGGGACAGCTTGCCGTTGATCTTGGGCGCGGTGAGCCCCTTCATCCCCTTTTCCAGAATGAAGCCGCGAATGGCGCCGTCATGGGCCAGCGACTTCGCCCAGACGATGAAGACATCGGCGATGGGGGAATTGGAGATCCACATTTTCGAGCCGGTCAGCAGATAGCCATCGGCGATCTTCTCGGCCCGGGTCTTCATGCCTGCGGGGTCCGAGCCCGCGTCGGGCTCCGTGAGCCCGAAGCAGCCGATCCATTCGCCCTTGGCCAGTTTCGGCAGATATTTCAGGCGCTGGGCCTCGCTGCCGAAGGCGAAGATGGGATGCATGACGAGGGAGGACTGCACGCTCATCATGGAGCGATAGCCCGAATCGACCCGCTCCACCTCCCGGGCCACCAGCCCATAGGCCACATAATTGGCGTTGGCGCAGCCATAGGCCTCCGGCAGGGTCACGCCCAGCAGGCCCAGCTCGCCCATCTCGGTGAAGATGGCGGCGTCGGTCTTTTCATGGGCGTAGGCCTCGAGCACGCGGGGCAGCAGGCGGTCCTGCGCATAGGCGCGGGCGGCGTCGCGAATCATGCGTTCGTCCTCGGTGAGCTGGCGCTCGAAGAGGAAGGGGTCGTCCCACTGGAAGGCGGCGGGCTTCTTGGAAGCGGACATGGAGGGCTCCGGGCTGCGCGCCGCCGGGGCGCGCTCATGGGCTGCGGTTATGGCCTTGGGCGCGCATGGATTCAAGCGCTCCGGTGACGCTACCTCCAACGAGGGCTTGCGCCCGGGCTCCCATGCGGTCATCTTGGGGGAATGGCCGGTCATGATCCTTTCTCGCAGGAGCCTCTGGCGCTCGACAGGACCGCGCTCGCTGCGCTGAATGATCGTTCGCGCGAGATTTTCAAACGCATCGTCGATTCCTACCTCTCCTCGGGCGAGCCGGTGGGGTCGCGCCAGCTCTCGCGCCTGCTGCCCATGACCCTTTCCCCCGCCTCGGTCCGCAATGTGATGCAGGACCTGGAGGAGCTGGGCCTCGTCTACGCCCCCCACACCAGCGCCGGGCGCCTGCCCACCGAGCTCGGCCTGCGCTTTTTCGTGGACGCCCTGCTCGAGATCGGCGACCTGCCGCTCGACGAGCGCGACCGCATCGACGCGCAGGTCTCCGCCGCCTCGCGCGATCTGTCGCTGGAAGGCGTGCTGACCGAGGCCTCGCGCATGCTGTCGGGCCTCTCGCGGGGCGCGGGCGTCGTGGTGACGACCAAGGACAACAAGCGGCTGAAGCATATCGAATTTGTGGGGCTGGAGCCCGAGCGGGCGCTGGCGGTGCTGGTCTCCGAGGATGGCTCTGTCGAGAACCGGGTGGTCGCCATCCCCCGGGGGCTGCCCTCCTCGGCGCTGGTCGAGGCCAGCAATTATCTCAATGCGCGCATTCGCGGCCACACCCTGAGCGAGGTGCGCGCGGATATCGAACTGGCCCGCAGCCGGGCGCAGGCCGAGCTGAACGAGCTGACCGCCCGGCTGGTGGACGCGGGGCTGGCGAGCTGGGCGGGCATGGGCGAGACCTCCCAGCTCATCGTGCGCGGCCAGGCCAATCTGCTGGAGGATCTCAAGGCCGCTGAGGATCTGGAGCGCATCCGCCTGCTCTTCGGCGATCTCGAAACCAAGAAGGACGTGGTCGATCTGCTCTCGCGCGCCGAACAGGGCGAGGGCGTGCGGATCTTCATCGGCTCGGAGAACAAGCTCTTCTCCCTCTCCGGCTCCTCCATGATCGCCGCCCCCTTCCGCGATCCCACCCAGCGGATCGTGGGCGTGCTCGGCGTCATCGGCCCCACCCGGCTCAACTACGCCCGCGTGGTTCCCATGGTGGACTATACGGCCCGGGCCATCGTGCGATTGATGCAGAACCGCTGAGACGGCGCCCCTGCGGCGCCTTGATGCGCACCCCTCAACATGAGAGAACCGTTCCATTGCAGAGGTTCTTCCCATGATCGAACGCATCCTTGAAAAGATATTGTTCAGCAGCCGCTGGCTGCTCGCCCCCATTTATCTGGGCCTCATCGTGGGCCTCGTGGCGCTGGTGGTGAAGGATGTGCAGCATCTCATCCACATCATCCCGAACATTCTGAGCTCCAGCGAATCCGATCTGGTGCTGGATATTCTGGGCCTGATCGACCTCAGCCTCACGGCGAGCCTGGTCATCATCGTGATCTTCTCGGGCTACGAGAATTTCGTGTCCCGCATCGTCGGCGAAGGCCATGAGGACTGGCCGGAATGGATGTCGAAGATCGACTTCACCGGCCTCAAGCTGAAGCTGCTCTCCTCCATCGTGGCGATTTCGGCGATCCAGCTGTTGCGCGCCTTCATGGATATCAACAAGACCTCTGACCGCGATCTCATGTGGTATGTGATCATCCATGTGGTCTTCGTATCCTCGGGTCTTCTGCTGGCCCTCACGGACCGCCTGAGCGAGCACCCGGCTAAGGATGACGGCAAGACCAACGGCCACTGAGTGACCTTGCGGCGCGGGCGTGCCATAAGGCTCCCATGCCGAGCCAATCCAGCGCCTTCGATCCGGGCTTCGGGGTCTATGTCCACTGGCCCTTCTGCCTGTCGAAATGCCCCTATTGCGATTTCAACAGCCATGTGCGCGCCGCGCCCGTGGACGAGGCGCGCTATGTCGCGGCCTTCGCCGCCGAGCTCGCCCACCGGGCCGCGCTGTCGCCGGGGCGGCAGGTCACCTCCATCTTCTTTGGCGGGGGTACGCCATCCCTCATGAAGCCGCAGACCGTGGGCGCCATTCTGGAGGCCATCGGCTCCCATTGGAGCATCGCGCCATCAGCGGAAATCACCCTCGAGGCCAATCCCACCAGCGTGGAGGCCGAGCGGTTTCGCGGCTATCGGTCGGTCGGCGTCAACCGGGTGTCGCTGGGCGTGCAGGCCATGAACGACACCGACCTGAAGGCGCTGGGGCGCATGCACAGCGCCGCCGAGGCCATGGCGGCGGTGGATGTGGCGACCAGCGTTTTCGACCGCGCCTCCTTCGATCTCATCTACGCCCGCCCCAACCAGAGCCCGCAGGACTGGGCGGGGGAACTGCGCGAGGCCCTGCGCCGGGCGCCCGAGCATCTGTCCCTCTATCAGCTCACCATCGAGCCCGGCACCATGTTCGAGCGGCTGGTGGAGGCGGGCAAGCTCGCCCCGCCCGACCCGGATCTCGGCCGCACCCTCTGGGATCTCACCCAGGAGATGATGGATCAGGCGGGCATGCCCGCCTATGAGGTCTCCAA
>CANCSY010000161.1 GCA_947380915.1 Beijerinckiaceae bacterium
ATCGCCGCCGACGAGGCCACGTTCGGTCTTTCGGAAATCAACTGGGGCATCATCCCCGGCGGCGTGGTGAGCTGGAATGTGGTCAATGCGCTGAACAGCCGCGACGCCATGTTCTACGCCATCACCGGCGATACATTCGACGGCAAGCAGGCCGCCAAGATGGGGCTGGTGAACTATTCCGTGCCGAAGGACCAGTTGAAGGAAGAAACCCTGAAACTGGCCCGTCGTCTCGCGCAGAAAAATCCCGCCACCCTGCGCTACACGAAGGATGGCATCCGCGCCGTGCGCGGCATGAGCGAAGCGCAGGCGCAGGACTATCTGGCCGCCAAATCGGACGCGCTGCGTTTCGTCGACAAGGAAGGCGGACGCGAGGAATCCCTCAAGCAGTTCCTCGACGAGAAGGTGTTCCGTCCGGGCCTTGAGAATTACAACCGCGAACGCGCTGCGGCGCGCAAGAAATAATCCACGAAAGCGAAGAGCCGGGTTTGCGCCCGGCTCTTTTCATTTCCGCTCAATCCCCTTCAAGCGCGGTCTTCAGCTTGTCGATGACGGGCTTGGGGATCATGTAGAGTTTCTTCACCAGAGCCTCCAGATCCGCGCCGGATATGGCGGTGATGACGAGCCGCTGGCGCTCGGCTTCCGCAATGGCCTGCGGATCGGACATGGCCTTCGTGAAGGCTGTGCGCAGGGCCTCGACGCGCTCCTTGGGCACGCCCGGCGCCACAAAGAAGGGCCGCGTGAAAACGCCCTGCGAATAGAGCAGTTCGAACATCTGCTGCTTCTCGGGATCTTTCGTATAGGTGACGCTGAGGGGCACGCCATCCTTGTTCAGGCCGGGATCTCCCCCCATGGATTCCTGCACCAGCACGCGCACGATCTTCTTCTCGAACCAGTCGGGCCTTTGCGACTGGATCGAGGTCCAGCCCATGCCGCAAAGGCCCTGCACCTCGCCGGTCTCCATGGCCATGCCGACCTCGCGTGTGCCCGCATAGCCCTGCACGAATCGGATCTTCGCGCCGAGCAGATTCTTCAAGGCCATGGGCATGTCGCGGGTGGTGCCGCCGCTGGAGCCGAAGATCACTTCGCGGGAGAAAACATCATCGAACGTCTTGATGGGCGAGTCAGCTTTCACGAGGCAGGTGAAAACCTCCGAATTGGCGCTGCCGAGATAATTGAGCGTGCGCGCATCATGCTTGATCTGCGCCGCATTGGCGCTGACCAGCTGATCGACGAGCGAGCCCGCCTGCGGGGCGCCGATCACCGTGCCGTCCTTGGCGGCCACATTGGCCACATAGGCGGCCGACGTGTTGCCCGCCGCGCCCGGCATGTTCTGCACGACCACATTGGGATTGCCGGGAATGTGTTTGCTCATGAAGCGGGCGACCAGCCGACCATAGAGGTCATAGCCGCCGCCGGAGGAGGAGCCGACCACAAGGGTCATCTGTTTGCCCCGGTAGAAATCGGCGATGGCGTCCTGGGCGCGCGCGCCAGGGCAGAGCATGATGGACGCTGTGAGCGCGCAGAAGATTGGCAGGCGCATGGTTCCCTCCCGAATTCATTGCCCGCAAAGTCATCGCAAAGCATGGGCGCTGTCAATCTTCCTGCGTTTCCTGACTTGATGCCCTGGCCCTGTCTCGACGACAGTTTCGATCGCGATCACGAGAGCGGCTGGATCACCGTTCCCAATGCGCTCTTCGACCGCAAGAAGGCCGCGCTGAAAGTGCTGCCCGGCGTCGGCCACAGCGCCATTCTGGAGGCGCCGGAACAGTGCATGGCGCTGATTGCGCCCTTTCTGTCCACGGGGGCTTTGCCGTAAGGTTGGGCGTCACCACCCAACGGACGCGCCCATGACCCCTCGAATGTACGGCATCAAGAATTGCGACACCGTCGCCAAGGCCCGCGCCTGGCTGAGCGAGCGCGCCATCGCCTATGATTTCCACGACTACAAGACGCAGGGCATCGACGCTGCGCGCCTGACCCAATGGGTCGAGGAGCTCGGCTGGGAAAAGGTGCTGAACCGCGCAGGCGTCACCTTCCGCAAACTGCCCGAAGCCGACCGCGCCGACCTCGACGCGGCCAAGGCCGTGGCCCTGATGGTCCGCCAGCCCTCCATGATCAAGCGGCCCATGCTCGATCTGGGGGACCGGCGGGTGCTGGGGTTCAAGGCGGAGATTTATGAGGGGGTGTTTTAGGGCAGCCCCTTCGCTACCATACCCCCTCGACCGACCCGACCCCCAACACATCCAAGGGAACGGAAGCCTCATGCCCATCGAGATCATCCCCCTCGCCCCCCATATCGGCGCGGAGATTCGCGGCGTCGATCTGCGGGCGCCTATTGACCAGCAGACCCGCGAGGCCATCCACGCGGCCTGGCTCAAACATGTGGTGCTGCTGTTCCGGGATCAGGATCTCTCCCAGCAGAACCTGCTGGATGTCACCACCATCTTCGGCAGGATCGGGCAGCTGGCGCGGCCCAAGGCCTTTCGTCCGCCGGGCTTTGACCGGCTGCTCGACAATATCATGCTGATCTCGAACATCCGCGAAAACGGCGAGCCCATCGGCGCGCTACCCGATGGGGAGATGATGTTCCATCACGACATGATGCATGCGGCGATCCCCCACAAGGGCACCTGCCTCTATTCGGTGGAAGTGCCTTCCCATGGGGGCGACACGGTCTTCGCCAGTGGCTATGCGGCCTATGAGACCCTGCCCGACGAGGTGCGCGCGCCGCTCGAGGGCAAGCGCGCCTTTCACCATTACAACTACGGCTCGACCCGGAAGGGCGATGGCAAGGGCACGGCGGCCTTTTCCGAATCCTCCCATCCGGTCTTCCGCACCCACGACGACACCGGCCGCAAGGCCATCTATGTGAACCGGCTGATGACCGAGCGGGTGGAGGGCCTGCCGGAGGAAGACAGCGCCCGCCTGTTGAACCTTGTTTACGACCACGCCGAAAAGCCCGACTGGCTCTACGCCCATGTCTGGCGGCCGCGCGATCTGCTGGTCTGGGACAACCGCTGCTCCATGCATGCGCGCACGGATTTCCCCGCTGGCGAGCGGCGGCTCATGCTGCGCACCACCGTGGAGGGCGAGGCGGCGCCGGTGTGAGTCACGGACATATGGGAGAGGGGAAAACCTTGGTGGAGCTGAGCGGGATCGAACCGCTGACCTCGTCATTGCGAACGACGCGCTCTCCCAACTGAGCTACAGCCCCAAGGCACGGCGTGTTTAGCGGGCGCCGGGCGCACCTGTCAACGCAAATCAGAAGGCGGCGAGAAATTGGCGGCGCCTTGCCGCGCCGAGCTGGGGACGCTACACGTTGTCCATCGGTTACGGAGTCCAAGATGATCGCTCTTTTCAACCTGATCGACGAAGTTTTAGGCCTCTACAAGTGGGCGATTATCATCGTCGCGGTCATGTCCTGGCTGATCTCCTTCAACGTGATTAACATCCACAACAACGTCGTCCGCGCTGTCTGGAACGGGTTAAACGCCGTCACCGAGCCAGCGCTTCGCCAGATCCGGCGCTTCCTTCCCAATTTCGGCGGTCTCGATATTTCGCCAATCGTCCTGATTCTGCTGGTCGGATTTCTCCAGGATTTGCTTAGAGAACTGCGCGGCCATCTTCTAGCCTTCTGACATGGCTCCCGAGCCAGCATGGCGGGTGAGCGGCGATGCGGTCCTGCTCAGCCTGCGGCTGACGCCCAAATCCTCGAAAGACGCCGTGGAGGGGGTCGAGGCCCTGTCGGACGGGCGCCGCGTGCTGAAAGCGCGGGTGCGGGCCGTGCCGGAGGATGGCAAGGCCAATGAGTCCCTGCTGCGCCTGCTGGCGAAGTGGCTGGATCTGCCGATCCGCACCCTCGGCCTGTCGTCAGGCGCCAGCGGGCGCACCAAGGTGATTCGCATCGAAGGCGCGGCGGAGGCCGTTGTCGCCCGGCTCGCGGCCCTTACCGGGGAAGCCTAACGCTGGCTCTGGCGCACGAATTCGGCGATCAGGCGGCTCACATTCACATCCTTGTTGAGCGCGCCCACGATCTGCCCGCGATCGGAGCGGGCGAGCCTGCCGGGCAGCGTATGGCCGCCCCCCTCCACGCGCACCATCTCCACCAGATGCTTGCAACCATTGAGCCGCTCCATGATCACGCGGGAGCCGTCGGCGGGATCCCGGTCGGGAAACTCGCGGATCGTGCGCTGGGCGGAACAGTCATTGGCTGCGGCGAAAGGGGCGAGCGTGGCCTCCGCCGAGGCGACCTCGTCCTTGAAGCCCGGCAGCTTCACAGGACCGCCCTGATAGGGGACCAGCGGATTGGCCGTGCCGTTCATCAGCAGGAAGGCGAGCGGCGGGGGCTTGCAACCGGCCGCCAGTTTCGCGGGCAGGCCCGCGATCAAGGCGCCCACGCCCGCCAGATAATCAGAGGACTGGCACCCGATGCGCAGGGCCAGCATGCCGCCGGTCGAAACGCCCATGAGGAAGATCTTGCGCCGATCGGCCACCCCATCGGCCACCAGTCTGGCGGCCAGCGCCCGAAGAAAGGCGGGATCGTCCGGCCCCGCCTCGCCAGTCACATTCCAGCCGCCCTCGAGGGCGTCCGGATAGACAGCCACGGCGCCGGAGCCGCGCAGCCATTCGTCAAGGCCGAGATTCGCCTGGATACGCCGCCCCAGGCCATTGGTCGCCCCATGCAGAACGATGATCGCGGTGCGGGGCGTGCGCTTGAGACGCTCGGGCTCCACGAAAATGGCCGTGCGTTTCTGCCCGGCGACATCAATGGCCAAGCGGCCGGTGAAGGCCTGGGCGGGCGCGCTGGCGAGCATCTGCGCGGCGGCGACCGCCAACAGGACGCTCGCAAGCCGAAGGCGGATTTTGGACCAAGGCGTCATGGGAAGACTCGTGCGTTGGACCAGATGGAATAACGGCGATGGGAACGCGCGGGCGAACCCGCGCGACGCCGGATCAGCCCTGCTGGGGCTGCTGGCAGGGGACGCCCTGCTCACCCAGAAAAGTGGCGAGTTCGCCGGTCTGGAACATCTCGCGCACGATGTCGCAACCGCCGACGAATTCGCCCTTCACATAGAGCTGGGGAATCGTGGGCCAGTTGGAGAATTCCTTCACGCCCTGGCGGATCTCCTCATTGGCGAGCACATTCACGCCCTTGTAGGCGACGCCGAGGTAGTCGAGGATCTGCACGACCTGACCAGAGAAGCCGCACATGGGCATCTGGGGCGTGCCCTTCATGAACAGCACGACCTCCGTGCCCGCGAGTTCCTGCTTGATTTCGTCCTGAATGCTGGCCATGTCGCTCTTCCTTTCCGGCCGACGTCAAGGGTACGGCTTGGGTGTAATATAGAGGGCCTGCGGCTCCATGCCCAGAGCGCTCAGGCGGGGGTGGATGTGGTCAGGGCGAGCGCGTGCAGTTCGCCGCCCATCTGGCCCTTCAACGCGCCATAGACGATCTGGTGCTGCTGCACCCGGGTCTTGCCCCGAAAGGCTTCGGAGACAACCTTGGCGGCGTAATGATCGCCATCGCCCGCCAGATCCTGGATCTCCACCAGCGCGTCGGGCAGGGCGGCCTTGATGAGCCGTTCGATCTCAATTGCTTGCATCGCCATCGGGCGGTTCCTTTCCATGCGCCGCAGCGGGCTGGGCGCCCTTCAACTGTTCCTCGATGCGCGCCACGACGGCGGACGCAGCCTCGTAGCAGGGAACAGTGACGCCCCCGCTCATCAGAATCGAACACTTTTCACGGTCGGTATACTGCACGCCCATGATATCCTGAGCGCGCAGGTAGTTCACCCCGCTCATCGCCTTCACCTGAATAAACAGCATGGCGCAAAATCACTTTGGAGAAGCGGCCATATAGGCGGGCAACCAGCCCTCATGTGCCGACACAAGAGCCGAAATCAGTATCGGACTCTCGCCCGGCAGCGTCAACGACTCTGAGCCGGTTTGCCCGATCAACTGCACGGGAACGCCAGCCGCCAGCGCAGCAGCCTCGATTGCGGCCACATCCTGCGAACGGGCGGTGACGACATAGCGCGCCTGATCCTCGCCGAAGAGGAAGCCATGCTGCTGGGGCGCCGTGGCGGTGATGGTCGCGCCAACGCCGCCCGCCATGGCCATCTCGGCCAGGCCGACCGCAAGGCCGCCGTCGGACAGATCATGCACGGCGGTCACATGGCCATCTGCGATGAGCCCGCGCACGAAATCGCCATTGCGGCGCTCGGCGACGAGATCGACCGGGGGCGGAGCGCCTTCTTCGCGCCCGCAGACCTGCCACAGATACATGGACTGGCCAAGCCAGCCCTGCGTCTCGCCGATGAGCAGAATGGCCTCGCCCGCGCCCTTGAAGGAGAGCGTCGCGGCCTTGGCCACATCGTCGATGCGGCCGACGCCGCCGATGGAAGGCGTGGGCAGGATGCCGCGTCCCTGGGTCTCGTTGTAGAGGGAGACATTGCCCGAGACGATGGGGAAATCGAGGGCGCGGGCGGCGTCGCCGATGCCCTCGAGGCAGCCCACGAACTGGCCCATGGTGTCGGGCTTTTCGGGATTGCCGAAGTTGAGATTGTCGGTGAGGGCCAGCGGGGTCGCGCCCACCGCCGTCAGGTTGCGCCAGCATTCGGCCACCGCCTGCCGCCCGCCCTGGACGGGGTCGGCCTCGCAATAGCGTTGCGTCACATCCGTGCACATGGCCAGACCCTTGGGGCCATCGCCGATGCGCACCACGGCCGCGTCGCCGCCGGGCTGCTGCACGGTGTTGCCGAGAATCAGATGGTCATATTGCTCCCAGACCCAGCGCTTGGAGCACAGGTCCGGCGAGCCGATGAGATGGATCAGCGCATCGCGGTTCGAGCGGGGCGGGACGACCGACCCGGCTGCGATGACGGGCTTGGGCGGGGTCGGCACATGCGGGCGGTCATAGAGGGGGGCCTCGTCGCCCAGCTCCATGATCGGCAGATCGGCCTTCACCTCGCCCTGATGCTTCACCACGAAGCGCAGCGTATCGGTGGTCTTGCCGACGATGGCGAAGTCCAGACCCCATTTGCGGAAGACGGCCTCGGCCTCCGCCTCCTTGGCGGGGTCGAGCACCATGAGCATGCGCTCCTGGCTCTCCGACAGCATCATCTCATAGGCGCTCATGCCCTCTTCGCGGCAGGGG
>CANCSY010000162.1 GCA_947380915.1 Beijerinckiaceae bacterium
TCCCATGACAGGAAGGTGGTCTGGGGGGCGATCATGGTCACGCCCGCCCGCATGGCGGCCTCGCGCAGGCGCGTCTGCATGGCGGCCTCGGCGGCGGCGAGCTGGACGCGGTCGTTGACGCCCATGACCTCGTCTTCGGGCGCCAGCACCACGACCGCCCGCTGGCCCGCCGCCCGCGCCAGGGCGACCACGTCGGTCAGGTAGAATTCCTTCTGGGCGTTGTCATTCCCCACCCGGTCCAGCAGGTCGAGGGCCTGCGCGCCCGCGATGGCCATGACACCCGCGTTGCAGAGGGTGACGGCCCGCTCGGCCTCCGAGGCGTCCTTCTGCTCGCGTATCGCGACGAGTTCGCCCTCCTCCCGCAGCAGGCGCCCGTAGCCCGTGGGATCGCGCGCCTCGAAGCCCAGCACGGCCACGGCGGCGCCCTCCTTGAGGGCGGCGCGCAGGGCGGCGTAGGTCTGGGGGCGGATGAGGGGCGTGTCGGCGAAAACCACCAGCAGTTCGCCGCAGCCCAAAGCCAGGGCTTCGCGCGCCCGCAGGGCCGCATGGGCGGTGCCAAGCCGGTCACGTTGTTCAAATACCTGCGCTTTTGGGGCGAGGCGTGAAACCTCCGCGGTCACATCCGCGCGATCTGGTCCCACGACCACCGCCACGCGGTCGGCGCCGGCCTCCATGACCCCCGCCAGCACATGGGCCAGCATGGAGCGCCCCGCAACGGCGTGCAGGACCTTCGGACGGGCGGATTTCATGCGGGTTCCCTCGCCCGCGGCGAGGACCACGGCGAGGCAATCGGCAGGGGAGGGGGGCACATTCGTCATGGGGAGGTCATCTCTGAGTCTTAACTGGATTGCTGTAAACCACGCGTCCAGCCCCGTCAGCAAAAAGCGCGATCCCTCTTTCGGCGAAATTGCCCCTCGCGGAACGTCAATTTTGCAGTATACAGGAGCGCGCATGCAATTGCGCTGTCCGTGTGCGTAACTCTTTTTCCGGACTGTTGATGTTCGAGCGTCGGATCGTGTTGAAGTATGGTTTGGCGGGCCTCGCGAGCCTGCTCCCGGGCGCCGTGGCCTCCCAGGCGCCCGCTCAAGCCCCCGTGGCGCCGCCTGCGGAGGCGGCAAAGCCTGCGCCGGAGCCGCCCCCCTTCGATCCCGCCAGCGTCAACGAGGCCGCCAGGGCCCTGTCGAAAAAGCCCTACAAGGCGCCCGCCGCCGACCTGCCGGAGGGCTTCGGTTCGCTCACCTTCGAGCAATATGCGGGCATTCGCAACCAGCCGGGCTCGGCCCTGTGGGCCAGCGAGAATCTGGGCTACGCCATCGAGCCCCTGCACCGGGGCTTCGTCTACACGACGCCCATCAGCATCCATGTCATCGAAGACGGCGCGCAGCGGCGCCTGGCCTATAATCCCGCCGATTTCACCTTCGGCCAGCTCAAGCCGCCCCCGGAGGGCAAGGATCTCGGCTTTTCCGGCTTCCGGGTTCTGCGCCTGCGCGAGGGCCAGCCGCCGGTCGAGGTGGCGAGTTTCCAGGGGGCGAGCTTCTTCCGCTCGCTGGCGCGCGGGCAGGGCTATGGGGTCACCGCCCGGGGCCTGTCGATCCGCACCGCCGATCCCAAGGGGGAGGAGTTCCCCCTGTTCCGCGCGGTCTGGATCGAGAAACCGGCGCTGGCCTCCGACGCGCTGGTGATCCATGCGGTGCTGGATAGCGAGAGCGTGTCGGGCGCCTATCGCTTCACCCTGCGGGCGGGCGAGGCCACGATCATCGACACCGAATGCACCCTGTTCCCTCGGGTGAATCTCGACCATGTGGGCATCGGCGCCATGGCCGCGACCCATGTGTCCGGCACCCTCGACCGGCGGCGCAGCGATGATGTGCGCCCGGGCATCTATGACGTGGCGGGGCTGGCCATGCTCAACGGCAAGGACGAGTGGCTGTGGCGGCCGGTCTCCAATCGCGAGACCCTGCAACTCTCCGCCTTCGTGGACGACAATCCCAGGGGCTTCGGCTTTCTCCAGCGGGACCGCGAATTCGGACGCTTTCTGGACGACGACAACCGCTGGGAGCGCCGCCCCTCTCTCTGGATCGAGCCCATCGGCGACTGGGGCCAGGGCAATGTGACCCTCGTCGAGATTCCCTCGGAATCCGAGGTCAACCAGAACATCATCGCCTATTGGCGTCCCCGCGCGGCGATGAACGCGGGCGCGGAGGTCATGTTCGCCTATCGCCAGCTCTGGTGCTGGACCCCGCCCGAACGGCCTACCGGCGCCACGGTCACGCTGTCGCGTGGGGGTCGGCCGCCCGGCGCCCCGGCGAACACACGCCGCCGCCGCTTTATGGTCGATTTTAACGGCGATATCATCGGCGACCAACAGAGAAGCGCGGAGATCGCCCCGCAGATCGTCGCCTCGCCGGGGACCGTGTCCTCGGTGCGGACCTTCATCAATAGCGAGCGCAAGACCTATCGCGTGACCTTTGACGTGGATCCCGGCAATGAGGGCCTGAGCGAGCTGCGGCTTCAACTGGAGGTGCAAGGCAAGCCCGTGTCTGAAAGCTGGATGTATAGATGGACGCCCTGACCGATCACCATGAGGAGCCCGCATCAGCGGGCCTTCGGGATGCGCCTGCGCCGGTCGAGGCGGATCATTGCATGCCGCCCGCGGCGCTGCTGCCCATGCCCACCCAGAGCCTTCGCCAGTTCGACGCCAGCGAGCGGCGCAAGCTGCAAGCGCCCGGTCTGTGGCGCACGCCCTGGCTTTCGCGGCTTTTCGTGTTCGGTGGCGGGCTGGCCCTGACCGCCTATGGCGCCTCGGAAATGTATGGCGTCATCAACATCGGCGCCATCACGACCCTGAAATGGGCGCTGCTGGTGCTCTTCGTCTGCAATTTCTCCTGGATCGCCATCGCCTTCACCAGCGGTCTGCTCGGCTTTGGCTGGCTGCTGACGCAGGGTCGCGCGCGCCCCGTGGCGCCCGGCGCCCTGAAGGCCCGCACCGCCATCGTCATGCCCATCTACAACGAGGCGCCCTCGCGGGTCTTCAGCGCCATGCAGGCGATCCACGAAGACGTGGCCGCCACGGGGCTGGGGCGCCATTTCGACTGGTTCTTCCTCTCCGACACCACCAATCCCGACGTCTGGATCGCCGAGGAGCGGGCCTTCATCGCCATGCGCGGGCGTCTTGGCCCGCAGGCGCGGATCTTCTATCGGCGCCGCCCGAAGAACACGAGCCGCAAGGCCGGCAATATCGCCGATTTCGTCACCACCTGGGGCGGCGCCTACGAACATATGGTGGTGCTGGACGCCGACAGCCTGATGACCGCCGACGCCATCATCGCCCTCACCGGCGCCATGGAGGCGGACCCGGATGCGGGCATCATCCAGTCCCTGCCGCTCATCATCAACCGCAACACCATGTTCGCCCGCGTGCAGCAATTCGCGGCGCGAATCTACGGGCCGGTCATCGCGGCTGGGCTCGCGGTCTGGTCGGGGCGCGATGGCAACTACTGGGGCCATAACGCCATCATCCGCACCCGCGCCTTCGCCGACCATTGCGGCCTGCCGGACCTGCGGGGCCGCCCGCCCTTCGGCGGCCATATCCTGAGCCACGACTTCGTCGAGGCGGCGCTCATCCGGCGCGCGGGCTATGCGGTCTACATGCTGCCGACGCTCGGCGGCAGCTATGAGGAGAGCCCGCCCTCCCTGATCGATCTGGCGGCGCGTGATCGGCGCTGGTGCCAGGGCAATCTGCAGCATTCGCGGGTCATCACCGCCAGGGGGCTCAAGCTCGCGACGCGCCAGCATTTCGCCACGGGCATCATGAGCTATCTGGCCTCGCCCTTCTGGATGGCGCAGCTGATCGTGGGCATCGTGCTGGTGTTTCAATCGGCCTATATCCGGCCCGAATATTTCACCAACGAGTTCCGCCTCTTTCCCGCCTGGCCGCGCTTTGACGCGGAGCGCGCGCTGGCCCTCTTCGGCCTCACCATGGCGGTGCTGCTGGCCCCCAAACTCATGGGCCTGCTGATCGCCCTTTTCGACAAGGCGACCCGGCGGGCGAGCGGCGGCGGCTTGCGGCTCGTCGGCTCCGCACTGGTGGAAACCCTGATGTCCGCCCTCTTCGCGCCCGTGATGATGGTGATCCAGACCGGCTCGGTGGTGCAGATCGTCTTTGGTCGCGACACCGGCTGGAACCCGCAGCGGCGCGATGACGGCTCCATCCCCTTCTCCAGCATCGTGCGCCGCCATCGCTCCCATGTGGCTTTGGGCTTTGTGACGCTGATCGCGGGCCTGCTCATCTCGCCCTCGCTGGTGGCCTGGATGTCGCCCACCATCGCGGGGCTGATCCTGGCGATCTTTCTGTCCTGGGGCAGCGGCATGCTGTCCCTGGGCCTCGCCCTGAAGCGCATGGGCCTGCTGCTGACGCCCGAGGAGACGAGCCCCCCGCCGGTCGCCACCCGCGCCAATGGGCTTGCGGCGGAACTGGCGAGCGAGAACCTCGACGAGGCCGACGGCATTCTGGCGATCCACGCCGACCCCGCCTTCCGCGCCCTGCACGAAGCCTTCCTGCCCCCCTTTAGCCCCCATGTGCGCGGCGTGGTGGATCCGGACCGGGCGGTGGCCGAAGCCAAGCTGAACGACGCCGACAGCGCCGAGGAAGCCGCCCGCTGGCTCCGCCCCAAGGAGCGCAACATCGTCCTGCAGGACCGTGCGCTGCTGGCCCTGCTGGCGAGGCTGCCGAGGACGGCGCCGGTGAGGGTGGAGTAGGGGGGGTGGGGCATTTGGCAGTCGGCAGTCGTAGGGCTGCGGCGGTGAACCAGCCACCATCAACGGGTTTTCGCGCCCGTTGACTTTTGTGCGCCATTGGCGTATACTTTTAATGATTATATCCATTTACAGAGCGCGTCATGTTCAACGCTGGGGCTTATGGGATCACCATTGCGGAACTCCCGTTTTTTGAAGCTGACGCAAAGGCTGTTTTCACGGAGCCTGAATATGAAAGTCTGATCCTGTTTCTGGCGGACCATCCGGACGCAGGCGATCTCATTCCCGACACCGGGGGCGTGAGGAAACTGCGGTGGCGCGCCCGTGGACAAGGCAAGCGAGGGGGCGCTCGCGTGATCTATTATTTTCGCGATTTGAACGCGCCGCTTTATCTGCTTGCGGTTTACGCCAAAGGCGAAAAACTGAATCTGACAGAGGCGGAAAAGAAGCAAATGCGAAGACTTGTCGATCAAATCGTCAATGCGCTCGCAGCGCGGCGCAGGTGAACCAAACGGCATTTTCAAAGCCTTCGAAGGCTTGATGGAAACGAGGAGAGCAAGATGTCGGGCCGCAAGATTCTGGCGGGACTGGAGCAGGCGCTGGAGCACGCCTCGGGCGGGCTGACTGCGAAGGAGCGCCGCATCCATGTGGAGCCCAGCGTCGATGTGCGCAACATCAGACGCAGGCTCGCCCTCACCCAGCAGGCTTTCGCGGCCCAGTTCGGCTTCAGCGTGGCGGCGGTGCGCCATTGGGAACAAGGCAGCCGCGTCCCCGAGACCTCTGCGCGCATCCTCCTGACCCTGATCGACCGGGACCCGGACTATGTTCTGGCGGCCCTGGGCATGGAGAAGGCCGCGACCAGCGGGTGAGGCAGTCGGCATTAGGCAGTCGGCAGTCGTAGGGCTGCGGCGGTGAACCAACGCCCCTCTTCCCGAATGCCGACTGCCTACTGCCGACTGCCTTTTCAACACAAACTTGGCAAGAAAACGCGCGCCCGCTAAACTGATCGGCGACTGAATCGCTGATCGGACCCGCCATGCCCCTTTGCAGTGCCTCGCCATGCGCCTGACGCCCACAGGCGACGCCCTGTTTTATGGCGATAACCTCGATGTGCTGCGCAACCACATCGAGGATGCGAGCGTGGATCTGATCTATCTCGATCCGCCCTTCAATTCGAACGCCAAGTACAATGTGCTTTTCAAATCGCCGGACGGCAAGCAGAGCCAGTCGCAGATCGAGGCTTTCGAGGACACCTGGCACTGGACCGATGCGGCGGAGGCGGCCTTTGACGATGTGATGCAGTCCGGCCATTCGGACGCCGCCGAAATGCTGCGCGCCATGCGGGCCATGCTGAAGGAAAACGACATGATGGCCTATCTGGCCATGATGGCGGTGCGATTGATCGAACTGCATCGGGTGCTGAAACCCACAGGCTCGCTTTATTTGCACTGCGACCCCACGGCGAGCCATTATTTGAAAATTTTGTTGGATGCGGTGTTTGGACTTGGGGCATTGCGCAATGAGGTTATCTGGCAACGAACAAATTCAAAAAGTCATGCCTTTACGAGGTTTTCTTCCTCGCATGATGTAATTCTATGGGCTGCGAAATCTTCTGAAGTGATTTGGAACGCAGGCTTCACTCAGCATTCCGAAACATACGTCAAGTCGCATTACAGCAATATAGAACCGGAAACCGGTCGACGCTTCACGCTTGGCGACACGTTAAATCCAAATCCGAATAGACCGAACCTCACATATGAGTGGAACGGCCATGTGCGTGTGTGGCGTTGGACTAAAGATCGTATGCAACAAATGCATGATATTGGCCGACTTGTTTACACAAGTTCAGGCATGCCGCGCTTCAAGCGTTATCTTGACGAAATGCCGGGAGTTCCAATCACAGACGTTTGGACCGACATCCCGCCCATCAACTCGCAAGCCGCCGAACGCCTCGGCTACCCCACCCAAAAACCCGTCGCCCTGCTGGAGCGCATCCTGAAAGCGTCCTCCAATGAGGGCGATGTGGTGCTTGATCCCTTTTGCGGCTGCGGCACCACCATTCATGCCGCCGAAAAACTCAATCGCCAGTGGATCGGCATCGACGTCACCCATCTGGCCATCGGCCTCATCCGCGACCGTTTGCGCGACGCTTTTCCGCAGGCGGATTTCGACATTTACGGCGTGCCGCGCGATCTGGCCGCCGCGCGGGAGCTGGCCGCCAATGACAAGCACGAAGTCCAGCTCTGGACCCTCTCCCTCATCAACGCCCAGCCCTTCAAGGGCGGTCGCAAGGGCGCCGATGGCGGGGTCGATGGTTAC
>CANCSY010000163.1 GCA_947380915.1 Beijerinckiaceae bacterium
CGCCTCGCCCGGCCTGACCCTGCCCTTCGCCTCAGAGCCCCTCAGCCGCGCCCGCCGCGCCCTCCAGCAGGAGTGGGGCGTGGAGCCGGTGCTGGGCGGCTCCGGCGGCTCGATCCCCATCGTGGGCGACCTGAAGCGCGATCTGGGCATGGACGCGCTGATGGTGGGCTTCGGCCTCGACGACGACCGCATCCATTCGCCCAACGAGAAATACGAGCTGAGTTCGTTCCACAAGGGAACGCGCAGCTGGGCGAGGATTCTGGCGGCGCTGGCGGGGTGAGGGGGCAACCCTGATCGCCCCTGACGCTTATGTGTCAGATGAGCAGCCCCCACGAACAGGCGCCGACGCCAAACAAGCCTCTGGCGATCAAAGCCTTGCTGCTGGGCGACAGGCTCGACACGTCAGGGCTTGAGCGCAAGGACGTCATCTCGGCGACTCCCTTCGCGTTTCGTGTCGGGCAAAGCGGCTTCGCGGCCTTGTTCCGGTACGGGGCGGTGGTCTTGTTCGGCTTGAGCGCTGAAGAAGAAGCGACCCTTCTCGATAGCCTGATCCCGAGGATCACGGGCAAGCTGAACGTTTACGAGGAGGAGTCGGCCCAGATCGCGGTTCATGCCGAGGATCAGGAAGATCAGGCGCCGCCCGGCGGGCCCATCCATCTGCGCTCCGTCGAGCCTGAACGCCTTCTGGTCATTGCGGATGTGCTGGCGAAAAGCGTGGCTCTGGCGCACTCCGAACTGCAGATTGGCGCTTTTTTTCGGGTGGTGGATCCCTTGGCCCAGGCGCTCGCGACCCATGGCAAGCTGCCGCGCGACAGGACCAGCATTCTCAAGCTCATCGGCCAGTCGCTCATCGTTTCACAACGCATGTCGGCGCGTGTGGCGGTGGATGACAAGCCCGATGTGCTCTGGGATCGCGCGGATCTGGAACGTCTCTATCATCGTCTGGAAGACGAATATGAATTGAAGGAACGCGCCGCCGCCCTCGCCGACAAGGTCGAGACCGTGCAACATACCGCTGGCGCGCTGACCGACCTGATCGACGCCCAGAGGAGCCTCAGGCTGGAGCTGACCGTGGTCGTCCTGATCGCCGTTGAAATCGGGATCACTTTTTACGACATATATTTTCGGCATTTTTAGATCCGCCGCACCCATAGTCCCCTGAGCCCAGCCTCTCGGTTCTCCGCCTCCAGCGCCCCACGCGCGATGAGCGTCCGCAATCGGTAGAACAAGAACCCGTCGCTCACATAATCCGCCGCCTCGCCCATCACCTGCCCCACCACATGGATGGCGCGCGTGAAATCGGGGCCGCATCGGGTCAGCAGGGCTTCGTCGAAGAAGCTCTCGTCGCAGCTTACCAACTTACCTTCGAGGTAAAGGCGCAGCATGTGGTCTTGGCTCAACAGCGCCAACCATTCATCAGCCAGAGCCTTGCGCTCGTCCTGCGTGAGTGGTCGCGCCTGCGCCTGTCGCAGCTTGTCCGGCGAGCAGAGGGCCACAGCCGTGCGTCCTTCGAAATCGGCGGTGACAAGCGGGACTTCGCTGATCCACAGTTGCGAGTGCGGCCAGGCGTGGCAGACGGCCCGCAGCAGGATCTGCTCATTCGCATTGGCGCCGACCCAGACCATGGCGATCTCATCCGGGTCCGGCGCCTGCGCCAGATCTGTCAGGCCCCAATGATCCGCGACGTCATCATCGTCCTCGACGTCCTGCGCCCATCGGTCCCGATGCGCCGCCTTTATCATATGGTTGAACCAGGCTGCGCGCTCGGCCAGGCGATCGGGTTGGTGAATGTCGCGCAGGGGTCCAAGGCTGAAGCACTCGGACACGACGGCCAGGCGATGATCGGGACGGTCCTGGAACACCTCCTCAAGCGTATAGGCGCCAGAGCCGTCAACGCAGACATGGACGGTTTTTGCCATGCGCGACCCCTTCATCGTCCCGCCCCCTTGCCAAGGTCATGTTGGCGCCGGAGGGGGATGGAGGCAAGCGGGGGCTCAGAGCTGGGTCTACCGCAGCCCCTGCGTGGACCGGGGCGCTTCATCCATGGGGGGCAGGGGCTGGGCCATAGGGGCTGGTGGTTGCGTCCCGCCGATCCGCTCGCCCTCGGGGCCAGCGCCTCGTGCATCGATCACCGCCACGGAGGTGGAGTCCTCCTTGCGCGGTTCGGCGAGTTGGGCGCCGATGGAGCGGATGACGGCGGGGGCGTCCGCATAGGCGGCGTGGCCGATGAAGCCGTTGGAGATGCCGCTGAGATCATAGACCCGCACCCCCAGCTTGCGCAGGTCGGCGGCGTCTTGCGTGTTCTTGGGGTCCATGGCGCCCACGCGCGGTCGGTCGCCCGCCAGCCGGCTCGACAGGGACAGCGCCCGGTCGTCGCGCGAGACGAAGATGGAGACGCGGGCGGCTGAGCCCAGCCGCGCCATCTGCTGGCGGAAAACGCCCAAATCGATGTCGGGCGCGGCGAGGATCACGTCGCCAAGTTTGCCGTCGAGATCGGGATGGCCTGCGATGGCGTTCTCGCGCAGGGCTTCCATGGCGAGCCAGGAGCCCATGGAATGGGCCAGCACATGCACGCGCCCCACGCCGGGAATGGCGGCGAGATCGCGGACCAGGCCCTGCAGGGCGTCGCGCGAGGCGGTGGCGCGCTCCTTGGCCGAGACATAGCTCAACATGCCCGATTCCGAGGGCCAGGTGAAAAGCACGGGCACGCCGCCAAAGCGGGCGTCGACCGCGATCTGGGTCAGCCGCAGGCGGGCCTCGTCGAGGCTGGTGTTGAAGCCATGCACATAGAGCAGGATGTCGCGATCTGCGCCCACCCGGCCGGAAATATGGGAGCCAAGCTCGCCCGCAAAGCGCTCGGGCGTCATGGCGCCGGCGTTGGTGAGGGCGAAATGGCGCTTGATATTGGGCTTGCCGAAGGTGGGCGCCTCGATGACGCCGGGCTGGTGCCCGGGGGGCACGCTCACCATGACCATGGCGTGATGCACGCCGCCGTCGCCCACGGCGTCGCCAACCCGGCGATCGTCCCTGCGGGTGGAGGCGACAAACATGGTCACCGAGCGGGCTGATGCTTCCGGTTTTGAATCAAAGAGGCTCATGGACGGGCTCATGCCCTCGCCCATGCAGCCGGACACCAGTGAAACCAGGGCGCAGATCATCGCGGCCCGGATTGCGGCCGACAGACGATCCTTCCGGGGCTTGGGGCCCAGGTGCATGCTTCAATCCTCCGGGATGGCGGCGTCCCATTCGGTCGCCGCGCCCATCAAGCAGGGGATTGCTTGACGAAAAGTTAACGAGCCTCTTTGTTCACAGGGGTCTTGAACCGGAAACGTGACCAGAATGGGACCGAAACAATTTTGCGTGATTGCGATCACGGGAAATCACGCATGATCCGGGTGCTGGTGACCGCATTCGGCGCCTTTCCCGGCGCTCGGTCCAACCCCACCCTGGCCATTGCGCGGGAGTTGGAGCGGCGCCATGGCAAGCGTCTGGCGCGGCTGTCCATCGCCCTGCATGTCCGAATCCTGCCGGTGCGCTTTGCACAAGTGGAGGGCGCCTTGATGGCGGCGCTTGATGCGGTGGGGCCGGATGTCGTGCTCCATCTGGGGTTGGCGGCGCGCCGCCCCACGCTCAGCGTCGAGCTTCGCGCCCTCAACAGGCTGGGAATCCTGCGGCCTGACGCTGGGCGGGCCCTTGCGGCCTCCCGCGCTGTCAAGCCCGGCGCTTCCTTTCAGCGCCTCGCCACCTGGCCTGCCGGGCGCATCCGCGTGGCCATGGACCGCAGCGCCGCCACGCGCCTGTCCATGGATGCGGGCGATTATGTCTGCAACCAGACCCTCTTTCTGACGCTTGAAAGGTTCAAGGGGCCTGTCGGGTTCATCCATGTTCCCCGCCCGCGCAAGGGCGGACGCCGCCGACCCGGACTGGGCGCGATGGTGGAGGCGACCGCCGCGGCCGCGCTTGTGATGTCGGTTGCGACACGCTCCTTGTTTCCAGCGCCACGGACTTGACCGCATAGGCGTCGGGCGGCATGGTCCGCGCGCATCAAGATTGGATATGACCGTGGACACAACCTTTCTCCTCGCGCTGCTTCAGATCATCTGGATCAACATTCTGCTATCGGGCGACAACGCCGTGGTGATCGCGCTCGCCTGCCGGTCGCTGCCCCCGCGCGAGCGCCGGATTGGCGTCATGCTGGGCGCGGGCGCAGCGGTGGTGCTGCGCATCATCTTCACGCTGATGGTCGTGTGGCTGATGGAGATCCCCTATCTCAAGCTGGTCGGCGGCTTGCTGTTGTTCTGGATCGCGGTGAAGCTTCTCACGGACGAGGAGGGTGAAGCCTCCGTGAAGGAGTCGGACACGATCTGGAATGCGGTGCGCACCGTCGCCATCGCCGACATGGTCATGTCGCTGGATAACGTGATCGCCATCGCCGCCGCCGCGAAGGGCTCGGTTCCGCTGATCATCTTCGGGCTTTGCCTCTCTGTGCCGCTGATCATCTTCGGCGCGACGCTCATCATCACCCTTTTGCAGCGCTATCCGGCCCTCGTCTGGGCGGGCGCTGGTCTGCTGGGCTGGGTGGCCGGCTCCATCATGGTCTCCGATCCGGGCTGGCACAGCGTTTTTGCCGCCTGGCCCCATCTGGTGGACGAGGTCGTCGGCGGCTCCGTGGGCGTTGTCTTTGTGCTGGGGCTCGCCTGGGCGCTGCGCAAGCGCGCCGCTTCGGCGGCGGCGGCAGCCGAGGCTGTCGAGGAGCAGAAAGCGGCGGAATGATTACCGCACCGGCAGGCGTATGCCTGTCGAGGGCGGGGTCTCGATCTTCACGCAATCACGCCTGCCAGCATTGAGACAGCGTTGCAGGCGTTCGTTCTCGTCAATCGACCGCACGGTCCAGATGATCCCCCCGGCGATGGCGAGCAGAAGGGCGGCGGCGAGCAGATTGGTGAAATGCCGATGTTCGTAGTCCGTATCGTCAACGGGCTCAGGCGCAAGCGCCAGGCGGTTGACGCCGCCCGGGTCCAGTTGATCGATTTCGCTGCGCTTTGTCTGCATCACGCCTGCCTCGTGGCCCCCAGATAACGCCCGGGCGGGCCCTGAGGCAAGCGGGACTTGACGCCCTCAGGTCTCGAAGGGCAGACCCACATAGTTCTCCGCCAGCAGCGTCTGCCCCGCCTTCGAGGTGGCGATGGTGTAGAGCTCGGCCACCTGGCGCTTGGCGTCGAAGGGGCTGGCGTCCGGCAGATTGTGCAGCATGGAGGTCATCCACCAGGAGAAATGCTGCGCGCGCCAGATGCGCCGCAGGCAGGTGGGGCCATAGGTCTCGAACAGGCTGGCGTCGTTCTTCTTGTAGAAAGCCACCAGCGCCTTCGACAGCACATAGATGTCTGAAATGGCCAGATTCATGCCCTTGGCGCCCGTGGGCGGCACGATATGGGCGGAGTCCCCCGCCAGGAACAGGCGGCCATGGCGCATGGGCTCGGCCACATAGCTGCGCATGGCGGTCACCGACTTCTGGGTGATCTTGCCGGTGCTGAGTTTCAGCCCCTCGTGCTTGCCAAGGCGCGTCTCCAGCTCGCTCCAGATCTGATCATCGGACCAGTTCTCCGCGTTCTCGTCCGGCGGCACCTGCAGATAGCAGCGCGAAACGGTGGGCGAGCGCATGGTGAAGAGGGCGAAGCCGTTGTCGTGACGGCAATAGAGCAGCTCGTCCTTCGTGGGGGCCGCGTCCGCCAGAATGCCAAGCCAGCCGAAGGGATAGATGCGGTCATGGCCGCGCATGAGATGGGGCGGGATGGCGTCGCGGCAGATGCCGTGGAAGCCGTCGCAGCCTGCGATATAATCGCAGGTCAGCACCTCTTCCTTGCCTTCATGGGTATAGCGTATCATGGCCCGCTCGCCCTCGAGCCCGCTGATCTCGCTGGCCTCCGCTTCAAACAGGATCGGCACCCCTGCGGCGAGATTCGCCACGATCATGTCCTTCACCACTTCCTGCTGGCCATAGATATAGACCTTGCGGCCGGTCAGCCCGGTGATGTCGATGCGATGGCGCTCGCCCTCGAACACGAGTTCGATGCCCTCATGCACCATGGCCTCCTTGTAGAGGCGGTCCGCCATGCCGGTTTCCGTCAGCAGATCCACGGAGCCCTGCTCCAGCAGGCCCGCGCGAATGCGGCTTTCCACATAGGGGCGGCTGCGCGATTCCAGCACGACCGATGAGATGCCCTGCAAGTGCAGCATGCGGGCGAGCAGAAGGCCTGCGGGTCCGGCGCCGATGATGCCGACCTGGGTATGCATGTCGCTCTCCTTCAAAAGCGGCGGGATGGCCGCTCGTATTAAAACCGATCAACCGCCGTGGGCGGCCTTGGTGCGGGCCTGAATGTCGCGCAGCACTTCAAGCTCTCTGGCGTCCGGCGCGCGGGTTTCTGCGACATCGGCCGCAAAAGACGGCGTCCAGCCGCAGTTCTCGATGATCTGCTCGCGCGTGACGCCGGGATGAATGGAGACGACGGTCATCTCCTGGGTTTCCGGATCCGGCTCGAAGAGGCACAGGTCCGTGATGAGCCGCGTCGGGCCCCGTGATTTCACGCCCAGCGCCCGGCGCTCCCTGCCCGTGGGGCCATGGCCCATGGAGGTGATGAAGGGCAGCTTGTCGACGAAGGCGCGCTTGCCCATGGCCATGATGATGAAGATCTCATGGCAATTGGTGGCGATCTCCGGCGCGCCGCCGCCGCCGGGCAGGCGCACCTTGGGCTTGTGATAATCGCCGACCACTGTCGTGTTGAGATTGGCGAAGCGGTCAATCTGCGCGCCGCCCAGAAAGCCCACGGTCATGCGCCCGCCCTGCAGCCAGTAGCGGAACATCTCGGGCACCGGCACGGTGGTGAGGGCCGTGTCGCACAACTCGCCATCGCCGATGGAGAGGGGCAGCACATTGGGCTTGGTGGCGATGGTGCCGGATTCGTAGATCAGCGTGATCTGGGGCGCATGGGTGTTGCGGGCCAGATTGCAGGCGGCCGAGGGGGCGCCGATGCCCACGAAGCACACGTCCTCATTGCGCAGGGCGCG
>CANCSY010000164.1 GCA_947380915.1 Beijerinckiaceae bacterium
GAAGGGCGGGGGAGACCTCGCCCTTTTTCGTGGGGGCTTATTGGCGAAATTTGCAGTTTTCAGGGCGACTGTGTTGACAGTGTCAACACAGTGGTGCTTATTCGGCGAATGTCAGATCCATCCTCCACCGCCGAGGTCAACATTCACCTGCGCGCCCGTTCGCAGGACCGGATGCTCATCGACCAGGCGGCCGAGCTGGTCGGGACGAACCGCTCGCAGTTCATGATGGCTTCGGCCCTCAAGGAGGCGAAGAATGTCCTGCTCGATCAATCGACCATCTTCGCCGATGCGGAAACCTTCCAGAAGGTCATGGACTGGATGGACAGCCCGGCTACGCCCGCTGAGGCGGAGGGCATGAAGCGTCTCCTGCATGCCAGAGCGCCCTGGGACCGTGGCTGACACGCCGCCCCTTTTCGATCCTCCCGTCCTTCTGACGGAAGCTCACGATCATTCCACGTTCCAATCTGGCGAGCCTGTCCTTGACGATTGGCTGCGACGCCGCGCTTGGCCCAATCAGCAGATGGCGGCCAGCCGCACCTATGTCGTCTGTCCGACCGGCTCGAACATGATCGTTGGCTATTTCTCCCTCAGCATGGGGCAGATTCTCGGCCAGGATGTCACTGGCGCCATGCGCCGCAACATGCCCAGGCAGATTCCGGCGGTGACCCTCGGACGACTGGCGATTGATCGGAAGTGGCAGGGCAGGGGTCTGGGCGCTGCATTGCTCGCCCATGTTGTGCGGCGCGCCCTGCGGGTTTCCAACGAGGTCGTCGCCCGGTTGGTCATCGTCCAGGCGATTTCGCCAGCGGCGGAAGACTTCTACCTCCGCCACGGCTTCACCCGCTTGCCCGTCGAAACCCCGACGCTGGCTCTCGATTTGCTCAAACTCCGCAAAGTTCAGGACGGTTCGGGATCCAGTTCCCAATTTTCTGGCGACTCCGAAATTCAAAGTGGAAATGCGTGAGGCGCCTCCTTCTTTTCGAGATTCGAAGACTGGCGCGTCATGGGATGCTATTAGATTGATCTAGCAGCCTTTTGGCCTCCCCCCACAATCCGTATCGAGCCCCGTATCCATGCGCCTCGCCATCATCCCCTGTCTGCCCCTGTTCCTCCTCGCCGCCCCCCTCCACGCCCAGACCGAGCCTTCCCTCTCCACGGTTCAGGCCGGCGGCGTGCAGGCTGTGCTCATCAAGCCCGAAAAGCCTGTTGGATCCGTCATTCTGCTGGCGGGCGGGGATGGGCGGATCGGGGTTGAGGCGGGGGGCGTCATCGCCCGTGGGGGCAATCAGCTCGTGCGAACGCGCATGGCCTATGCCCGCAAGGGTTTCGCCGTTCTTGTTCCGGACCGGGGCTATGATCTGGCGCCCCTGGTCGAGCTGATGAAGGGCGTCAAGCGGCCCGTGACGGTGGTAGGAACCTCGCGTGGCACCCAATCGGCGGCCGAGGGGATCGCTGCTGGCGCGCGGCCCGACAAACTTGTTTTGACCTCAGGCTTTCTCAGCGAGGCTTCCACGGGCCAACCCCCAGGCCGCGCGCGCCCCCGGAGCGAGAGCAACGCGATCTCCCTTCTGGGGAGCCCCGCGCTGCTGCCGTCCACGCTCGTGGTGCATCACCGGCAGGATAAGTGCTGGCTGACGTCACCCGAAGGGGTCGCGCCCTTCATCGCCTGGTCGAAGGGCAAGGCCAAGGTGATCTGGCTCGAGGGCGGCGAAGAGGTCGGCAATCCCTGCGAGGCGCAAGGCCATCATGGCTTTGCAGGCATTGACCAGAAGGTGGTCGACGCCGTCGCCGCCTTCGCCCGCTAGGGACGCCTTACCTCAGGGCCTCATGCCATGGGACCTCATGCAGGTCGAATAGAGCGCCATGCGCCTTTGCTGCACGGAGCTGTCGTCGCCACCCCGGTTCGGCGCCTGCGTCTGCGCCTTGCTGACACATTGGGTCACCACCTCGTTGCGGGTCATTTGCCGCGCGGCGAAGGCGGGCGTGAGCGTGAGCAGCGTCATTCCTGAAACGGCGACGGCGAGGGTCAATCGGGCGATCATGTTCGTCTCCCAGATGGAAGTGGAAGACAGAACAGCCTGTCTTCTTCGAACGCTGATGATCGCGCCAGGCAGGAAATTGAAGCAATTCAACCGTTTGGCTTGCCATATCCACCCTATGGCCGAGCCTGCCGGGCCCAGAGCACAAAAAAGCGCCCCCGGAGAGGGCGCTTCAACGTCTGTTGGGCCGCTTCAAGACGTGGCTCAGAACTTCAGGAGATTCTTCATGGCGTTCGACAGGAACGAGGACTCGGCGCCCGCCGTCGGCGTGGTGCGGGACACGAAGTCGAAGACCTGCCCATCCTGCAGCCCATAGTTGGCGATGCGTTCGACCTTCTTTTTCTTGTCGAAATAGACCGAGAAGATGCGCCGATCGACGATGCTGGGTTGCTGGAACGCGAGGCTCTGGGTGGTCCGCTGGGAAATGTAATACCAGGCCGAGCCGCCCACTGTGGAGGTGGTGGAGGGGGTGCCCAGCACCACCAGCACCTGCTCGGCGGATGAGCCAACCTTCACCTGCTCCAGCAGGCGATCATCGGCCACATAGCCATGTTGCAGATCGCCATCGTAGCCGATGCAACCCGCAAGCGAGAGGGACAGGGCGGCCGCGATGGCCAGTTTCGCAACGAGGCTCCCGCTCATTCCTGCGATGCTGTTGCTGGACTTCCGCATGATGAACTCCGACCTCGAACGATGTCCCGTGTTACAACGGCGACCTGAAAGCTCCCGCCAAGGCAGGATTTTGCTTGCAACCGGCAGTCACGATGCCTAACCCCCGTGGCATGGATTTGCAAGGGTGAGGCGCCAAAGGCGCGCTTGCGGAGGCAAGACAATGATTTTCGCCATGTTTCGACGTTCCGGCAACCAGAGGGTGATCGACCGACTTCACGGCGATATCGTGGCGGCGGTGCGGCAACCCGCGCTTTACGCCGATTATGGTGTGGAAGACACATTCGAAGGGCGGTTCGAACTGCTGACGCTCTTCGCCACCCTGCTGGTGCGCCGTCTGGCGCTGCTGCCCCCGCCAGCCCCCGAGGCGGCGCAGGAATTGACCGACCGCATCTTCAGCGAACTCGACGCCGCCATGCGCGAGATGGGGGTGGGCGATCTGGCGGTGCCCAAACGCATCAAGAAATTCGCCGACGCCTTCCTGGGACGCCGGAACGCCTATGACGCGGCGCTCGGCGCAGCCTCACCGGATCAGCTTGAGGCCGCGCTGGCGCGCAATGTTTATGGCCTTGATCCGGCGGAGGGGACTGGCAAGGCGGAGCGGCTGACCCGTTACGCCCTCGCGGCGCAGGCCGCCCTTGCGTCCGCCTCCCTGGAAAGCCTGATGAAGGGCTCTGCGCCCTTTCCCAAGGCCGAGATGATCGGGTAGGAGAGAGGGATGAAAATTCGCCGCCCCAAATCACCCCCTTCCAAACCGGCCCCCGCAAGAGCGGCGCCCAGGCCCAATGATCGGGACCCCGTTCATGTGGGTGGCGCCATGACCGCGCCGACCGGCCCCTTCTCCCGCCAGATCGACGTGGCCCAGGCCGAAGACAAGACCCTCAGGGTGTCGATCACCGCCACCCCCGCCGAATGTGACGAACTCGCCCGGCAGGACGGCCTGCCCGCCATCTCCGGCTTGAGCGCCAGGTTCGAGGTGACATCCTCCGGGCGGGGCCGTTTCGAGGTGAAGGGCGAGGTCAAGGCGCGGGTCACCCAGATCTGCGTGGTCAGTCTTGATCCCTTCGACAGCGATATCGTGCAACCGGTGGAGGTCACCTTCGCCTCGCCGCGCGATGTCGAGCAGGCGGAAGCCGCCTATGCAAGGCGCCACGAAGAAGACCCCGACGCGCAGGACATTCCCGAGCCGCCGGACCCCATCTTCAATGGTCAGATCGACCTTGGCGTGCTCGCGGCGGAACAGCTGATTCTCGCGCTGGACCCCTATCCCCGCAAAGAAGGGGCGGCATTCCCTGCCGAATTTGTCCAAGTTGAGGAAATTGCGGAGGTTTCCCCTTTCGCCGCTCTCGCAAAGCTGAAAAAGGGGGCGTCGGAAGACTAGCCTCATCACAGCATTGCGTTCAGCGCGTGAAAGGGTATTGTCCGCCACCCCCGCGTCGGCGATCCACGCTGCTCGCCACGGAGTCTCCCGGTTATGAAGCCCCAGGTCCGGATAGCCCTCGACGCCATGGGCGGCGATCATGGCCCCTCAGTGGTCATCCCCGGCGCTGCCCATGCGCTGAGCAAACGCGATGACATCAGCTTCCTGATGTTTGGCGATGAGAAGGTGATCGGCCCGCTCCTCGCGCTCCATCCAGCGCTGCAAGCCGTGACCAGGCTCGTTCATACGGATGTCTGGGTGAAGATGGGCGACAAGCCCAGCCAGGCCCTGCGGCACGGGCGCCGCAACTCCTCCATGTGGCTGGCGCTTGAAGCGGTGAAGAAGGGTGAGGCCGATGTGGCGGTCTCGGCGGGCAATACGGGCGCGCTCATGGCCATGGCGAAGTTCTGCCTGCGCACCATGGCCCATATCGACCGGCCGGCCATCGCGGGCATCTGGCCGACCCTGCGGGGCGATTCCATCGTTCTGGACGTGGGCGCCAGCATTGGCGGCGATGCGCAGCATTATGTGGATCTTTCGGTGATGGGCGCCGCCATGGCCAGCATCGTCTTTGGCGTGCCGCGTCCCACGGTTGGCCTGTTGAATGTGGGCGTCGAGGAGATCAAGGGCATCGAAGAGGTGAAGGCCGCCGCGCGCATGCTGCGCGAGGCCGATCTGCCAAGCCTGACCTACCACGGCTTCGTGGAAGGCGACGACATCGGCAAGGGCGTCGTCGATGTGGTCGTGACCGAAGGCTTCACCGGCAATATCGCCCTCAAGACCGCCGAAGGCACCGCCCGGCAGTTGGCGACCGTTCTGCGCGAGGCGATTCAATCGAGCATCATGGCGCGAATCGGTTATCTTTTCGCCAAGAGCGCCTTTGACGCTCTGAAGGCCAAGATGGATCCTCGCCGCGCCAATGGCGGCGTGTTCCTCGGGCTGGAGGGAATCGTCATCAAGAGCCACGGCGGCACCGACGAGATCGGTTTCGCGGGGGCCATCGATATCGGCTACAAGATGGTGCGGCAGGATCTCCTATCCCGCATCCGGGAATCACTCGCCGCCTGGCAGGACAGCAGAACCTTGCTCGCCGCGGCGGCTACTGCGGCCCTGCCCGGGCCGGAAACGGATTGAGATCGTGACCCAACCGACCAGTAAATTGCGTTCTGTGGTGGTGGGCGTCGGGTCCTGCCTGCCAGAGCGCCGCGTCAGCAATGCGGACCTCGAAAAGATCGTCGACACCACGGACGAGTGGATCGTGCAGCGCACCGGCATCCGTGCGCGCCATATCGCGGCGGAGGGGGAGACGACCTCCATGCTCGCCACCAGGGCCGCCCAACAGGCGCTTGATGCGGCCGGCCTTGGCCCCAATGACATCGACCTCATCGTCATGGGCACCTCGACGCCCGATTTCACCTTTCCCTCAGCCGCCACCCAGGTGCAGGCGGCGCTGGGCATGACCCGGGGCGTCGCCTTCGACCTTCAGGCGGTCTGCTCGGGCTTTGTCTTTGCGGTGGCCACGGCCGACAAGTTCCTGATCTCGGGTTCGCACAAGCGGGCGCTGGTGATCGGCGCCGAAACCTTTTCGCGCCTTGTCGACTGGAATGATCGCACGACCTGCGTGCTCTTTGGCGATGGCGCCGGCGCGATCGTGCTCGAGGCCCGCGAAGGGCAGGGGACCGTCGCCGATCGCGGCTTGCTGACGAGCCATCTGCGCTCCGACGGGCGCCATCGCGAAAAGCTCTTTGTGGATGGCGGCCCCTCCACGACCGGCACCACGGGCCATCTGCGCATGGCGGGCAAGGAAGTCTATCGCCATGCGGTGGCCATGGTCACCGATGTGATGACCGACGCCTTTGCGGCCACGGGCTACACGGCGGATGATCTCGACTGGTTCGTGCCCCATCAGGCCAATGAGCGCATCATCGACGCTTCCGCCGAGAAACTGGGCATAGCCCCTCACAAGATCGTGAAAACGGTTTGCGAGCATGGAAACACGTCAGCAGCCTCCATCCCGCTGGCGCTGGCGGCCGCTTGTGCGGATGGGCGCATCAAAACCGGCGACCTCGTGATGATCGAAGCCATGGGTGGCGGCTTCACCTGGGGTTCAGCGCTGATTCGATGGTGATTTTTATTGTTGCGCTTATGATGGAGCTTGTTTAGGCTGATAAAGGGTGCATTGAGAGGTGATTCAAATTTCCTTCTGATTTCAACGGGTGTATCCTGATTTCGAGGTTAAACGAGCCATGACCAAATCTGATCCCGCCACCAGAGTTTCCCGCACGGTCACCCGCGCTGATCTGTCCGAGGCTGTTTACCAGCGCGTCGGCCTGTCCCGCGCTGAATCGGCCAATCTTGTCGAGGCTTTCCTCCATGAGGTTTCCGACACCATCGCACGCGGCGAGACCGTGAAACTGTCCTCATTCGGTTCCTTTGTGGTTCGCTCCAAGGGCGAGCGCATCGGCCGCAATCCCAAGACCGGCGTCGAAGTGCCGATCACGCCGCGCCGCGTTATGGTATTCAAGCCTTCGAATCTCCTGAAGGCGCGAATCAACGGAAGCGCGCCGCTCGACGACTGATCCCGAGGACCTGCATGGACAAGAGCGCCGACGCCTTCCGCACCATCAGCGAAGCCGCCGAGGAGCTTGATGTTCCCCAGCATGTCCTGAGATTTTGGGAGACGCGCTTTTCCCAGATCCGCCCGATGAAAAGAGGCGGTGGACGGCGCTACTATCGCCCCGAAGACATGGATCTTCTGCGCGCCATCCGCAGCCTTCTCTATGGCGAGGGCTATACTATTCGCGGCGTCCAGCGCCTGTTGAAAGAGCGGGGCGTGCGCGCGGTCATGGCCTTGCCCGGTTCCGGGGGCCCCTCCGCATCGCCTGGCGATCTGCCAGCCTCTCCAGCCGCCTCCGAAGG
>CANCSY010000165.1 GCA_947380915.1 Beijerinckiaceae bacterium
GGCAAGAATGACACTGCAGTCTACTCGAACGCCAGCACACGATATGTCGTAACCAGGCAAGCCGGTTCATCTTACACGGTTCGTGACACTGTTGCTGGCGGCGAGGGAATTGATATCCTCAACGGGATCGAGTTTCTGAAGTTTTCCGACGTAACCTTGGGCATAGATGCTGCGGTCAAGCAGGATTCGGTCGCCCCCGCTCTGCCGTCGGCTAGCGTTAATGATTATATCTTGACGTTGACCTATAATGAGACGCTGGACCCAACGCATCTGCCCAATTTTTCAAATTTCTCGGTCAACGGGACCGGTTACAAGCTTACAGTCGCGGCGATCTCTATCCAGGACAAGAAAGTTCTTCTGACCCTTTCGGCAGGGGTGCTGAGTGGTGATGTCATCACGGTCAGTTATACTGATCCCTCATCTAGTGTTAATGACGTTTACGGTATTCAGGATCTGGCTGGAAATGACGCTGCCAGCTTCCTTAATCTCGGCGTCACCAATGCTACGTCCCTTACTCAGACACACACGCCCATTTTACTTCCCTCTAATCTAAACGAACCCGTAGCCGCGACAAGCACGTTCAGTTTTGTGTTCAGCAACGTCATGGCCGCACCAAGCGGCACAGCACCGGAGTTCTTCAAGAATGGCACTGATCCGATTAACGTTGTCAGTGCTTCAGCTTCCGGTCATATGGTGACTTTTGCAACGAATACCTCGGTGAGCCCGTCTGACTTCGTGACTGTGAAATATAATGGAACTGGCTATCTCAAGGATACGAAGGGAAATGCTGTCGTCGGTTTCACAGGCACCTTCGGGGGTAGCGGCGACAATAAGATCGTCAGCGACTTTGAATATGTCGCAGGCGGTGGTGGCAATGATCAGATCACAGTGAATGGCTGGAATACAAAGGTTTCGGGAGGTGAGGGCCAGGACATTATTATCATTAACGATGATCCTTCAATCGTTTTGTTGGGTGAAGCCACGCCCGTCAGTGACACCGTGAAGTTGAGTCCGTTCAACTCCAATCCCTATTCCTATTTGACGATCTACGGTTTCGACACAAGGGGAACCGCCACCAATGACAAGCTTGATATGCCTTCAAGCCTGATTGCGCCCGATGTGGATACGACGGATGGGCGCGACGTGAATGGGATCAAAAGTCACGCCATCTTCAATGGCGTGGTGACTTTCAAAAGCACCGACAAGGGCGGCGCCCCGATGCTCATTAACCAGTCCAACTATCTGGATGCGATCAACTATCTCGGTCAGAATCTCAACATTATCCGTTTGGCCAGTGGCGATTATCTGCCAATCAAGGGTAGCACAGTAGCCTTCGATATGGACACGGACAATGATGGATTCAACGATAGCATGGGCATCTTCCAGCAAGGGGCCGTCTACGGTAAGGATCCTTTGCAACCCCTCGGCGAGGAAGTGTTCGTTCTGCTCGACGGCGTCGTTGGTGCGACCTTGGGCAAGACGCAGGGGCTAAACACCATCAATCTCATCTCGACGACTGGCCCCGACACTGTCGACCAGCCGACAATGGGCAGTTCCAGTTTCTCCATTTACACGACTGAAGCGGTCACGAAATATGATCTCTCCGGCGTTAAATTGCAGCAGGGGCATGGGTCCACGCTCACATCCCTTTCGAGCGCCTCCAGTAAATATGCCGATTACCAATTGACCTTCTCCTTTGGGAAATCCATTGGAATTTCCGATTTCGTGGTGGTTACCAATCCATCACCACAGACTGGTGTAATGTTTGACGTCGAAGGTAACTCCAATAATTTGATCAGCGGCACACCGGCGGCATATGCTCTGGTTGGTGCAGATGCGGTCGCAGATCTGTCCCAGTTTTCCGGCACATTGCAAAGCCTTGTCGTTAATCAAAATAGCTCCATCGGGTCCATATTAGTCAGTAATGACATAGACTCCAAAAGTAGCGGCGGTATTGGAGATGACAGCCTCTATGGCGGCAAAGGCAATGATAACCTTCAGGGCCGAGATGGTGACGACCAGATCTACGGGCGCGCGGGAAGTGATCGGATCGTGGGCGGTCTTGGCGTCGATTATCTTGATGGTGGCGCCGGCGCTGACACATTCTCGTTTCAGCAGGGCGACTCTGCGCTCGCCAGCTATCTCGATAAGGGTCTTGCCGGTCTTAATTCGGGGGATGTCTATAACTTCCTCGCCGGAACGGATGTGATTGCGGGCGCCGGTTTTGCCACGGCGGGGGATAATATTAAGATTGCCGCCTCAACCATGACCATGTTGACCTCGCCAACTACAGGCTATGTCACCAATCAGGCCTATTTCGACGTCAGAGGCAACTATGTGGACGGCGCCTTCACGGTGGACACGGTGGCTGGCAAGGATACGCTTGTGGTCTACGATGGCGACGAAAGTTCCAACGTCGCCCAGACAGCGCTTGTCATCACCTCGGTGAACCCAACGCAACTGAGTAACGGCCTTTCTCTCACGAATAGCGCGATTGATACGTTCGCGCCCTCAAGTCCGGCCATTTATGTGGACGGCAAAAAATTGACCTTGTTCTATGGCGAGGATCTGGACGCAACGCATTTGCCAGCTGCGTCCGCTTTCACTGTAAACATCAATGGGAGATCCGCCGCCATCAGTTCAATGACGGTCAGTGGCGCCAGCGTGACCCTGAACTTGTTCAACACCGTCAAGGCGACTGATGTCGTCACGCTATCCTATGCGGATCCCACAACCGCCAATGACTTCTACGCCATTCAGGATCAGGCTGGAAATGATGCCGGCTGGTTCAATGAACTGGCGGTCAAGAACATCAATGCCGTCATGCCGCATGATTTCAACGGGGATGGCAAGAGTGATATCCTCCTGCGGAATGTCACTGATGGGTCTTGTTACGTCTGGGAAATGAATGGCCTTGATCTTGTCGAACATGGTTCTGTCGGTTGGAAGACCGGTAAGGATTGGGAAGTCAGGGGCACCGGTGATTTCAACGGGGATGGCAGGAGCGATATCCTACTTCGTTATGTTAATGATGGGTCTTGTTACGTCTGGGAAACTAACGGTCTTGGGCTTGTCGCCTCCGGTTACGTCGGTTGGACGCCGGGCAAGGATTGGCAAGTCAAGGCTACCGGTGATTTCAACGGTGATGGCAAGAGCGATATCCTCCTGCAGTACGCAATTGATGGAGCTTGCTATGTCTGGGAGCAGAACGGTCTTGAGCTTGTCGCTTCTGGCTTTGTCGGTTGGACGCCGGGTAAGGATTGGCAAGTCAAGGCCACCGGTGATTTTAACGGTGATGGCAAGAGCGACATTCTCCTGCAGTACGCAATTGATGGAGCTTGTTACGTCTGGGAGCAGAACGGTCTTGGGCTTGTCGCTTTTGGCTTTGTCGGTTGGACGCCGGGCAAGGATTGGCAAGTCAAGGCTACCGGTGATTTTAACGGCGATGGCAAGAGCGACATTCTCCTGCAGTACGCAATTGATGGAGCTTGTTACGTCTGGGAGCTGAATGGTCTTGAGCTTGTCGCTTCTGGCTTCGTCGGCTCGACGCCGGGCAAGGATTGGCAAGTCATTGATACCGGCGATTATAATGGGGATGGCCGGAGCGATATTCTCTTCCAGAATGTCAATGATGGGTCTTGTTACGTCTGGGAGGTGAACGGGCTTGATGTTGTCAACTCAGGTTACGTCGGCGGCACGCCGGGTGCGGATTGGCATGCGGTTGCTTGAGGGTACGAAAACGGTTGGTCAGTTTCGGCATGTCCATGCTCAAACGTCGCGCCCAACATACTTCAATGACCTTAGCAAAACGATCCGTGCCTCCCTGAGTAAGTGGGGGGGTATTGTGAGGGCAGAGCCGTCGTGGTGCTGGTGCTCAGGCGAAATTCTCGGCCCCCATCGGGACGCAGCAGCTTTCGAGAACCTGCTCCGTCCAAGAGGCGCATATTGTAGGGAGCGCCCCCGGCGCGGATTGGCACGTGATCGTCTGACGGGCGTCATGGTCCCGTCTCCGGCCTAAGGGCCAGACCTTGCCTTTGCGCCTGATTTCGAGGGCCATGTTCGGGGGCGCCGCCATCTGGCGCCTTCCGATCATCCAGCCGTTGATGCGCGTCTGCTGACTGGAAAATGTGGCGTTTGATCTGTTTCCGGGCAATTCTTGCTTGCGACCGCCACGCAAAGGCGCTCACGCCGGATTGTCTTTTTTCGCCAACTGGCACAGGATCAGCCTGCGCCCGCCTAGACGGGCGGTCGGACACAGGCCGCCGCGTGCGCGCGTCAAGGTGGTGTCGGCCACACAGGGAGGACATGATATGACGGACCCCAAGCCCCGCAAGACCGCGAAGGATTTCGATCAGGGCCTGCTGGATCTCTACGATCAATTTTGCCATGGCCGCATCGATCGGCGCCAGTTCATCACCGCCGCAGGCCAATATGCTGTTGCGGGTGTGAGCGGCGCTGCGCTGGTCGAGATGCTGATGCCCGATTACGCCCTCGCCCAGCAGGTCAAGGCGGATGACCCCCGCATCAAGACCGAGATGGTGACCTTTGAGTCCCCCAAGGGCAATGGGCCGACCAAGGGTCTGCTGGCCAGGCCCGCTGCCGGCGGCAAGCGCGGCGCGGTGGTCGTGGTGCACGAGAACCGGGGTCTCAACCCCTATGTCGCCGATGTGGCGCGCCGTCTGGCGGTCTCCGGCTTCGTAGCGCTGGCGCCCGATGGGCTGACCTCCCTCGGGGGCTATCCCGGGACCGACGAGGAGGGCGTCAAGATGCAGGCCACGCTGGATTCCGGCAAGCTGCTGCAGGACTTCGTGGCCGCCTTCGAATATCTGAAGAAAGACCCCGACTCCAATGGCAAGATCGGCGTGGTCGGGTTCTGCTTCGGTGGTTCGGTGGCCAATTCCATGGCGGTCCTGCTGCCCGAGCTGGCGGCGGCGGTCCCCTATTACGGCGCCGCCCCCAAGGCCGAGGACGTGCCCCGCATCAAGGCGCCGCTGCTCATCCACCATGGCGAACTCGACAAGCGACTGGTGGACGCCCTGCCGGCCTATGAGGCGGCGCTGAAGGCGGGCGGCAAGACCTATGAAGCCTTCGTCTATCCAGGCGCCAACCACGGCTTCCACAACGACACCACGCCCCGCTACGACAAGGCGCAGGCGGAATTGTCGTGGGAGCGGACGGTGGCGTTTTTCAAGAAGAATCTGGGGTGAGTGGGGGTAGGGGGGCGCGACGCGCCCCCTCCCGCACAATTGATCCCACACACCCCGACGCTGCCCATCCCGCCCCCTTGCCATCCCCCCCGCCGCCCCGCAAACTGCGTCCACAATCAACCGCAGTGGGGGGACGATGGAGCTGGTGCATCTGGTCATGGCGGAGACGACGTTCTGGACCATCCTGTTGATGATCCATGGCCTGTTCTCCATGGCGCTGATCGGGGCGCTCACCCATCAGGCGGCCTCCGTCCTGCGCGCGCCAAAGGCGGGCGGGGGTGGGCTTTTGGCGCGGTTCAGCGGGGTCAAGGGCGAGGTCTACGCCAGCGCGGTGACGGGGCTCTGGGTGGTCACGTTCCTCTTCGGCGCCTGGATCTATGTGAAATACCGCACCTACATCCGCATCCCCATCGAACAGGAAGAATTCTGGAAGACGCTTGGCTCTTTCGAACTGAAGGAGCAGCTGGCGAGCATTGGGCTGGGCATCCTGCCGCTCTACTGGCTGGCCTGGCGCAGGTCCCATGATAAAAGCCTTGAACCCGCCCGCAAATGGCTGACCCTCGTGCTGGCCCTGTTCGGCTGGATCGCCTTGCTGGTGGGCCATGTGGTCAATAATGTCAGGGGGTTCGGATCATGAGCGCAGAGGTTTCCGCAAAGCCCGACCGGGCCCTGGCCTTCGCCCTCACCTTCGCCATGGCGGCGCCGGTGATCTATGTGATCTGCGAGATGAAGAACTGGCCGGTCTTCACCTATCATCCCGGCACGGGGCGGCTGGATTGGGGCTGGGCGGCGGCGGTGAAGGACGAGGGCCCGGCCATGTATTGGTTCGGCTGGAATCTCAGCATGTTGATCGGTGGCGTGGTGATCGCGGGGCTCGTGACGCTGGCGCCGGGTCTGGCGCGGCGGCTGCCCCTGTCCTTCACATGGCTCTTTCCTCTGGCCTGCATCCCGCTCTATCTTTACGCCCTCAAATTCTACTGGCTGCACTGACCTGTCGGGAGTTCTGTCCATGGCCACTTCAACCCGCTGGACGCTTGCCCTAGCGGTTGCCGCCCTCTCAACGGGGGCGCTAGCGGGCGGCGATGATTACGACCCCGCCAATGACAAGGAGCGGGAGGGGCCGGTCTATTTCGGCTTCGTGCGCGACGCCAACGGGGCGGCGGTCTCGGGCGCCACGGTCACGCTGGTCGCCGCCAACGGGCAGAAGGCGAGCCTCAATTCCAATGCGGTGGGCCTCTACCGCACCCATATCAACGCCGACACCGATCCCAACACGGTTACCGTCAGCTGCGCCAAGGATGGGTTCAGGCAGACCAAGGTGCAGCGCCGCCCCTCGGTGGCGGTGGCGGCCATGGTGGAGACCAATTGCGTCTTGCAACGCTCGTGAGAGGGGCCCTGCTGGCGCTGGCGCTGCTCATCGCCGAGCCCGCCTGCGCCGCCGACCGGCTTTTCGTGAATGGCTCTTTCGTCACCCTGGAGGCGAGCCTGCCCCACGCCAGCGCCATGGTGGTGCGCGAGGGGCGCATCGCCGCCATCGGCGAGAGCGCGCTCTTGCGCGCGGCGGCGCCTGCGCAGACGCAGGTGATCGACCTGCAGGGCCGCACGGTGATCCCCGGCCTCGTCGACTCCCATATCCACGCCATCCGCGCAGGGCTTTCCTATGCCGCCGAGGTCCACTGGACCGGCGCGACAACGATCCCCGAAGCCCTGCAACGCCTGCGTGATGCGGCGGGCGCCTTGCCCCCCGGCGGCTGGCTCATCGTCGCGGGGGGCTGGACCGAGTTGCAATTTTCCGAGCGCCGCCGCCCCACTCAG
>CANCSY010000166.1 GCA_947380915.1 Beijerinckiaceae bacterium
CTGTGAGAGCGCGGCGTCGAGCGCCTTTGTCTTATCCACGGACGTTCCTTCCACAAGGCGGAGATTCGCTTGGCTCACGGGTATTGCTCCTTCTGGCAGGCGCTCTGGAAATGCGCAACGGGTCAACTCAATCTATCCAGTGCCAGAAGCGTACCTTGTTTGTTCTCTTTTTCAAGTTCTTTTTTTGTTCTCGTGGAACTTTTTTACAAGCCCTTGATTCAGCTACCGTGAATGTCGCCGCCATTCACCGCGATGACCTGCCCGTCCACATAGGAAGCGTCGTTCGAGACGAGGAAGGCCGCGACTCGCGCGATCTCGCTCGCCGCTCCGATGCGGCCCGCCAGGGTGCGTCGGCTCAACCGGCGCATGGTGTCCTCGTCGAAATGGGCTGACATGGCGGTGTCGGTCGCTCCGGGGCTGACGGCGTTCACGCGGACGTGAAGCGGGGCGAAAGACCGGGCAAGGGCGCCCACAAGGCCGATGATGGCGGATTTGGAGGCGACGAAAGCCGGGCTGCTGTTGCCCGTCCCGTCCTGCCTGCTGAGATTCGTGGAGCCGGAGCTGGCCAGCACGATGGCGCCGCCGCCTGTTTTGGCCATGCCCAGCGCCGCCGCCCTGGCGATCAGGAATGTGCCGGCGACATTGATGGACAGAATGCGGTCGAAGCTCTCGGCGGTCATTTCCTCCCAGGGCTCGGTGCAGTGAACGCCCGCCATGTGGATCAGCCCATCCAGACGCCCGAAGCGTTTGATGGCGGCCTCCACCACCGCCTGGCAGCTTTTCTCGTTGGAGACATCGACCTGCTCCAGAAGCAGGTGGTCTGCGGCGTCCTCATGGGCGTCGCCATCATCCAGCGGCCGCAGATCGGCGGCGCAGACCCGCACGTCCTGATGCAGCAGATGATCAACGCAGGCGCCGCCAATGCCGCCCGCCGCGCCCGTGACGAGTATAGTCAGCTTCTTCTTTCTGGATGGCATTTTGGGCCCCTCGCGCATCAGTAACGCGCCTTCAACTCAGATTTCCCTTCACCGCCTCGACGAGTTGCTTCAGCGTGAAAGGTTTCGGCAGGAAGCCGAAGTCCTCGCCAGCGGGAAGATTCTTCTGGAAAGCATCTTCCGCATAGCCGGACACGAAAATAACCTTGCATTTAATACCGCGTTTACGCAACTCGCCAAACATAGTGGGTCCATCCATTTCCGGCATGACCACATCGGAGACGATCAGGTCGATCTTGCCGCCCTGGGCCTCGACGACGTCCAGAGCCTCCACCCCGGACGCAGCTTCAAGCACCGTATAGCCGCGAGAGGAGAGCGCGCGGGCGCCAAAGGCGCGCACCGCTTCCTCATCCTCCACCAGCAGGATGGTGCCCCGGCCCGTGAGGTCCGCGGCGGGGGCCTTTGCGGCCTCCACCTGAACCGGCTCGGTGACTTCGGCGGGGATATGGCGGGGCAGAAGGATGCGGAAGGTCGTGCCTTTACCCACAACGGAATCGCACAGGATCCAGCCGCCTGTCTGCCTGACGATGCCATAGGCCATGGAGAGGCCAAGACCCGTGCCCTTGCCCACCTCCTTGGTGGTGAAGAAGGGTTCGAAGATCTTTTCCTTCACGTCTTCGGGAATCCCCTGGCCGGTGTCGTTGACCTCGATCAGCACATATTCGGCAGGGGTCAGGCTTTCCTCGTTGAAGCGGGCGCAGTCGGCGGCGCCGATATTCTGGGTGCGGATCTCGATCCGGCCGCCATCGGGCATGGCGTCGCGGGCGTTGACTACGAGATTGACGATCACATTTTCCAACTGGTTGATGTCGGCCATCACCAGCCAGAGATCCCGTCCATGCTTGAGGTCAAGCTCGACGGTCTCGCCCACAAGACGGCGCAGCATCATCTGGAGATCGGAAAGCACGTCCCCCAGTTGCAGCACCTGCAGGCGCAGGGTCTGGCGTCGCGAGAATGCCAGAAGCTGCCGCACCAGCCCGGCCGCGCGGTTGGCGTTTTGCTTGATCTGCATAATGTCCTGGAAGGACGGATCGGTGGGGCGGTGATTGCCCAGCAGCAGATCCGAATAGCCGATGATCGCGGTCAACACATTGTTGAAGTCATGGGCGACGCCCCCGGCCAGCTGGCCGATGGCCTGCATCTTCTGCGATTGCGCGAAGCTTTGCTGCAAGGTGCGTTGTTCGGTCGTGTCGAGGGCGTAGATCGTGGCTGCGGCGCCGTCGCCGCCATCTTCCGCCGCCGAGACGAAGAAGCGGGCCGAGTGGCCGCCATCGCCGGAGAGTTCCGCGTCGAGGGGGGCTATGTCGGTCACGCCTCTCGTCGCCGCGTCCAGCGCCCTTTGCAGGGCGGGGCGGTCGCGCTCGACGAGGCGGTCGAAGATGGAGGCCGGGGCTTCCGCATCAAGGCCCTTCATGGCGTCGCGGGACAGGCGCACGAAGGCTGCGTTGGCGCGCAGAATCCGTCCTTGCTTGTCGATGGCCGCGATGGCCATGGGCGTCTGGTTGAAGAAACGGGCGAATCGCACCTCGGCGGCGCGCAGGTTTTCGGCGGGCTCCTCGCCGGGCGCGCGATTGAGCACCAGGGTCCGGGAGGCGCCGGGTTGCCGATCTTGCCCGAAGGCGACCCGGTGCAACAGCCGCACTGGCAGGCTCTGCCCATTGCGACGCTTGAGGTCAACATCGAATTGTTCGGTCTTCACGGCGCCGGGCCCGCCCGACACCGCCGCCACGAGGGCCGCCCCGTCGCCTGCGACAATGTTCGACAGTTTCTGCCCGCCAGAGCCGACCTGGGCCAGATCATAATCCAGCCACCCTGCGAGCGTGGCGTTCATATAGGTGAGGGCGCCGTTCCGATCGACGGAGAAGAAGCCCGCAGGCGCGTGATCGAGAAAGTCGATGGCGTGCTGGAGTTCCTGAAAGACATTTTCGTGGCGCTCGCGCTCGCGCGTCACGTCCGCGATCATCCAGAGGGTCTCGCGCTTTGCGCTGATTCGCTCCAGCGGGCGCACCCGCACCCGGTACCAGCCCACAACGCCGTCGCCCGTCAGGGGCGGGGTCATGCGCAGATCCTCCGCCCCATGCTTGCCTTCGCGGGCGGCCTGGGCGAGGCGGTAGATGGCTTCCGAGACCTCCGCCGTGCCGGAAAAAAGCCGCTCGACAGTGCGGATATCGGCGGGGTCGCGGGCGCCGGACATGGCCATATAGGCGTCATTCGCATAGACGACCTGCGTGTCCCCTTGGGTCACCAGCAGCCCCTCGCGCGCCGAATCAGCGATCTGCTTGGTGACGTCATTCCGTGACGGCTGCCAAGAAAGTTGTATAAAACCAACAGCATAGGCAAAAAGGGCGATCACGCCGACCACCGCCAGCACAGCCAGCAGGCCAATGGTCACCCGCCCGGCATATTCAGGAGGCAGGAAGGATGAAGCGACGGCCGCGCACACGAACAGAACGGCGAAAGCCAGAACGAGGGCTGGGCTTCCCGAGCGGTCGGTGCGGTCGAATGCGCCCATCTTCGGCGTCTGGCTCATGAGCTTGTTCCATGCCTATACTTGAACCTGTCCCCCGGGACTTCGATTCGCCCGCAGGATGAGGCCGGAGCATAGTGTTTGCAATGCTCGCTGGACATCCATTAACCAAACATTAACCCTATGGGGCGCCGCAAGCGTCAGTGTGTTAGTATTAACATCGATAGCCGCTCGAGGCGGCCGGCAGGATGGAAGCTGTGATGCAGTCCTTGTTTGACAAATTTGGTGTGACCGCGACCTATGTGCTGAGCGCCATTGTCGTGGTCATCTTGCTGCTCGTGCTGCTGCTGATCATGCGGGCCCTGTTCTCGCGCCGTGTTCGGCCTGCGGGCGGGCGCACACGCCAGCCGCGTCTGGGCGTGGTGGACGCCTTCGATATCGACCGCCAGCGCCAGCTGGTTCTGGTGAGGCGCGATAATGTCGAGCATCTCATCATGATCGGCGGTCCCAATGACGTCGTGGTCGAATCGGCCATCGTTCGCGGCGGAGAAATGCGCTCGGCCGAAGGGCGGCGCCTTTCGCCGGACGAGGCGCCCGCCGCCACATCGGCCGCGATCCCCGCGCCTGCGGCAGTGCAGATTCCGCCTGCAGCCCCCTCATCCTTGCCACCTCCTGCCCCCGTCGCCGCTCCCCCTATTCCAGCGCCCCCGCCAGCGCCAGTGCGTACCCCGGCCCCATCCGTCACCGCAGCGCCGGTTCCTCCTCCGCCGCCCCGTCAGACACCGCCGCCGCCCCCCATGCCTCCGCTCCGCCAGCCGGCGCTTGCCCCAATCGAGGCTTCTGCGTCGCCATCCAGAGGCGAAGCGGCGGCCCCCCAGCCTGTTTCTTCGCCGCCTCCGCGTCTGCCGCCCCGCGTGACCCCGCCGCCGCCACCGCCACGTATTCCAGGCGCACCCCCGGTCGTGTCGAGGCCCGTTGGCGCGCCTGCGCCGTCTGTGGGCGTGAGCTTTCCCAAGCCTCCCGCGCTGACCCCCGAGGCTCCGGCGTCGTCGTCCGCCCCTTCCGTGCAGCCGCCAGGCGAGGAGAACGGCACGTCTTCTCAGCCCCGCCGGTTTGACTTTGGTCGCGCTGTGATGCGCGGCGCTGCGCCCAGGCCAAAGGTGGAACCCGTTCCTGCGCCCAAGGCCGAGCCAGTCCCGACACCAAAGGTCGAGGCGGAAGAGGCGCCAGCGCCCGCGATCTCCCCCGAGCCTATGGTGTCCGAACAAGCTGTTCAGCCTGCGCCGCAGCCACCTGCGCCTCCCCCCGCGCCTGCGCCTCAGGTCGTGTCGGCTCCGCCGCCATTCGCTCCCGTTGCCCCTCCTGCGCCGCCGCCTGCACCGGTTGCGCCGCTGCGCCAGAAAGCACCCGAACAGGCGAAAGCTGCGGATCCCCTAGATGCGCTCGAGGAAGAGATGGCCAAGCTGCTTGGCCGTCCACCCGGTCAAAGCTGAGCTTCAAGCCAGGGCTGGCGAGAGCCCGACGAAATGCAGAACGCCGCCCTGAGGGGCGGCGTTCGCGTTTCAGCTGATTGGTGGCGGAGCCTTCGCCTGCTTTCAATCGTCCCGATAGACGCGCTCACGCCTCTCGTGACGCTCCTGCGCTTCGATGGACAGCGTGGCGATGGGGCGCGCGGCAAGACGTTTCAGGGAGATAGGCTCCCCGGTCTCCTCGCAAAAGCCGTAGGTGCCATCGTCGATGCGCGCCAGCGCCGCGTCGATCTTGGAGATGAGCTTGCGCTGGCGATCACGCGCCCGCAGCTCGATGGCGCGGTCCGTCTCCGAAGAGGCGCGATCCGCTATATCGGCGTGATTCTCGTTTTCGGTCTGCAATGCGGCAAGGGTTTCCCGGCTTTCGCGCAGGATTTCTTCCTTCCATTGCAGGAGCTTGCGACGAAAAAACACCCGCTGACGTTCGTTCATGAACGCCTCGGTGTCTGACGGTTGATAACCTTCGTCGATCGTATCGGCCATTGCCATTCTCTATCGACTCCCTCACCCCAAAGGCGCGGCCCTTATAGCCGTGCCTGACCGGCGTTACAATGTCCGCTTGGGTTCAATTCACCACTTTCGTGACAGTGGCGCGACGCCCGTATTCCCGATGCGCCAGCGCCCGGGAACTGGTTGGGCGGATAGCGCTGTTTCTGCTCCTGATTCATTTCTCATGTGAAAACGCCGCCGACCTCTGGGGCCGACGGCGTTGACTATCTTTGGATTACTTCCATGCTCAGACGTTCATGGCCTTGCGCAGATTCTCGTCAATCTTGTCGAGGAAGGCGGTTGTGGAGAGCCACTTCTGGTCGGCGCCCACGAGGATCGCCAGATCCTTGGTCATGTCGCCAGCTTCGACCGTATCGATGCAGACCTTCTCGAGCGTGTCGGCGAAGGCCTTGAGCTCGGCGTTGCCATCGAGCTTGGCGCGATGCATCAGGCCGCGGGTCCAGGCGAAAATCGAGGCCAGGGAGTTCGTCGAGGTCTCCTTGCCCTGCTGGTGCTGGCGATAGTGACGGGTCACGGTGCCATGGGCGGCTTCCGCCTCGACGGTCGCGCCATCGGGGGTCATCAGGACGGAGGTCATGAGGCCCAGCGAGCCATAGCCCTGGGCCATGGTGTCGGACTGCACGTCGCCGTCGTAATTCTTGCAGGCCCAGACATAGCCGCCGGACCACTTGAGGGCCGCCGCCACCATGTCGTCGATCAGGCGGTGCTCGTAGGTGAGGCCCAGCGCCTTGAACTTGGACGCGAATTCTTCGTCGAAGATCTCCTGGAACAGATCCTTGAAGCGCCCGTCATAGGCCTTCAGGATGGTGTTCTTCGTGGACAGATAGACCGGATACTTGCGCAGCAGGCCGTAGTTGAGCGAGGCGCGGGCGAAGTCGCGGATGGAATCGTCGAGGTTGTACATCGACATGGCGACGCCGGGGCTCGGGAACTTGAAGACTTCCTTCTCGATCACCGTGCCGTCATCGCCTTCGAACTTGATGGTCAGGCGGCCCTTGCCGGGCACCTTGAAATCGGTGGCGCGATACTGATCGCCATAGGCGTGGCGGCCCACGACCACCGGCAGCGTCCAGCCGGGCACGAGGCGCGGCACGTTCTTGCAGATGATGGGCTCGCGGAAGATGGTGCCGCCGAGGATGTTGCGGATGGTGCCGTTGGGCGACTTCCACATCTCCTTCAGGCCGAATTCCTTCACGCGGGCCTCATCGGGGGTGATGGTCGCGCATTTGATGGCCACGCCATACTTCTTGGTCGCTTCCGCCGAGTCGATCGTGATCTGATCGTTCGTCTCGTCGCGCTTCTCGACCGACAGATCGTAATATTTCAGATCGATGTCGAGGTAGGGATGGATCAGCTTGTCCTTGATAAGCTGCCAGATGATACGGGTCATTTCGTCGCCGTCCATTTCGACGACCGGATTTGCGACCTTGATCTTCTGCATGGCGTTTCGACC
>CANCSY010000167.1 GCA_947380915.1 Beijerinckiaceae bacterium
GCGTGGCAGGTCTCGAAGAGGGCGAAACAGGTGGCGCCCGAACCCGACATGCGCGCCAGCTTGCAGCCACGCGCCGCCGACAGCACCGCGATCACCGAGCCGATCACGGGCGCGACTACGCTCGCCGCATCCTCCATGTCGTTGCGGCCCTTGCGCAGCAGGGGCAGCAGTTGATCCAGCGAAGCCCCATCGGGAATCATGGGATGGGCGCCGCCGCCAAGGCTCTGCCCGGGCGCAAGGCCGATGCGCGCGAAGACGGACTTCGTCTCCACGGGCACGCCGGGATTGACCAGCACTGCAAAGAGCGGCGGCAGGCGCAGGGTGGGGCCAAGATCGCCGCCGACGCCGCGCATCATGCGGGCCTTTGAACCGGCGCAGACCGGGACATCGGCGCCCGTGGCCCGCGCGGCCTCCATTACACGCTCATCTTCGATAGAAAGCCCATTGGCCTGCGCCAGCAAGCGCAGGGCCGCCGCCGCATCGGCGGAGCCGCCGCCCACGCCCGCCGCCACCGGCAGGCGCTTTGTGAGATGAAAGGCGCCCATGGTCAGGCCGGGGACAAGCCCTGCGAGATGGCGCGCGGCGCGCAGCACCAGATTGTCATCGCCATCGCCCGCCGCCATCGCCGTGGGGCCATCGACCCTGAGCGACAGGGCCTCGCCCGGCGCCAGGGTCAGCGCGTCGGACTTGCCCGCAAAGCACACGAGGCTTTCCAGCGCATGCCAGCCGTCGGGCCTGCGCCCCTCGATGTGCAGGGTCAGATTGATCTTGGCGCGGGCCCGGTCGATCAGCATCAGCGGCGGCTCGACTCAGCCGCCATTCTTCTTGCCCTCGGCCTCGGCGGAGGTGGGCTTGGGCGCATCCTCGAGACCGCTCTCGATCTTCTTCAGGATGCGCTCGAGATCCTCGGGCTCGGGCTTGAGATCGCGGGCGTGGTTCCACTGGAAATAGGCTTCCAGCTTGCGACCCACGCGCCAGTAGACATCGCCCAGATGGTCGTTGATGACGGGATCGCCGGGCTTGAGTTCAATGGCGCGTTCGAGTTCGCGCAAAGCCTCCTCGAAGCGGCCCATGCGGTAATGGGCCCAGCCCAGACTGTCGATGATATAACCATCGTCAGGGCGAAGTTGCACGGCGCGGCGCAGCAGGCGCAGCCCCTCTTCCAGGTTCACATCCTGATCGACCCAGGAATAGCCCAGATAATTCAGCACCAGCGGTTGATCGGGATAGAGTTCCAGCGCCTTCTTGAAATCCGCTTCCGCCAGCGGCCATTGCTTCGAGCGCTCATGGGAGATGCCGCGGAAGTAAAACAGCGTCCAGTCGCCGCGACCCGGCGCGCTCAGTTGGTCTATGACCCGCGAATAAGTCCTGGCGGACTCGGGATAGTCCTTGCGGGCGCGTTGCAGATTGGCGAGCGCCGTCAGAGACTCGATGTCCTTGGGTTGCTCGGCGACGATACCCTGCAGTTGCTTCAAGGCGTCGTCCGAGCGCCCCATTGCCTCGAGGATCAAGCCGGACTGGATCAGCGCATTGGCGTGCAGGGGCGACTTCTGGGGCACGAGGTCATAGACATCGAGCGCGCGGTCATATTGCTTCAGCCGCTCGAAAATATCGGCGAGGGTGACGATGGCAAGCCCGTTGTCAGCCTCCAGAAAGAGCGACATGCGCAGATAGATCATCGCCGCCAGCGAATCGTTCTGCTGCCCGCCCACGGCGCCCAACCCGTAGAAGACCTCCGCCGCACCCGCGCCTGCGCTGCGAATCATCGGCTCAAGCGGCTTGTTGGCCTCCAGCGCCGCCAGGGCGGCGCGGATGATGGGGTGGCGAGGCAAGAGGCGGTCGAAGTCCTGATAGACCTTCTTCGCCTCATCGCGCTCACCCCGGCGCGCCAGGAAACGCCCGTAGGCGTCGACGACGCGCAAACTGGTCTTCTCACCCTCATAGGAGGATTTCAGCCGCTTGCCGGCCTCGCCCACATTGCCCAGGAGTTCGAAGATCAGGCCCGCGTGATAATCCCGAAAGCCGATGAATCGATCATCCTTGATGCGGTCAAGCATCTCCACGGCGCGTTTGGCGTCGCCCTGCCCCGCATAGGTCCAGGCGTTGAGCAGGATGGCGGTGATGTCGCGCTGGCGCCCGCCGCCCGATTTGTTGAGGGATTCGCGGGCCGAGGCCCATTGCTTGGCCTGTATGGCGCGGGTGGCGAGCACCAGATGGGCGAGGCCGTTCTTCTGATCGGCGCGCAGGATCCGCTCGGCGAGGGTGAAGGCCTCGCGCATATTGCCGTTGGAGAGGGACGCGATGAAGGCGCGCTCCCGCAATTCGCGATTGCGCGGATCGAATCGCAGCGCTTCACGGAAAAAGGTGGAGGCGGCCAGGGTGTCGCGATCCGCGCCCGCGATCAGGGCCGCCAGGTAATTGCCCGCCGGGCTGGAGCTGACCTCGAAGCCCGAGCTTGAGGCCAGCGCGCGACGCGCCTGAGCGGACGAATCGCCCGCCGCGAGAAAGGCGCAGAGGCTCAGGACGCAGGGCAGCGCCTTGTTGAGAGACTTGATCGAAAATATGGACGACACCTGAACCGTCTTTCTGATCGGGCGCCGCGAGCAGGCTCGCAGGCAAACCGGCGCAATGACCGGCACATTCGGTCCCGAACATGGCCGTTTTGAGCCCGTGGGGCAAGGCCCCCGAAGGGATCTCGCCCACACGAAAAGGGCAGCGGGCCGTCTTCAGCCCAAATCGATCATGCGCTGGACGCTGGCGCGGGCGCGAACCGCGATGGCCGGGTCGATCAGGACCTCCTCGCCCATGGTCAAGAGGCTGTCGAGGATCTTGGGCAAGGTAATGAGCTTCATATGGGGGCAGAGGTTGCAGGGGCGCATGAACTGGGTGACGCCCCCGGTCTCCGCCGCCACATTGTCCGCCATGGAGCATTCGGTGACGAGCACCACCCTGGCGGGCTTGTTGGTCTTCACATAATCGATCATGGCGGCGGTCGAGCCGGAGAAATCCGACACTTCAACCACTTCGCGCGGGCATTCGGGATGGGCGATGATCTTGATGGAGGGATCGTCGGCCCGCACCCGCAGCAATTCTTCGGCGGTGAAGCGCTCATGCACCTCGCAGGCGCCGGTCCAGGCGATGATCTTAACCTTGGTCTGGGCCTGAACATTCTGGGCGAGGTAGCGGTCTGGCAGGAAGATCACCCGGTCGACGCCCAGGCTCTCAACCACCCTGAGGGCGTTGGAGGAGGTGCAGCAGATGTCCACCTCCGCCTTCACTTCGGCCGAGGTGTTGACATAGGCCACAACCGGCACGCCCGGATAGGCGGCGCGCAGGGCCCGCACATCGGCCCCCGTGATCGAGGCGGCCAGCGAGCAGCCGGCCTTGCTGTCGGGAATCAGCACGGTCTTTTCGGGGCTCAGGAGCTTGGAAGTCTCGGCCATGAAATGCACGCCGCCCTGCACGATCACATCCGCCTTGGAGGATGCGGCGAGGCGGGCGAGCTGAAGCGAATCGCCCACCACATCAGCGACGCAATGGTAGATCTCGGGGGTCTGGTAGTTATGGGCGAGGATGACGGCGTTGCGGACCTTCTTCAGGTCATTGATCGCCTTCACATAGGGCGCATGGAAGGGCCACTCGACCGGCGGCATGACCGCCTTCACCTTTTCATAGAGATGGGCGGTGGCGCGCTCGACCTCGGGCGTCCAGGCAAGGTCCGGCCGGGGCAGGATGGAGAATCGCGCGGAAGGGGCAGCCATGGAGGCCGCCTGACGATCAAGGATGAGGCTCGAAGCAGACATGACGCCCTCCTGCTTATGCTCTATTTGAGTATAAGTGGGTTCAAAAAAACCCCGCCCCGATTGGCGAGAGTCCAGACCGTTCCTTATACTCTAGGCGAGCATTAGATAGAGCGGGCCTCGGGGAATGTCCAGTGCTGTTTTGAAAATGTCATAAAAGTCCGGGCGCCGACTACAGCCTTCCCTCGCCGCGAAGCCTGCTCTCGAAAGTTGGCCGCAAACTCAGCGCTGGATCGCCCCGGTGGGTGGTGTCGGGGGACGGGAACTGGGTGATGTCGCCCTTGAGGTCAGGCCGTGGATCGACTTCGTCCAGACCCGCCTTCAAATCCTCGGCCTCGCCAATCACAAGGCTGGCCAGGTTCAAGCCGGATGGCGCCTGCGCATGGCTTGGGCCCACCGGGGCTGCCTGTCCCTGATGGGCGACGATGCAAAGCACAAGGCCAAAAGCGACACGACGGGCAGCCGCCGCCGTGCGGGAAAAACACAACTCAGCCATAAGACACCACGCAACAGAGACGCTGGCCCGGCGCTTTTCAGACGAAGGGCCACGCTCAAGCATGGACGATGACGTTTGAGGAGCTGTTACAGAGCAAGAGAGGCTTCCGTGCCAAAATGAGGCAGGGCGGCCGGGTCAGGCCAACGCGAGGCGCGTTCCCAGATAGATCAGCGCGCCCGCGAAGAAGCCGACGATGCGCCCGTTCATCTGGAGCACATCGGTCCAGCCGCGCGCAGCTGCGCCCATGAGGGCCAGATCGAACACAAACGACACGCCGATCAGGATCATCAACGGCGGCGCGGGGCCGTCGTGGATCACGGGCCAGGCGAGACTCGCCACCCCAAGGGCGAGCCCGGCGGCGGCCATGGCCGCCGTATAGATGACGCTCGTGGTCAGACGGATCATGCGGTGCTCGAGGCCTTCTTGCCCAACGCCGCCTGCGCCGCCGCAAGGCGGGCGATGGGCACGCGGAAGGGCGAGCAGGAGACGTAATCAAGGCCCGTCTTTTCGCAGAAGGCGATGGAGGCAGGATCGCCCCCATGCTCGCCGCAGATGCCCAGCTTGATGTCGGGCCTTGTGGCGCGGCCACGCTGCGTGGCGATCTTCACCAACTCGCCGACACCGTCCTGATCAAGCGTCACGAAGGGATCGGCGGGCAAGATCCCCTTCTGGGTGTAGGAGCCAAGGAACGAGGCTGCGTCGTCGCGCGAGATGCCAAGAGTCGTCTGTGTCAGATCGTTGGTGCCGAAGGAGAAGAACTCCGCCGTCTTCGCGATGTCGGCGGCCAGCAGCGCGGCGCGGGGCAGCTCGATCATGGTGCCCACATGATAGGGCACGGTGACGCCGGTTTCGTTGGCAACCGCCTGCGCCATGGCGACAATGCGGGCCTTGATGAGATCGAGCTCCGGCAAGGCCATCACCAGCGGCACCATGATCTCGGCGGTCACGGGCTGGCCAGTCTTGCGTCCGGCCTCCACCGCGCCTTCAAAGATGGCGCGCGCCTGCATTTCGGCGATCTCGGGATAGCGGATGGCGATGCGCACGCCCCGAAAGCCCAGCATGGGGTTGAACTCGTGCAGCTCCCCAGCGCGGCGCTTCAGCTTCTCCGGGCTCGCGCCCATGGCCTTGGCGACTTCGGCGATTTCCGCATCCGTATGGGGCAGGAATTCGTGCAGGGGGGGGTCAAGAAGACGGATCGTCACCGGCAGGCCCGACATGATCTCGAACAGGTCTGCGAAATCCTGCCGCTGCATGGGCAGCAGCTTGGCGAGCGCGTGGCGACGACCAGCCTCGTCGTCCGCCAGAATCATCTCGCGCACGGCCACGATGCGGTCGCCCTCGAAGAACATATGTTCGGTGCGGCACAGGCCGATGCCATCGGCGCCGAAGTTGCGGGCCACCCGCGCGTCGGCGGGGGTGTCCGCATTGGTGCGCACCTTCATGCGGCGCACCAGATCGGCCCATTCCATGATCTTGGCGAAATCGCCTGACAGTTCCGGCTCCAGCATGGGTGCGGAGCCTTCCAGCACCTGGCCGGTGGAGCCGTCGATGGTGATGATGTCGCCCTTTTTCATCACCTTGCCCGCGACCGTGAAGGTCTGGGCGGCATAATCGACGCGGATGGAGCCCGCGCCCGACACGCAGGGCTTGCCCATGCCGCGCGCCACCACCGCCGCATGGGAGGTCATGCCGCCGCGCGTGGTCAGAATGCCTTCGGAGGCATGCATGCCGTGGATATCCTCGGGCGAGGTCTCCACGCGCACCAGAATGACCTTGCGGCCCGCATTTTTCAGCAATTCGGCTTCGTCGGAATTGAATACGATCTCGCCGCAGGCCGCGCCCGGCGAGGCCGGCAGGCCCGAGCCGATCACCTTGCGGTCAGCCTTGGGGTCGATGGTGGGATGCAGCAGCTGATCGAGGGAGGCCGGATCAATGCGCAGAATCGCCTCTTCATGGCTGATGAGGCCCTCGCTCGCCATATCCACCGCGATGCGCAGCGCCGCCTTGGCGGTGCGCTTGCCGCCGCGCGTCTGGAGCATCCAGAGCTTGCCGCGCTCCACCGTGAATTCCATGTCCTGCATGTCGCGATAGTGCTTTTCCAGCAGATGCGTCACGCGGACGAATTCGGCGAAACACTCGGGCAGCGCCGTCTCCATGGAGGGCTTGTCGGAATGGGCGGCGATGCGCGCCACTTCCGTGATGTTCTGGGGGGTGCGGATGCCCGCCACCACATCCTCGCCCTGGGCGTTGATGAGGAACTCCCCATAGAGCTCATGCACGCCGGTGGAGGGATTGCGCGTGAAGGCGACGCCGGTGGCCGAGGTCTCGCCCATGTTGCCGAAGACCATGGCCTGCACATTCACCGCCGTGCCCCAGCTCTCGGGGATGTCGTTCAGGCGGCGATAGGTGATGGCGCGCTGGTTCATCCAGGAGCCGAAGACGGCGCCCACGGCGCCCCAGAGCTGGGCGCGCGGATCCTGCGGGAAGGGCTTGCCGGACTTTTCCTCGACGCAGGCCTTGTAGCGCGTGACGATCTCGCGCCAGTCGGTCGCGTCGAGGTCGGTGTCGAGCATGTGGCCGTGCATGTCCTTGTATTCTTCGAGGATCTCCTCGAAATTGTG
>CANCSY010000168.1 GCA_947380915.1 Beijerinckiaceae bacterium
GCCAAGCGCACCACCGGCATCGTGTCGCGCGGCGGCTCGATCATGGCGCGCTGGTGCCTGGCGCACCACAAGGAGAGCTTCCTCTACACCCACTTCGAAGAGATCTGCGACATCATGCGCAAGTATGACGTCTCGTTCTCGCTGGGCGATGGCCTGCGTCCCGGCTCAATCGCCGACGCCAATGACCGCGCCCAGTTCGCCGAACTCGAGACCCTCGGCGAACTCACGAAGATCGCCTGGGAAAAGGGCTGCCAGGTCATGATCGAAGGGCCCGGCCATGTGCCGATCCACAAGATCAAGATCAACATGGAAAAGCAGCTGAAGGAGTGCCACGAGGCCCCCTTCTACACGCTTGGGCCGTTAACGACCGACATCGCGCCTGGCTATGATCACATCACCTCAGGGATAGGCGCGGCCATGATCGGCTGGTTCGGTTGCGCCATGCTCTGCTACGTGACCCCCAAGGAGCATCTGGGCCTTCCCGACCGCGACGATGTGAAGGTGGGCGTCATCACCTATCGCATCGCCGCCCATGCGGGGGATCTGGCCAAGGGCCACCCGGCCGCGCAGATGCGCGACGACGCCCTCTCGCGGGCGCGTTTCGACTTCCGTTGGGAGGACCAGTTCAACATTGGCCTCGATCCCGACACCGCGCGCGCCTACCACGACGAGACCCTGCCGAAGGACGCCCACAAGGTCGCGCATTTCTGCAGCATGTGCGGGCCGAAGTTCTGCTCCATGAAGATAACGCAGGATCTGCGCGTCGAAGCGCAGGCGCTTCTGGACAACGAGAAGGCCGTGCTTGATGGCATGGCCGAGAAGAGCAAGGAATTCCTGGACGGCGGCGGCGCCCTCTATGTGAAGTCCTGATCTGACCTGAACTGATCGGGCGGGCGCCGAGACCATCGGCCCCGCCCACCCCCTTCCCATTTTTGACGTCGATAACGGGCCATTTGAGCCCGATTGCGAACCTGTGTCCGAGGAGATCCCCATGATTGATGCGATCAAAAATCCCAGCCGCCGCACCCTCGCGCGCCTGCTTGGCGCGACAGTGGGCGCTGTCTCGATGCCTTCCATCCTGCGCGCGCAGCAAAGCGTGATCCGCATCGGCGTGATGGGCGATCTCTCCGGCTATTCCATGGAGATCGGCGGGCCCGGCGCGGTCATCGCCACGCGCATGGCGGTGGAGGATCATGGCAGCAAGGCGGCGGGCATGGCGGTGGAGGTGGTGCAAGCGGACTTCCTCAACAAGCCCGACGTCGCCTCGCAGATCGCCAGGCGCTGGTTCGATGTGGATGGGGTGGACGCCGTCACCGACCTGCCCAACACACCCTCGGCGCTGGCCGTGGCGCGGCTGGGCAAGGAGCGCGAGAAGGTCATTCTGGTGGCCGAGGCCGCCACCCCCGAACTCACCACCGGCCAATGCTCCCCCACCACCTTCCACCATGCGGACGACACCAATGCGCTGGCGGCGGGCACGGCGAAGGCGCTGCTGGAACAGGGGCTGAAAAGCTGGTTCTTCCTCACCGCCGATTTCGGCTTCGGCCACCAGATGCAGGCCTCCGCCGAGCGGGTGGTGCGCGAGGGCGGCGGCACGGTTCTGGGCGCGGTGCGCCATCCCCTCGCCGCCTCCGATTTCGGCTCGTTCCTGTTGCAGGCGCAGGCCTCCGGGGCGCAGGTCATCGCGCTGGCCAATGTGGGCGAGGACACCACCACCGCCATCAAGCAGGCGGCGGAATTCGGCATCGGCAAGGGATCGCAGGTGATCGCGGGCCTGCTCATGGTCATCAGCGACATCAAGGCGCTGGGGCTCGATGTGGCCAAAGGGCTCTATGTCACCGAGGGCTTCTATTGGGACGCCAACGACAAGACGCGCGATTTCGCCCGGCGCTTCGCCGCCCGCAATGGCGGCAAGATGCCTACAAAAGCCCATGCGGCCAATTATATCGGCGTGCGCCACTATCTCGACGCGGTGGACGCCGCCGGGTCCAAGGCGTCGCTCGCCGTGATGGCGAAGATGCGCGCATTGCCCATCGATTATCTCGGCAAGCCCGCCCGCATGCGTGAGGATGGCCGCGTGATCTATGATCTCGATCTCTTCCAGGTGAAGAGCCCGCAGGAGTCGAAGGGCCCTTACGATTTCTACAAGCCCATCCGCACCATCAGGGGCGACGAGGCCTTCGCGCCCATGGACCCCAAAACCTGCGCCATGCTGGCGGGAAAATGATCAGGGCCCATAGCTGACGCGCCAGAGCAGGCCTGCGCCATCGTCGCTCACCAGCAGCGATCCGTCGGCGGCCATGGCGATCCCCACGACGCGGCCCCAGAGGGTCGTGTCGCCAGCGGTGAAGCCGATGAGGAAATCCTCGTATTCCCCTGTCGGCTCGCCATCGCGCAGGATGAGCCGCACAACCTTGGAGCCGGTGCGTTTGCTGCGGTTCCAGGAGCCGTGCAGCGTCACGAAGGGGCTGCCGCGCATGGCTTCAGGGAATTGCGTTCCCGTATAGAACGCTATGCCGAGCGGCGCCGAATGGGCCTGAATGAGCACATCGGGAACCGTCACCTTGCCAGCGAGATCGGGCCGCGCGCCCTTGAGGCGCGGATCCTCATGGGCGCCGATATAATACCAGGGCCAGCCATAGAAGGCGCCCGCGCGCACCCGCGTGGCGTAATCGGGCGGCAGGTCGTCGCCCAGCAAATCCCGCTCATTGGTGGCGCACCAGGGCGCGCCGCTGGCGGGATCGACGGCGAGCCCGGCGCAATTGCGAATGCCCGTGGCGAAGGTGCGTTTGCGCCCGCCATCGGGATCAAAAGCCAGCACCACGGCCCGGTCCTTTTCCGGCCCCCAGGCGGCGCCAATCCCATGCGTGCGCTCAACCTGCGCGATGGCGCGCGCGCTGCGCGGCTTCATGGTGTCCGCCACATTGGTTTCCGAGCCCACGGAGCCGAACAGCGTCTTTCCATCCTTTGAAAAAGCGATGTCGCGCGTCCAGTGTCCGCCGCTGGGAAGGCCCCGGACGATGGTCTGCGCCGGACCAGAGGGCGCCGCAGCGCCGCTCTTCCATGGGTAACGCAATACGCGGGTCTGCGTCGCCACATAGACGAAGCCGGGCTCTTCGCCGGGCGGAAAGGCCACGCCGAAAGGATCGTCCAGACCCTGTGCGAAGATTGTGTTTGCGGTGATCTTGCCATTCTCCAAGCGCAACAGACGCACCCGGCCCGCCTCGGTCTCGCTGACGAAGATCCCGCCATCGGGCGCCACCCGCACCACGCGCGGATTGACAAGCCCTGACAGCAGCAGCTCCACGCGAAAGCCCTCGGGCGCCATGGGCGGCTGGTCGGCGGGGCGCGCCACAAGCCGCGCCTCCGAAGCCGACGAATGGGCGGGATCGGGCGCGGGCATGTCCTGCGGCGTGATGAGACGGCGCAGCCCAGGCCGATCCGCGCGCCAGTCGCCGAAGGCCTCGCGGCCGCGCAACGTCTGGGCTTGCGCAAGACCACTGCCAAGGGCCGCCAAGCCAAGCACGGCCGCCATACGCCAAACCATCATGGATCACTCCTGCGTCGCATGCGGTTCACATCGAACGCGCCCTGCCTGAAAAGGCTCCGGCAAGGCGCGGCCTTTGTCCACATGCGCAAAGTCACCGTGTGAAAAACACCAGCGCCACCAGAGCGGCGACAAGCGCTGGCGTCATCACCAGCGCGCCGATGGCCAGAAACCGTAGCGCCCCCACACGCAGCCCCTCGCGGCGCAGGGCGAGCAGCCAGAGAATGGTGGCGAGGGAGCCGGTGACCGAGAGATTGGGGCCAAGGTCCACGCCGATCATGACCGCGCCTGTCACCAGCGGCGAGGCCTGCGCCTGGGCCAGGGTTTCCGCCGCGATGAGCCCGGCGGGCAGATTGTTCATGAGATTGACGGCGAAGGCCACGAGCGCGCCCGCAGCCAGGCTCGTCGGCCCCTCGCCCCAGGCGCGCACAGCCCCGCCCAGCAGGCCCGCCAGCGCCTCCACCGCGCCCGTGCGCGCCAGCCCCTCGACGATGACGAAGAGCCCCGCAACCAGCGGCAGCACCGACCAGCTCACCCCCCGCGCCAAGGCCAGCGGTGACTTGCCCTCCGCCACCAGCACGGCGGCGGCGGTGGCGAGGCCCGCCACCAGGGTCGAGAGGCCCAGCGGGGCGTCCATGGCCGAAGCGCCGAGCAGCACGGCCACGGCGCCCGCCAGCCCGAAAGCGGCGACGCGCCCGCCCTTCGACAGCGGCGCATGGGGCGCGGGCGTCTCCAGCCTGAGGCGAAGGTCGCCTGCAAAGACGAGGCACAGAGCCAGAAAGGTGACGAGGATAGCGGCCAGCGAGGCCGGGCCGAACAGGGCGATCCACTCCACCAACGCAGGCGGCCTGCCGCCGAAGACCACGAGATTGGCCGGGTTGGAAATTGGCAGCACGAAACTCGCGGCGTTGGCGATGAAGGCGCAGGCGAAGAGATAGGGCAGCGGCGGCGCCCCGGCGGCCCGCGCCGCCGCATAGACGGCGGGCGTCAAAACAACCGCCGTCGCGTCGTTGGAGAGAAAGGCCGTCACCAGCGCCCCCACCCCATAGACCAGCACGAAAAGCCGGAGGGAGGATCCGCGCGCGAAACGCGCCGCGCTCGCGGCCAGATGATCGAACAGCCCCTCCTGCCGCGCGACCTCCGACAGGACCATCATGCCGATGAGGAAGAGATAGACGTCCCGCCCCTTGGCGATGGCCCGTCCCGCGTCCGCCCAGGGCACGAGGCCCGCGCCCACCAGAGCGCCCGCCCCCAGCACGGCCCAGATGGCCTCGGGCCAGCGGCGCGGGCGCAGCATCACGCAGGCCACGCTCGCCAGCGCGATCAGCCAGATCAGCGCGTCAGATGTCACCCTTCAGGTCCGGTGGACCGGGTCGATCCATTTCACGGTTTCGGGTTTTTCCACCGGCTCGATGTCGAGATTGATGGCGATGGCCTGTCCATCGGAGCGCACCAGCACGCATTCCAGCGTCTCGTCGTCGCTGGCGTTGATCTCCTGATGGGGCACCCAGGGCGGCACGAAGATGAAGGACCCCGGACCCGCCTCGGCGGTGAATTCCAGGCTCTCCCCCCAGCGCATGCGCGCCGTGCCGCGCAAAACATAGATCACGCTTTCCAGGGGACCATGATGATGCGCGCCGGTCTTGGCGCCCGCATGAATGCTCACCGTGCCCGCCCAGAGCTTCTGGGCGCCGGCCCTCGCAAAATCGATGGCCGCCGCCCGGTTCATGCCGGGGGTCTGGGCGGTGTTGGGATCGAGCTGGTCGGCGGCGATCACCCTTATGCCGTCGTGCTTCCAGCGTGGCTCGGCCTGCGTCATCTGGCGCTCTCCTGCGGCGCTTGCCTGCGGATCTCCCGCGCACAGGAGGCGCGGGAGAGGATCATTTTACTGCTGATAGACCTTGCGCACCAGTTCGGTGATGTCGGCGGGTAGATCGCTGACTTGGGCCACAAGCTTTTGCAGGTCCTCGCCGTTCATCGGACCATAGCTGACGCGCATCTTCTCGACATCCGCCTTGAATTCGGGATCCTGCATGGTGGCGTCAAAGGCGCGGCGCAACAAGGCCACGCGCTCGGCCGGCGCGCCCGGGGTGGTGAAGAAGGCGGTGCCCACTTCCGTCGCGTTGAGAATGGCCTCAAGCACGCGCTTTTCCTCTGGCGTACGGGCGAATTCCATGGCGGTGGGCACATCCGGCAGTTCCGGATGCGGCTTCAGCGCGAACTGGACCGGCAGGGTCACATCGCCATCGGGCTTCCAGCCGGGATGGGCGGTCTTGAGCGCCTCCCAGGCGGTGGAATGCCCCTCGACCTCGCCGCGCTCCAGCGCCAGCATGGCCTCGCTGGAGCCCTTGTAGCCCATGATCAGCTTGTATTTGGTGCCGAACATATTGTTCATGACCGTGGGATAGATCGACACGGTGGAGCCGACCCCCGTGCCCGCCAGGGTGACTTCCGTCTTCTGCGCATCGGCGACGGTCTTCACCGCTGAGGTCTTCCAGATCATCACGACATTGATCAGCGGCGAGATACGGCCGATCCAGTTCATCTGCGCCGTCTTGAAGCGCACGCCCTGGGTGCCAAGCTTTTCATCCAGCGCGATGGTGGGCGCGCAGATGGCGATGGACGTGCCATCCTTGGCGGCGACCGAGGTCATGTGGTTGGCGGCCAGGAAGCTGCCCGCGCCGGGCATGTTGCGGGGGACAACCGCAGGATTGCCGGGAATATGCTTGCCCAGGTGGGTCGAGAGCAGACGGGCGTAGACATCGTTGCTGCCCCCGGTGGGATAACCGATGATCAGGTCGATCGTCTTGCCCTTGTAGAATGGCTCCTGCGCCTGCGCCGCGCCGACGGCGATGGTGGCCAGAAACAGACTTGCAGCGGCTCGCGTCCAGAATTTCATGCGTACTGCCCCACGGGGGGCCTCCCTGATGATGAAGAGGTTCTACACCGCAGACCGCCCGCGGTCACGGTCAGGATCAAGGAAAAACCGGAATCAGGGCTGTTTGACCGCCTGATGGCGATCAGACCCCGGCCGAACCCCCGGGTTGGCGGGGGCTCGCAAACGCGGCTTGACACTGCACCCGCCCCACCCCTATATCCCGCCCGTGCTTTGCGGCTCCGACTTGTCGGGCCACAGGGGGCGGAGTAGCTCAGCTGGCTAGAGCAGAGGAATCATAATCCTTGTGTCGGGGGTTCGAGTCCCTCCTTCGCTACCATTTCTAATTGAAGCACTTTTGCCTATTTTGGCGTGGGCGGTTCATGGGCTGAAACCCGCCCGTGGATACCGCTTGGATACCGCATCTCGTCGCCAACGAAGCC
>CANCSY010000169.1 GCA_947380915.1 Beijerinckiaceae bacterium
TCCCCGCCGCCACTTCGCCGTCGGCGATTCCCTTGACTTCAAGCGGATGAAGTTTGCAGAAATCGGCGATCTGATCGAAGGTCAGCGAGGTGTTCTCAACAAGCCACACGGCTGTCGCCTTGGGCATCAGCGGGGCGTCGCTCATCAGCTATCTCCTTTGCGCGACAGTCGCGCGGCGTGTTTCGGGTCAGGCGCGAGCCCCGCCGGGCTTTCGCCTGGCCGAGGCTACTGCCTCAAACTCGACATCCATGATGGGAAGCGCCACATATAAGCTGACGGCCCGCAGAAAGCAACGATTCAGTGAGCGGCTCGCGAATGAGCCGTCACAGGGTCAAAACCACCTTGCCGATGTGCTGGGATGTCTCCAGCCGGGCATGAGCCTTGGGGGCCTCCACCAGGGGAAAGGTCGAGTCCATCACCGGGCGAATCCGGCCCGCCTCGATCAGGGGCCAGACCTTCTCCCGCAGGGCGGCTGCGATGGCGCCCTTTTCCGCCACCGTGCGCGGGCGCAAAGTGGAGCCCATGTGGCGCACGCGCCGCTGGCTCATGTAACGCAGGTCCGCCTTGGCGCCCTGCATGAAGGCTATCTGGGCCACACGCCCGTCCATGGCGGCGCATTGGTGGTTGCGCTCCACATAGGGGCCGCCCACCATGTCCAGGATCACATCCGCCCCATGGCCGCCGGTGATCTCCATGACGGCGGGCACGAAATCGGTGGTCTTGTAGTTGATCGCCCCGTCCGCGCCCAGCTTGCGGCAGGCGTCGCATTTTTCATCCGACCCGGCGGTGGCGATCACTTTCGCGCCGAAGGCCTTGGCCAGCATGATGGCGGTGGTGCCGATGCCCGAGCTGCCCCCATGCACCAGCAGCCATTCCCCGGCCTTGAGGCCCGCCATTTCGAACGTGTTGACCCAGACGGTGAAGAAGGTTTCAGGCAGTGCGGCCGCCTCCGCCATGGAAAGGCCCTTGGGAACTGGCAGGGCGTGGCTCTCATGGACCTTGCAATATTCGGCGTAGCCGCCACCATGGGCCAGCGCGCAGACCTTATCGCCCAGCTTCCAGGCGGTGGCGCCTTCGCCCAGGGCCACCACCTCTCCGGCGATTTCGAGGCCCGGCAGGTCCGAGGCGCCGGGCGGGGGCGGATAGCGGCCGATTCGCTGGGAAATATCCGGGCGGTTGACGCCCGCCGCCGCCACCTTGACCAGAATTTCCCCCTGGCCGGGCTGGGGCAGGGGGCGGGTCTGCGGCGTCAGGACCTCCGGCCCGCCGGGGCTGGAAATGGCGATCGCCGTCATGGTTGCGGGCAAAGTCATGGCAATGGTCCCTGGTCTTTGGATAGATGGGAAGTAACCCCGATGAAGGCGAGGGGCAATGGCCTGTCGACGCCTCAGGTCCGGGCGGCGAATGTCTAGGCCAGTGAGGCTTCCTGCACCGATTGCGGTTCGCGGGCGATGGCCTTGGAGACGATCCGCCCCGCATGGGCGACACGCTCCGCCACGAAAGCCAGCCGCTCCGGCGCTACCTCCGCTTCCCCGATGGTGACGCCCAGGGAGCCCAGAATGCCACCTTTGGAATCGAAGATCGGCGCGCTGACGCCGATTACGCCTTGCGCCAGCTCGCCTTTGGTCACGGCGACCCCACGCTGGCGGATGGCGCGCATATGGGCGCGCACCGCGTCCAGGTTCTCGCCCAGCCCCGCTGCGGCGAAGTCGCCTGGGGTGGCCTCATGGAGTTTGCGCAGGACGGTGACAGGCATGTGCGCCAGAATGATCCGGGAGGCGGCGCCGCGCAGCAATGGACGCGCGCTGCCGCGTTCATAGGCGGAGCGGAACCTGACGCCAGCGCTGGCTTCCTGATGCACGCACAGCACAAGCCCGCGATAGCGGCGGCAGAGCAGGGCGATGCCCGGGCATTCGGCCACCAGTTCGGCCATAACGGGGCGGCTGGCCGAGATGAGCGGATCGCTGTGACGCATGTGGAAGTCGAGGGCGGCGATGCGCGGGCCCAGCGTATAGCCCACTCCCGGCAGGGACGTCAGAAGCCCCGCGTCAGCCAGCACCTTCAGGTAGCGATAGAGGGTGGAGCGGGTGAGTTCGAGCCGCTCCGCCATGGCCTCGGGGCTCCATTCCATTTCGTCGCCCTCGAAAAGGTCGAGAATGCCCATCATTTTTTCGAGACTCTTCATGCCCTGACCATAACCCTCCATCGCAACATAAATCGGGATCGAAGTATCTTTTCGATCCCCTCTTACGAAATTCAGGGATTGGAAACGCCTTGGCGCGACCCCCCGGCCATGCCGCAGCCAGCCCCGCCTAGAGCTTCTCGATCTTGGCCAGATCGACATAGCGGCCCCAAGCTTCCATATCGCTGGTCATCAGCGCATTCAGTTTGGCGCCGTCGCCCGGATAGGCGTCCACGCCGATATTGGCGAGGAACTTCTCCACTTCCTCGTCACGGGCGATGGCGTTGAACCAGGTCTCGAGTTTGGCGAGGATCGCCTTGTCGGTCTTTGCAGGCGTGTGGACGGACCACCAAGCCGTGAGGTTGGTGTTGTCGATGCCTGCTTCCTTTGCGCTGGGAATGTTGGGCAGGGCCTTCATCCGCTCGCCGGCCGTAGTGGCCAGCGCGCGCACCTTGCCGCTCGCCAGTTGGGCGAGCACGCTGGTGGGATCGATATGGCCGAAGGCGAGGTTGCCGCCCGTGAGATCATTGACCATGCCTTGCGGGTCTTTGTATTTCACCTCGACGGTCTTCAGGCCGAATTGCGCCTTGTAGAGTTCGCTGCCGACAAGTCCGGTGTTGGCGACTGACCCGTAGGATGCCTTGTCGCCTTTCTTTTGCAGGTCGGCGGTCAGATCCGCGACGGTCTTGTAGGGACTGTCGCCGCTGACGATCAGCAGGAATGGCAGGCGCGCCAGCAGGGTCACATGGTCGAAATCAGCTACGGGATCGAAGGGCAGCTTGGTGAACAGATGCTTCGCCGCTGCGAAAACCGAGGAGCCCGGCGCGATATAGACCGTATAGCCGTCTGGCTTGGATCGGGCGACCGCCTCTGACGCGATATTGCCGAAGGCGCCGGCCTTGTTCTCTACGACCACCGTCTTGCCGGAGACATCGCCCAGCTTCTTGGCGAAGAACCGCACGAGAATGTCTGCGCCGGAGCCGGGCGGAAACATGCAGATCGCGTGAATGGGCTTGTTGGGATAGTCGGCGGCCTGGGCGACGGCGCTGACGGGGCCCAGAGCGACAGCGGCGACGGCGCCCGCGCCTGATTGCAGCAGTTCACGTCTCGAGATCATCACATCCTCCCATGGCGGCTGGCGCGCTTTGCGCGCTTGATGCCTGAACTTCGCAATCTATGCCCTGCTTGTCCAGTCCTTCGTGTCGCGCGACAATATCGCCAAAGTTGCATTGCCATGATAACTTCGCCCAATCTTGTCAGGGATCAACCTCTGTAGCCTGGAGGACGATGACGAAAAGCAAGCGTCATGCGACGCCCGTGACGGGAATAGCGGCGTCGCTCGCATGATAGTCGCGCCCTTGCGGTCGGATCGAGATGGGGGACGAATGGTGCGTGTCAAAAGCCCCCAAAATCTGGGAGCTGCGGTGATTTTCACAGGGCTTGCGCTGGTCGGGCTGGTCTATGGGCGGGATCTGCCTTTCGGATCGGCCGCGAAAATGGGGCCTGGTTTTTTCCCGACCATCCTGAGTTTGCTCGTTCTGGGCATCGGTCTCCTGAACGTCGCCATGGCGCTCACCATTGACGGTCCGGCGATCGAAAGGCCCCAATGGCGGCCGCTGGCCTTCGTTTGCGCGTCCATGATGATCTTTGGCCTCGCCATCAATTACATCGGTCTCGCCCTCAGCGCCGCGCTCTTCACCTTCCTTGCGGCGGGCGCGCGCCCCGACACCAGATGGCGCGAAATCGCCGTTTTGGCCGTGGTTCTTGCGATCTTCTCCGTGCTGCTGTTTGTTTATGGACTCGGCCAGTCGATGCCGGCCTGGTGGGGTGCGTGAGCGCCATGCTGGAGGCCTTCTCCAATCTCGCCACTGGCTTCGCCGCCGCAGGAAGTCTGCAAAACATCGGATTCGCCCTGATCGGCTGCATGCTGGGCACGCTCATCGGCGTGCTGCCGGGCATCGGGCCGATCCCCACCATCGCCATGCTGCTGCCGCTGACCTTCGGCCTTGATCCACTCTCTTCATTGATCATGCTGGCGGGCATCTACTACGGCGCCCAATATGGCGGCTCGACGACCTCCATCCTCGTCAACATGCCCGGCGAGGCCTCCTCCGTCGTCACCTGCATCGACGGCTACCAGATGGCCCGGCAGGGGCGCGCGGGCGCCGCGCTCGCGGTGGCGGCGCTGGGGTCCTTCTTCGCAGGCTGCGTCGGCACGGTCTTCATCGCCGCCTTTGGTCCGCCGCTGGCGGATTTCGCCCAGAAATTCAATTCGCCCGACTATTTTTCCCTGATGGCTCTGGGACTTCTGATGGCCGTGGTGATGGCGCAGGGCTCCATCATCAACGCCATCGGCATGGTGCTGGTTGGCCTGTTGTTTGGCCTTGTGGGCACGGACGCCAACACCGGCGTGGCGCGCTACACTTTCGGTGTTTCGGAATTGTGGGATGGCGTCGATTTCCTGCCCATGGTCATCGGCATGTTCGGCATTGTCGAGATCATCCGCAATCTCGAGGAGAAGGAACTGGATCGCACCTCGATCAAGACCCGCTTCCGCGATCTGTGGCCCTCCTGGAGCGATTTCAAGGAGGCCTGGAAGCCGGTGGTGCGCGGCACTGCGCTGGGCTCCATTCTCGGCATTCTGCCGGGCGGGGGCGCGGTGCTCGCCTCCTTCGCCAGCTATACGCTGGAAAAGAAGATCGCCGACGACCCCGGCCGTTTCGGCAAGGGCGCCATCGAGGGCGTCGCGGGGCCGGAGGCCGCCAATAATGCTGCGGCGCAGACCTCCTTCATTCCGCTGCTGACCCTGGGCCTTCCCTCCAACCCGATCATGGCCCTGATGATGGGCGCCATGGTCATTCAGGGCATGCAGCCGGGCTCGGCGGTGATGACCAGTAGGCCGGATCTGTTCTGGGGCATGGTCGCCAGCATGTGGATCGGCAATCTGATGCTGGTCATCATCAACCTGCCCATGGTGGGCCTTTGGGTGAAGCTGCTGTCGGTGCCCTACCGCCTGCTTTATCCGGCCATCCTGCTGTTCTGCGTCATCGGCGTCTATGGCCTCAACAGCAACTGGGTGATGATGGCCATGACCACGGTCTTCGCCATCTTCGGCTATGTGCTGGTGCGGGTGGGCTGCGAACCCGCGCCCATGATCCTGGGCTTTCTGCTCGGCCCGCTCATGGAGGAGAACCTGCGCCGGTCGCTGGTGCTCTCGCGCGGCGATCCCCTGATCTTCATCCAGCGCCCGATTTCCGCCACCCTGCTGGTGCTCTGCGTCCTGCTGATTCTTGTGACGGTGCTGCCGAGCATCCGCAAGTCGCGCGATGCGGCTTTTGCGGGCGGGTCGTGAGGGGCTACCCCACAAACCGCGCCGCCGCCGCGCCCGCCGCGCGTCCGGTGGCGAAACAGGCTTGCAGCAGGTAGCCGCTGGTCGGGGCCTCCCAATCCAGCATTTCGCCCGCCACGAAGAGGCCGGGCATGCTGGCGACCATCAGATCGTCGGTCACATCCGCAAAGCGCAGGCCCCCCGCCGTCGAGATGGCGCGTGCGATGGGACGCACGCCGGTGAGCCGCAGGGTCAGCGCCTTGATGCGGGCGGCCAGCTCTGCGGGATCGGCAGGCAGCGGCCCCGGCTCGCGCACCAGCGCCGCACCCACCGGGGGCAACCCGCCTGATTTGCGCAGCACGCTGGCCATGGACTGGCCGCCACGCGGACGGCCCAGACGGGCCGCCAGCGCCTCAAGAGAAACATCGGGCCGCAGATCGATGGTGAGATCGACGCCGCCGTCGCGCTCGATGGCGTCGCGCAGGCCTGCGGAGAGGGCGTAGATGGCGCCGCCCTCGATCCCGTGCTCGGTGATGACGCATTCCCCGCGCAGGCTATGGCCGCCACCCGTCAGCGTCACCGGCCCCAGCGGGAAACCGCCGAAGCTCTTCAGCACCGGCGACCAGGCGATCTCGAAACCGCAATTGGAGGGCCGCAGGGGCGCGACCGCCAGGCCCTCGCCACGCAGCACATCAGCCCAGCCCCCATCGGAGCCCAGCCTTGGCCAGGAGGCGCCGCCCAGCGCCAGCACGCAGGCGCCCGCCTCGACCAGGTGCTCGCCCTCCGGCGTCGCAAAGCGCAGGCGGCCCTGAGCGTCCCAGCCCTGAAATTCGTGACGCAGGCGCAGCTCAACCCCCAGCGCGCCTAGCTTGCGCAGCCAGGCGCGCAGCAGGGGCGAGGCCTTGAAGCTCTTGGGAAAGATGCGCCCGCTGGTGCCCACAAAGCACTCCTGCCCCAGGTCATCCGCCCAGGCCCGCAGGGCGTCCGGCGGGAAGGCGGCGATGAGAGGCGCCAGCCGCGCCTGCGCCTCGCCATAGCGGGTCAGGAAGATCGGTTGCGGCTCGTTATGGGTCAGGTTCAGCCCGCCCCGCCCCGCCAGCAGGAATTTGCGGGCGGGCGAGGGCATGCGGTCATAAATCACGACCTTCGCCCCCGCGCTGGCGGCGGCCTCAGCCGCCATGAGGCCTGCGGGGCCGGAACCGATGATGGCGATCTGTGCTGTGTCAGTCATGGTGGGGGTGTAGCAGAGACACCCGCGCCCCGTCTTGCCCCTCTTGCAGGCCCTGAACGGACAGGCCTCGCCGGAAGCCCCGCCCTTGTGCTA
>CANCSY010000170.1 GCA_947380915.1 Beijerinckiaceae bacterium
GGATTTGTAGATGATGTGGCGCAGATCGTTCAGGCGGCCGGGATTGACCGGCTTGCCCGATTGCAGCCAGGCCTCGCGGGACTGGCCGCCCTTCCAGGCGCGGGTGGTGAAGCCGAGAATCTCCACCTTCACGCCGCAGCGTTCGAGGGTGCGGGCCAGAATATCGGCGCAGCTCGCCGCCACCGTGATGGGGCGACCGCGCATGGAGCCGGAATTGTCGAGCACCAGGGTCACGACCGTATCGCGGAAATTCGTGTCCTTCTCGCGCTTGAAGGAGAGGGGCTGCTGGGGGTCGATGATGATGCGCGACAGGCGCGCGGGATCGAGCATGCCCTCTTCGAGGTCGAATTCCCAGGCGCGGTTTTGCTGGGCCATCAGGCGGCGCTGCAAGCGGTTGGCGAGCCGCGCCACGATGCTGGACATGTTCTGCAACTGCTTGTCGAGATAGGCGCGCAGGCGCTCCAGCTCCTCGGGCTCGCAGAGGTCCTCGGCCAGGATCATCTCGTCGAATTTGGTGGTGAAGGCCTTGTAGTCTGGCCCGCGCATGTCATGGCCTGACATGGTGGGCGGCCGCTTGGCCTCGGAGGCCTCGTCGGCGTCGCCCTCTTCCCCGTCCTCGGGCATGTCGCCGGCCGGGGCTTCGGCGGAATCCATCTCGCCTTCCTGAAGATCGTCGTCCGAGCCGTCGGCGCTCTCCATTTCCGTGGCGCTGCCGGACTCGTTCTCCTCGCCCTCGCCTTCGGCCTCCTGAGGCTTGTCGTTGGGCTCCTCGTCGCCGGATTCCTCGCCGGTGTCGTCGTGGTCGAGGGCTTCCTGGTCCATCATGTCGAGGGAGGCCAGAAGCTTGTGCACCGCCTTGCCGAAGGCGCGCTGGTTCTCGATGGAGTCGTTGAGCTGGTCCAGCTCCTTGCCCGCCCGGCTCTCGATGATCGGACGCCAGACGTCGACGATCTTCTGCCCGGCGGCGGGAATCTTGAGGCCGCTCAGGCGCTCGCGCACCATCATGGCGACCGCGTCCTCGAGGGGTGCGTCGGCCTTGTCGGTCACTTCCGCATAGGCGCCGCGATGGTAGCGGTCCTCCAGCATGGCGCCCAGATTGGTCGCCACGCCCTCCATGCGCCTCGCGCCGATGGATTCCACCCGCGCCTGTTCCACCGCGTCGAAAATGGCGCGGGCCTCCTGGCCCTTGGGCACGAGGCGCTTGTGCACATTGGCGTCATGGCAGGCGATGCGCAAAGCCATGGAATCCGCATGGCCGCGCACGATGGCGGCCTCGCGCGGGGAGAGTTTGCGCGCGGGCTCGGGCAGGCGAGCCTTCGCGCCCTCGCCCACGCCCACGAGCGAGGGTCGCTCCGAGGCGAAGCTCACCTCGAGATCCTGGCTCCCGGCCATGGCCCGCAAGCAGCTCGCCACAGCCCGTTTGAACGGCTCCTGGGGGGCTTCGGACTTCTGCGGCGGCTTGCGGTTGGTGCTCATGGCTCAGGTCAGCGCGACATTCACGGAGCTCTCGGGCAGCTCCTGCCCGAAGCAACGCTGATAGAACTCCGCCACCAGCGGGCGCTCCAGCTCATCGCACTTGTTGAGGAAGGTGAGCCGGAAGGCGAAGCCGATGTCCTTGAAGATATCGGCGTTCTCGGCCCAGGTGATGACCGTGCGCGGGCTCATCACGGTGGACAGGTCGCCCGCGATGAAGGCGTTGCGGGTCAGGTCGGCCACGCGCACCATCTTGTTGACGGTGTCGCGGCCCTCTTTCGTCCCCTTGTAGTGGGGCGACTTGGCCAGAACGATCGCCACTTCGTTGTCGTGGGGCAGATAGTTCAGGGTGGTGACGATGGACCAGCGGTCCATCTGGCCCTGATTGATCTGCTGGGTGCCGTGATAGAGGCCCGATGTGTCGCCAAGGCCCACCGTATTGGCGGTGGAGAAGAGGCGGAAGGCGGGATGGGGGCGAATGACCCGGTTCTGGTCGAGCAGGGTCAGGCGGCCCGAAAGCTCCAGAACGCGCTGGATCACGAACATCACGTCGGGACGGCCCGCGTCATATTCGTCGAAGCAGAGCGCGATATTGTTCTGCAGGGCCCAGGGCAGGATGCCATCACGGAATTCCGTGATCTGCTTGCCGTCCTTGAGCACGATCGCGTCCTTGCCCACCAGGTCGATGCGCGACACATGGCTGTCGAGGTTGATGCGCACGCAGGGCCAGTTGAGGCGGGCGGCGACCTGCTCGATATGGGTCGATTTGCCGGTGCCGTGATAGCCGGTCACCATCACGCGGCGGTTGCGCGCGAAGCCCGCCAGAATGGCGAGCGTGGTGGGCTTGTCGAACAGATAGTCCGGATCAAGGTCGGGCACATGTTCGGTGCGCTGGGAATAGGCCGGCGTCTCCATGTCGGAATCGATATGGAACACGTCTCGCACGGAGACTTTCTTGTCGGGCATGCCGGGCGTCGTCGTAGCGGTCTGCATCATTCCTCCATACCCGTCCGCTTCACGAAGGGGCGCAAGCGCGGGCCCTGGGGCGCGGCCCCGCGGGCGTTATCGCCGGATGCCCGGCTGGGATGCCTCTCCCGTCATCAGACGAGTTTGGCTGTTCTGAGATAATTATAGGCCTGGATGATCTCGCGCAATTTGTCTTCCATCGAACGGTCGCCGCCATTGGCGTCGGGATGGAGCCGTTTCACCCACTCCTTGTAGCGGGTCTTGATCTTCTCCGCATCGGCCGTGTCGTCAAGGCCCAGAGTCGCCAGCGCCTTCATCACGGCCACGCCATGGCGGGGACGGCGGGGCGCATCGGCCGCGCCCGCGCCCATGCCGGCGCGATACATGCCCAGCGGGTCGACCACCGGATCGACCCCGTCCTCGCGAAAGCCCCGGGCGGCGCGATTGACCCCCATGGACCAGGTGGGGCGGTGGCCGATCACCGCCTCCTTCTGGAACCGGGCCACGTCGTTGTCGCTCATCCCGTTGAAATAATTGTAGGTGGCGTTGTACTCGCGCACATGTTCGAGGCAGAAGCAGAAATATTGCCCCTCCCGCAGACGCCCCATGGGAGCCTTGAATTCCCCCGCCGCCGTGCAGCCCTGATGGGCGCAGGCCTGCTTCGGCTTCGGCTCGATCGCCGGCGCCAGCTTGGACTTCGTCCTGATTCGGTCGAAGAGTGGTGAATTCAGATTCATGGATGGGACATTATGGGTGTAAACCTTGCTTCGCAAGGAGCCTCGCATGGCTCTGGCGAAACTTCGAGGAAATTGGCGTCGCGCGCCGCCGAGATTGCACGCAATCAGGCCCGGAAGGGCGCAGGGATGGAGGATCACGCATGAGCGTGAAGGAACGAATCGAAGGCAAGCTGACGGCTGCGCTTGCGCCCGTCGCGCTGGAAGTGATCGACGAGTCCCACAAGCATGCGGGCCATATCGGCCATCCTGCGTCGGGACATCCCGGCGCCATGTCGTCCAGCGAAACCCATTTCCAGGTCAAGGTGGTGTCGGGCGCCTTCGCTGGCAAGACCCGGCTGGCCCGCCACAGGCTGGTCAACGAAATCCTGGCCGAGGACCTGCGCAGCGGCGTCCACGCTCTGGCCATCGAGGCGCGGGCGCCCGGGGAATGATCTGGTGACCGGCGGTCACGATTTCGCCTCATGTCGCTGCTTTCTGCGCCCCTTCCGCAGGGGCGCATGCGTTGCATTTTCGTATTGCGCCGTTACCAATGGCGCAGATGATTTGTACAAGCCTGCTCTCCATGAGGCCTCAGCGTCCGCCCGCGCCCGAAAAGCTGGCAATGCAGGATAGGGGTGAAATGCGCATCCATAGTCGGCTTTTGCGTGTCATTGGTTTGTCGCTCGCGGCTCTGGGCTGCGGGGCGGGCCTTGCGCAGGCCACGCCCTTCGTGGTCATCGACGCGGACTCGGGCGCTGTGGTGGCCGAACAGGAGTCCACCCGGCGCTGGTATCCCGCCTCCCTGACGAAACTCGTGACCGTCTATGTCGCTCTCACCGCCCTGCGCCAGGGGCAGGTGGGCCTCGATACGCCCATCCAGATCTCCATGCGCGCCGCCCGCATGCCGCCCTCGAAGATGGGCTTCAACCCGGGCTCGGAAGTCACCCTCGAAAACGCCCTGAAGATGCTGATGGTGAAATCGGCCAATGACATCGCCGTGACCATCGCCGAAGGTCTGGGCGGTTCGATGGAAGGTTTCGCCGAGCAGATGAATGCGGCGGCGGCCCGGCTCGGCATGCACGAATCCCATTTCGTGAATCCCAATGGTCTGCACAATGACGATCACTATTCCTCCGCCCGGGACATGGCGCTCGTGGGCCGGGCGCTGTTTCGCGATTTTCCCGAATATGCCGATCTCTATGGCATCGGCGCCCTGCGCCTGGGCGAGCAGGTGATCCCCACCCACAACGGCCTGCTGGGGCGCTATCCCGGCGCCGATGGCATGAAGACTGGCTTCACCTGCCCGGCGGGCTTCAATGTGGTGGCCAGCGCCAGGCGCGGCGGGCGTCGCCTGATCGCGGTGGTGCTGGGCTATCCCAACGCCAAGGCCCGCACCCTCAAGGTCGCCAGTTTGCTGGATGCGGGATTCATGAGCGGGGCGGGCGGTCCCTCCCTCACGTCGCTTCGCGCCATTCCCGGCTCCCCACCCAACAATCGCCCGCGCGTCTGCGGCGCTCATCGCGAGCAGGTGGGCGAGGATGATTTCGCCGTGCCTGTCCTGAATGCGCAATTGCAGGGCGAGCAGGCGGGCGGCTCTTTTGCGGCGGCGGGTCTCTCAGGGCCAACGAGCGGCGTCGCCGCTATCCAGGCGCGGATGGGCGCAAGGCCCAATTTCGAACCGGTCTCCGTCTTTGCTGGACGAGTCCCCGGCTGGACGGGGCCGGCGTTGGTGGCGCGGGACGAGGCGCCTCGATCCGCCATGAGCGCCCCCACAATTCCCGCAGTGAAAGCGGCGGCGGTGAAGCCCGGGAACAAGAAGGCCGTCAAGGGCAAGCCGACGGGCAAGAAGAAGCCCGCCGCCAAAGCCCGACCGAAATCCAGATGAATGGGAGCCCAGGCTTGATCGAGCAATCCGAAGCGCGGCGTCCCCCGCCGCCGATCCCCGTCACCGTGCTCACGGGTTTTCTGGGCGCAGGCAAGAGCACGCTCCTGAACCGCCTGCTGAAAGACCCGGCGCTGTCGGACACCGTCGTCATCATCAACGAATTTGGCGAAGTGGGCCTCGACCATCTGCTGGTGGAGGCGGCGGACGGGGACATGCTGCTGCTGTCGTCGGGCTGCCTGTGCTGCACCATTCGCGGCGATCTCATCACCACCCTGGAAGACCTGCTGCGTCGCCGCGACAATGACCGCATGCCCGCCTTCAAGCGCGTGGTCATCGAGACCACCGGCCTGGCGGACCCTGCGCCCGTGCTGCACACGATCATGTATCATCCCTATCTGCTCATGCGCTTCCGCCTCGACGGCGTGGTGACGCTTGTCGATGGAGTGAATGGCGCCGCCACCCTCGACGCCCATGAGGAGGCGGTGAAACAGGCGGCGGTCGCCGACCGAATCGTGCTCACCAAGACCGACCTTCTGGAGGGCGAGGCGGGTGCGGCCAAGGTGGCGGCTCTGCGGCGGCGCCTGAATGCGCTCAACCCCGCCGCAACGATTCTCGATGCGGCGAAGGGCGAGGCGGGCGCGGCGGCTCTGCTCGATCTCGGCCTCTTCGACCCCGAGACGAAAATCCCTGATGTCCGGCGCTGGCTGAATGCGGAGGCTTTTGGGGATCATCACGACCACCATCATCACGGCCACGATCACGGGCATGACCACCACCACGGCCACGCCCATGGCGGGCAGGACCCCCATGACGTGAATCGCCACGACGCGCGCATCCGGGCCTTCTGCCTCGAGAGCGACACGCTCATGCCCAAGTGCGGCTTTGACCTCTTTCTCGATCTCTTGCGTCAGGCCCATGGGCCGCATCTGCTGCGGGTGAAGGGCATTGTGGGGCTGGATGATGAGCCCGACCGTCCCGTGGTGATCCACGGTGTGCAGCATGTGTTCCATCCGCCCGTGAGCCTCGACGCCTGGCCAAAAGGCGAGCGGCGCACGCGGATCGTGTTCATTCTGAAAGACATGGACCCGAGTTTCGTGGAGGGCCTCTGGCGCGCCTTCACCGGCGAAGTCCGCCCCGACCAGCCTGATCGCGCCGCGCTGGTGGACAATCCGCTGGCGCCGGGGGCGGGCGGCCTGCTGGGGTGATCAGCCCCGCGCGCGCAGCTCCCGGCGAATCACCTTGCCCGAGGTCGTCAGCGGCAGGCGGTCGATGAAGGCGACTTCGCGGGGATATTCGTGGGCCGAGAGGCGGGTGCGCACGAAGCTCTGGATGTCCGCCGCCAGATCCGCAGAGGGCTGGAAGCCGGGTTTCGGCACGATGAAGGCCTTCACGATCTCGCCGCGAATGGCGTCGGGCTTCCCCACGGCGGCGGCGATCTCGACGGCAGGATGGCGCAGCAGGCAATCCTCGATCTCGCCCGGCCCGATGCGATAGCCCGACGAGGTGATCACATCATCGTCGCGGCCGAAGAAGAAGACATAGCCGTCCGCATCGCGCCGTCCCTGATCCCCGGTCGTCATCCAGTCGCCGATGAATTTGGCCTCGGTCGCCTTCGCGTTGTTCCAGTAGCCCAGGAACATCACGGGGTCTGGCCGCAGCACGGCGATCTGTCCGGGCTCGTCAGCCTCGCAGCGCGTCCCATCGGGGCGAATCACGTCGCACTCATGGCCCGGCACAGCCTTGCCGATGGCGCCCGCGCGCGACACGCCAAAAGCGTTGTTGGAGGC
>CANCSY010000171.1 GCA_947380915.1 Beijerinckiaceae bacterium
AGGCCGCAACCGGGGGCGCCTTCGCGAAGGCCGAGGGCTGCGAGATCGCTGGGCGAGGTCATTTGGCTGGCTCCTGTTGGACTTCGTTCTTCTGGCAGATGCGCGGCTGAGTCACAAGAATGCGTAGCGCACTCTGTGGCGCCCCTCTCCGCCCGGCGGCAGAATGATCATGGAGGGCTTGTCGAAGAGGTCGCCTTCGAAACCCTCGGGATCGCCATGGCCAGTCCAGGTTTCGAGGCACAGGAAGGGCGCGCCAGGCTTCGACCAGACCACCAGATGGGGGAACCCCTCCCAATCCATCCGCAGCCGCGCCGAAGGCCCTTCGAAGGTCAGGCCACTGCTGGCGGCGTCGAGGAAGCACAGGGCTTCGCGGGCAAAGAGCGCCTCGTCGAGAGGGAGCGTGCGGCCTTCGACGGGAACCGGGCGCGTCTGCTGCGAGAAGAGCCCGCCCGGCGCGATGACCGGAACTTCCGCGCGCTCGGGCGCGTCGAAAACCAGCCGATGAACGGCCTTGTCGCCACCCGCCAGCGGCCAGCGGAAGCCCGGATGCAGGCCGAAGGCATAGGGCATGGGGGCGTCGCCGATGTTGCGGACGAGGCCCGAGACATCGATGGCGGAGCCGTCCAGCCGGTAGGTGACCTCCAGCGTGAAGGGGAAGGGATATTGCGCCAGCGTGGCCGCGCACTGGGTCAGCCGCAGGGTGATATGGTCAGCGCCCTGCCCCACGACCTCGAAAGCCTCGCTCATGGCGAAGCCATGCAGGCCCAGCGGAAAGGTCTCGCCCCCCACCCGCGCCACGCCCCCGCGCGTCCAGCCGCAAACGGGGAACAGCACGGGCGCGGTGCGGTCCCAATGGACGCCATCGGGCGCCCAGAGCAACTCGCGGCCGTCCACAGACCAGCCGAGCCATTCGGCGCCCTGGCGGGAAATGCGTGCGCGAGAGGCGCCGCTTGTGAGTTCGATGAAATCCTTGTTCATGGACCCAGTTCAGGCAGCTTTGCGCCTCTGTCAACCATCCGCGCCCTGCGCTATGGTCCGCGCAGATTTCGGAGAACCTGACACCATGACCACAGAGCTTCACAACCCCGCCCGCCGCGCCTTCGTCACCGGCGCCGCCGTCGCCGCCGCTGGCGTGACCATGGCCCCCGCCGCGCAGGCCGCCGAGCCCAAATTCGTCGGCGAGGAACATTGGGCCCAGAAGGGCGATGTGAAGCTCTATCTGTGGCGCAAGCGCCTCGATGACGGCGTCGCCAACAAGCCGGTCTTCTTCATCGTCCACGGCTCGTCCTTTTCGGGACGCGGCGGCTATGACCTGCAAGTGCCCGGCAAGCCGAATTACTCCTTCATGGAGGAGTTCGCACGGCAGGGTTACGACGTCTGGGCCCTGGATCATGAGAACTACGGCAAGTCCTCGCGCAACACGGGCGTCAACTCCAACATCATGACGGGCGTCGCCGACATCGAGGCGGCCATGCCGGTGGTGGAGAAAGTGACGGGTCAGAAGACCTTCAAATTCATGGGCCAGTCGTCGGGCGCGATCCGCGCGGGCGTCTTCACCATGCGCCATCCCGAGCGCGTGGAGCGCCTGATCCTCGACGCCTTCACCTGGACCGGCGAAGGCGCGGTGGAGATCATGCGCCGCCGCGAGCAGGTGGAGAACTACAAGGCCAACACCAACCGCAAGATGGATCTGGCGACCTTCATGGGCATCTTCACCCGCGACGATCCCACCACCTTCGAGAAGGAAGTGCCTGCGGCGCTGGCGGCTTACGAAATGGCGCTGGGGGACACCGCGCCCAGCGGCTCCTATATCGACATGGCCATCAACATGCCCATGGTCGACCCCACCAAGATCCCCTGCCCCGTGCTGATCACCCGCGCGGAGACCGACGGCAACGCCACCGACGCCGAGCTGATCGAATTCTTCGGCAAGCTGCCCAGCAAGGACAAGCAATTCGTGATGATGCGCGGCATCGCCCATGTGGCAGTGCTGGGCCTCAACCGCCATCGCGTCTGGCACGCGATGCGGGAGTTTCTGACCATGCCCGGGCTGGTGTGAGGGAGTTCGGCAGTCGGCAGTCGGCAGTCGGCAGTCGGCAGTCGGCAGTCGGCAGTCGGCAGTCGGCAGTGAAGGTTTTTGAATCAGTGACTTGCTGTCAAGATCAATCTTCCCGAACGTCAAACTTTCACGACTGCCGACTGCCTAATGCTGACTGCCCCTATCCCCGCTTTCCCCGCCCTTGCACCAGACAGACCTCGTCGAGCAGGGACTCGATCAGCGTCATGGCCCGGCGGATCTGGGTCTCGTCCACCACCTTTCCATCGACGACGCATTTCTGGGTGCCGCCGATGGAGACCTCCCGGCCGGGCGCGATGCGTGCGAGGCAGGAGAGGAACATCTTGTGAAGATCGCCCTGGGCGCGGGCGCCGCCCAGCGGGCTCTCGGAGGTGGTGATGATCGCCACGCCCTTGTCCACCAGCACCGAGGCGTAGCCGGGCCGCGAGACCCAGTCGATGGCGTTCTTGATGACGCCGGACATGCCGTGGTTGTACTCGGGCGAGACGACGATCATGCCGTCGCAAGCTTCCACCGCATCGCGCAAGGCGCGCACAGGCGCAGGCAGATCCGCTTCCAGATCCTGATTGTACATGGGGATGTCGGCGAGATCGAAGATGGTGACCTCGACATCGTCAGGCGTCTTTTCGGCCAGCGTGCGCAGGATCGCCTTGGACACGGAAACGCGGCGAAGGCTGCCGGCGAGTCCCAATATCTTGAACATCTTCATCTCTCCCCTGATCTGATGGGCGAGCTATAGGGGCTCCCCCCGCGAAGGTCCAGCCGGGTTGCGGGCGCGGCGCCGCGCGCCTAGACTTGCCAAAAATGGGAGGACGTCTCGTGATATTTTCAGCCCTGCGCCTGCTGCGCGCCGCTCTTTGCTTCACCTGGCTGCCGGGCGCAGCCTTTGCGCAAACCGCCCCCTGGATGTCGCCGGACCTGCTTGCAGCCGCAAGAACGGAAGGCGCCGTCACCATCTATTCCTCGGTCAATGAAGCCGAGGGCCTGCCCATGTGGAAGATCTTCGAGGACGCGACGGGGATCAAGGTGACTTTCGTGCGCGCCTCGGATGTGGCGCTGAATGCGCGCATCGCCATCGAGCATCGCGCCCAGCAGCGGAGCTGGGATCTCAACATCACCACCGCCGTCAGCCAGTTGCCGCCGGAGGTGCTGGCGCCCTTCGATCCCCCGGAGGCGGCGTCGCTCGACCCATCCGCCCGCGCGAAGGATCGGCGCTGGTACGCCTCGTCAGCCAATTACAACACGCCCGCCTACAATACGAAGCTCGTGGCGGCGGCGGACCTGCCGAAAAGCTTCGAGGACTTCGGCGCGCGCAAGGAATGGCGCGGGCGCGTGGCCATCGACGGCGCCGACATTCAATGGCTCTCGGCCATGTTCCAGCATTACGGCGAGGATAAAGCGCGCAAGATGCTGCGCGACCTGATCGGCGCAGCCCAGCCTGTGGTGGTGGATGGGCATCTGGCGCTGGCGCGGTCGCTGGGCGCGGGCGAATATATGCTTGCCCTGAACAATTTCACCAACCTGACCTATAACGTGGCCTCTTCCGGGGCGCCGACGGATATTTTCGCCCTCGACCCCGTGGCGGTCTTCATGGTGCAGGTGGGGGTGAGCGCCCAGGCGCCCCATCCCAACGCCGCCCGCCTCGCCGCCAATTTCGCCATCAGCCAGGAGGCGCAGGCCTTTGGCGCGAAATTCGGCCGGATCCCCGTGCGCGCCGATGTGACGCCCAACCCGCCCGACGCCATAAGCCGCCTGAAGGGGCGCGCCATCGTCCCCGTGGTCTTTGGCCCCGAGGACGAGCGCAAATGGAAGCGCCAGTTCGACGAGCTGTTCCGCCCGCGTTGAAATTGGACGGCGGCTGCGGCGGGGCTTAGTGTAGTGTCAAACGAATACCGGATGTTTCGCCGATTTGATGTCGGCCGCCATAAACAGACAAACCGAGAATCGACATAAAAGGGAGGACGCATGTTCCGCACAATCACCGCCGCGCTGACCATCTCATTGGCCGCGAGCGCCGCCATGGCGCAGACCGCCGCGCCTTCATGGGCGACGCCGGATCTTCTCGAAGGCGTGAAGGCGGAGGGGTCGCTGAACGTTTATTCCTCCGTCAATGAACAGGAGGGCCTGCCCCTGTGGCAGGATTTCGAAAAAGCGACGGGCGTGAAGGTCAACTACACCCGTGGCAATGACGCCGCCCTCACCTCGAAAATCCAGATCGAAGCGCGCACCGGGCAACAAAGCTGGGATGTGCTGGTGACGACATCGGTCACCCGCCTGCCCGCCGCCGTCCGCGCGCAACTCGACCTGCCCGAGGCCGCCGCCATCCCCGCCCAGATGCGTGACCCCGAGAGGCGCTGGTTTGGCGTCTACGCCAATTACAATACGCCCGCCTACAACACCAATCTGGTGAAGCTCGACAAGCCGCCGAAGGATTTCGAGGAGTTCCTGACCCACAAGGAATGGATCGGCAAGGTCGGCATCGACGGGCATGAGTTTCCTTGGACCCGATCCATCATCGATCATTATGGTCCGGAAAAGGGCGACTGGCTGCTGAAGCAATTCTTCACCGAGTTCAAACCCACCCCCGTCGACGGCCATCTGGCGCTGGCCCGCGCGGTGGCGGCCGGCGAATATGCGGTCACCGTCAGCAACTATGTCAATCTGACCAACAATCTGAAAATGACCGATAGCCCGACCGATTATTGGGGCCAGTCTCCGGTCGCCATTCTGCTGGGCCAGGTGGCGGTGAACCCCAAGGCGCCGCACCCCAAGGCGTCGCGCATCGCCGCCAACTATCTTCTGAGCAAGGAGGGCCAGACGACCGTTGCGAAATATGGCCGCCTGCCCGTGCGCCCGAATGTGACGCCGACCCCCGCCGACGCGATCAGCAAGCTGGGCGACGTCAAGCTGATGCCGCTCGATTTCTCGCCGGAGGAAGAAAAACTCTGGCAAAAGCGCTTCCAGGATTATCTGCGCGGGCAATAGCCCCAACCCAAGGAGCCCCCCATGATACAGGTTCGCCGCGTCGGTCACGCCACGCTGACCACCCCCAACCTCGATCGCGCCATCGAATATTACAACGAGGTCATCGGCCTCAACGTGGTCGCGCGCGACAAGAACAGCGCCGTTCTCGCCACCAAGGTGGGGCTGGAAGCCATCGCGCTGGTTAAGGGCGAAGAAGCCGGCCTTGCGCGCCTCGCCTTTCAGGTGGCGCCGGGCACCGATCTCAACGATTGCATCAAAGAACTGTCCAAGCATGGCGTGAGCGCGACACGGCGCAGCGAGATCAGCCCCGGGGTTCGCGACTCCATCACCTTCAAGGACAACAAGGGCACGGATATCGACCTCTACGCCGAATATGAATTCGCGGCCGACAACGGCAAGCCCTATGGCGTCATGCCCCTCAAGCTCGGCCATGTGGCCTATCGCTGCCTCGACATTCTCCCGGTGATGAAATTCTACCAGGAGGTGCTGGGCTTCCGCCTCTCGGACATTCGCGGCGACTTCTTCTGCTTCCTGCGCTGCAACTCGGATCATCACACGATCAATCTGGTCAATGATCCCGTGCCGCAACTGCACCATATCGCCTTCGAGGTGAAGGACTGGCCGGAGATCCACCGCGCCTGCGACTATCTCGCCAAGAACAAGCTGCTGCTGGTCTGGGGCCCGGGCCGCCACATCATCGGCCACAACATCGCCGCCTATCACCGCAACCACGATGGCGTGCGCGTGGAACTCTATACCGAGATGGACCAGATGAAGGACGAGACGCTGGGCTATTTCGACCCGCGCCCCTGGCATCAGGAACTGCCCCTGCGCCCCAAGCAGCATGGGCCGGAGACCCTGCGCAACTACTGGGGCTTCGGCTCGGGCCGCGATGGAACCATGCCCGGCTATCCCTGATCGCGCGCCCGGGCGCAGGTCTCCACAACGAGCAACGCCGCGCATCACTGCGCGGCGTTTTCTCTTTCGATAGCCTGATGAGCCTTACGCCCAGGTCAGGTCGTGGTTGATGAAGGGCGTCGAACGGATGCGTTTGCCCGTCGCGTAGAAGATCGCGTTGGCGACCGCTGCGGGCGCAGGCGGGCCTGCGGGCTCGCCAAGGCCGCCCCATTTCTTGCCGCCCGAGGAGGCAAACCAGGTCTCCACGACAGGCGCCTGGTTCATGCGCATCAGGTTGTAGGTGGCGAAGTTGGTGTTGACGAAGCGCCCGTCCTCCAGCTCCAGACCGCCCAGGAAAGCGTGGGACAGTTCCCAGACCACCGATCCCTCGGCCTGTTCGGTCGCCGCATGGGGGTTGATGACATGCCCGGCGTCCAGCACCACCACGAGCTTCTCGATGGTCAGTTCGCCGCGCTTGCTCACGCTTACGGTGGCGCAGGCGGCTGCGATGGTGCCGTGGGACTCCACCGCCGCAATGCCCATGCCCTGGCCCTTGGGAAGATCCGTGCGGAAGCCGGACTTCTCCTTCAGGGTCTTGAACACCAGCTGCCAGTCATCCATGCCCTTGGTCATCTCGATGCGCCAGTCGAGGGGGTTCCAGCCCCCGGCGATGGCGATCTCGTCGATGAAGGACTCAGCCATGAAGCCCATCTGGTTCGCCACGGGCGCACGATGGGTCGAGCTGGGGATATGGGTGCTGAGGTTATGCCGCTCGTGATGCCGATGGGGGAATTTATAGGGCATGCTCGTGATGCCGTAATCGGCCTTGGCGCTGCC
>CANCSY010000172.1 GCA_947380915.1 Beijerinckiaceae bacterium
ATGTTGTCGCCGTCCGTCTTGAACAGGACATTGGTGCCGCGCAGGTTACGAATCTGCTTCTTGGTCCGCTTGATCATGCCGTGGCGCTTGCCGCGCTGGGCGTAGAGCACCTTGCCGGTGCCCGTGATCTTGAAGCGCTTCTTGGCGCCTGATTTGGTCTTCAACTTGGGCATTTTGCTCTCCTTGGGCCTCGCGGCCCTTCGGTGTTGGGTCCAGCCATCCCCGGTGGAATGACTGGTTCGCATCGGAATGAGCGAATGAACCGCCACGGCAGCCCTTCAGCCGGTCGGTTCAGAGTGGGCTCTATAATGGAAAGGTGGCGGGCTTGGCAAGGGCGCCGGAGCGCCAATGTCGCGATAGCGTCACGGATCTGGCTCATCTTCGGCCCTTCACATCCTGACTAGGCGCTTTCAGCGTCCGAAAGCCTATGATAGAAGGCGCGGGCAATGACCGGGCGCGGACCCGGATGGCGGGCGCGTGTGTGGCCCGCCCAATTGGAAAGCGAAGGATCGTGATGAGCGAAAGGCGCTCGAGCTTCGGATATGAAGACCTGCTGGCTTGCGGGCGTGGCGAACTCTTTGGCCAGGGCAACGCCCAGCTGCCGCTCCCCCCCATGCTGATGTTCGACCGGATCACGGAGATCTCCGAGACCGGCGGCGCCAACGGCAAGGGGCTGATTCGCGCGGAATTCGACATCAAGCCGGACCTCTGGTTCTTCGGCTGCCATTTTCAGGGCGACCCGGTCATGCCCGGGTGCCTGGGCCTTGACGCCCTCTGGCAGCTCTGCGGCTTCTATCTGGGCTGGCTGGGCTCGCCGGGCCGTGGCCGCGCGCTTGGCGTCGGCGAGGTGAAATTCACCGGTCAGGTCTTGCCCAGCGTCCAGAAAGTCGTCTACGGCATTGATTTCCGGCGTGTGTTCCGCACCAAGCTGGTGCTGGGCATAGCTGACGGCTTCGTCGAGGCCGATGGCGTGCGCATCTACGAGGCCAAGGATCTTCGCGTCGGCCTGTTCCAGCCCGGCGCCCAGCCCGGGGCCTGAGCCCGAATGGCGAACGTCGCCTCTGATAATGATTTGGATCGCAGGAGAAGCGCATGAGACGGGTCGTGATCACCGGCATGGGGATCGTCTCCTCGATCGGCAATAATGTGCGGGAGGTCACCACCTCCCTGCGCAACGCCACCCCCGGCATTGTGCGGGCGGACAAATATGCAGAGCTTGGCTTTCGCTGCCAGGTCCATGGCGCTCCGACCCTCGATCCCGAGACCCTGGTGGATCGCCGCGCCATGCGCTTTCATGGCGGCGGCACGGCCTGGAACCACGTGGCCATGGATCAGGCCATCGCCGATTCCGGCCTCGAGGCCTCCGATATCTCCAACGACCGCACCGGCATAATCATGGGCTCGGGCGGACCCTCTGCGCGCACCCTGGTGGACGCCGCCGACATCACCCGCACCAAGGGCCCCAAACGCGTCGGCCCCTTCGCCGTGCCCAAGGCCATGTCCTCCACGGCTTCGGCCACCCTCGCCACCTGGTTCAAGATCCGGGGCGTGAACTATTCCATCTCCTCGGCCTGCTCCACCTCGGCCCATTGCATCGGCAATGCGGCTGAAATGATCCAGTGGGGCAAGCAGGATGTGATGTTCGCAGGCGGTTGCGAGGAGCTGGACTGGACCCTGTCAGTGCTCTTCGACGCCATGGGCGCCATGTCCTCCAGCTATAACGACACCCCCGCCACGGCCTCGCGCGCCTATGACAACACCCGCGACGGATTCGTGATCGCGGGCGGCGCCGGCGTTCTGGTGCTGGAAGAATATGAGCACGCCAAGGCGCGCGGCGCGAAGATCTACGCCGAGATCGTCGGCTATGGCGCGACCTCCGACGGCCACGACATGGTCGCCCCCTCGGGCGAGGGCGCCATGCGCTGCATGCGCCAGGCGCTGGCCACCGTTAAGACGCCGATCGACTACATCAACCCCCACGCGACCTCGACCCCCATCGGCGACCTCAAGGAGATCGAGGCGATCCGCGCGGTCTTCGGGGACAAGATCCCGGCGATCTCCGCCACCAAGTCGCTCACCGGCCATTCGCTGGGCGCGGCGGGCGTGCAGGAGGCGATCTACAGCCTGTTGATGATGCAGCATGGCTTCATCGCCGAGAGCGCCAACATCACCGAGATCGACCCCGCCTTCGCCGACATGCCGATCCTGCGCAAGCGGCAGGATGGAGTGACGCTGGGCACGGTCCTGTCGAACTCCTTCGGCTTTGGCGGCACCAACGCCACGCTGGTGATGAAGCATATCGACCTGTGACCGCACTGGCGGAGGCGGCGCCGGGTGCGGCTTGGCTGCGCGCGGCGTAACGATCTGCAATCATTTGTTACTTTATGGAAGCGACGATTCGGGCGACGACTCGCCCAGACCAAAGCTTGAGTTGAAATTTGTTCCGGGTGTGGCGTGAAGGGATGACTGGCTTGTTGATGCAAGGAAAACGCGGCCTGATCATGGGCGTGGCGAACGATCATTCGATCGCCTGGGGAATCGCCAGGGCCGTCGCCGCCCAAGGCGCGGAACTCGCCTTCACCTATCAGGGCGAGGCGCTGGGCAAGCGCGTCAAGCCGCTGGCCCAGAGCATCGGCTCGGAGATCGTGATCCCCTGCGATGTCGAGGACATCGCCAGCGTCGACGCGGTCTTCGAGGAATTGCGCCAGCGTTGGGGCAAGCTGGACTTCGTGGTCCACGCCATCGGCTTCTCTGACAAGAACGAGCTCAAGGGCCGCTATATCGAGCAGACCACCCGCGAGAATTTCTCGCGCACCATGGTCATCTCCTGCTTCTCCTTCACCGAGATCGCCCAGCGCGCCGCACCCATGTTGAACGAGGGCGGCTCCCTTCTGACGCTGACCTATGGCGGCGCGACCCGCGTCATGCCCAATTACAATGTGATGGGCCTGGCCAAGGCGGCGCTGGAATCCAGCGTGCGCTATCTGGCGAGCGACCTGGGCCCACGAAGCATCCGCGTCAACGCCATCTCGGCTGGCCCCATCCGCACCCTCGCGGGCGCGGGCATTGGCGAGGCGCGGGCCATGTTCAGCTTCCAGCGCGCCCATTCGCCGCTCCGCCGCGCCGTCACCATCGAGGATGTAGGCGGCTCGGCGCTCTATCTCCTGTCCGACCTCTCCTCAGGCGTAACCGGGGAAGTGCATTTCGTGGACGCGGGCTACAATGTCATTTCGATGCCCCGCCCCGAAGACATGAAGGAGCAGGAGGACTGATCCTCCACTCCGACCTTTCCTTTTTCGTCATTTCAGCATAAACTTCAGAATAATTTTTTCGGGATTGATTTTCGGAGTTTCAAATGACCGTTTCCCGGTCCAAGGCATCTTCTGCCGCGCAGCCGCCCCTGTCCGCTTCCTTCACCCAGATCCTGATTGTTGGCTTTCTGATCTGCCTTGTCATGTCCTGGACGCCCATCAAGACAACCTGGCTTGAGGGAACCTATCATGACACCGACGACGCCATGCGCATGGTGCAGGTGCGGGACTGGCTGGCGGGACAGGCCTGGTATGACCTGCGCGCCATGCGGCTTGATCCCCCCGGCGGGTCGCTCATGCACTGGTCCCGGGTCGTCGATCTGCCCATCGGCGGTCTGATCCGCCTCTTCGGTCTGTTCGCCGAACCCCAGAGCGCTGAACGCCTCACCCGGATCGTGCTGCCGCTGATCCTGCAAGGATTGCTCCTGTGGGCTGCCGGGCTTTGCGGTCGGCTCCTGGCGGGGGCTTTCGGCGCGGTGATCGCAGTCTTTCTGACCATCGCCTCGGGCATGAGCCTTTGGCAATTCGTGCCCGGCCGCATCGACCATCATGCCCCGCAGATCCTGCTGCTGGTTTTGCTGACCTTCGCCTGCCTGTGCGCGCTTGATCCGCAACGGCCACGCATGGCGGCTCTCGCAGGGTTCTGCGCGGCCCTGAGCCTGTCCATCGCTGTCGAGAACCTGCCCTTCATTTTGGTTCTGATGGTTATTTTTCCAGTCGCATAAGCCGCGCAGGGCGCCCCCATGCGCACGGCGCTGGGCTGGATGGGCGCTGGATGGGGGGCCAGCCTGCTGCTGCTCTACCCCCTGTTTCAGGCCGCGGACCTCTGGTTCGTCAGCGCCTGCGACGCCATTTCGGCCGTTCACATGCGGGCGGGCCTGGCGGGCGGTCTGGCCATGATCCTGCTGGCGGCTTTCGATCGCTGGCGCCAGCCAGGGCTGCGCGACCGCCTGCTCGCCACCGGCGTCGCGGGACTGGCGGCCGCCCTGCCCATGTGGCTCGACCGGCGATGCTACCTGGACCCCTTCAGCGCCATTGACCAATTGGTGCGCCAACTCTGGCTCGCCAATGTGCGCGAGGCGCTCAGCATCCCCGCCCTGCTGTCCGATCAGCCCGGGGGCCTGGGCACATGGGTGATGGCCTGGGCGCTGGGCGTCCTGGCCATCGCAGCCGCCGCCTTTATGGAGCGCGGCCTCTCCCGCGCCCGCTACATCGCCTTGCTTGCGCTGACCCTCGCGGGCTGCGCCACCGCTGTCTACATGTCCCGTTCCATCAGCAGCGTGACGCCACTGGCCTTGCTGGGCGGGGTCTGGGCGGTGACGCGGGCGCAGCATCTGTGCGGCAAACGCGAAACGCTCGCCGCCGCGCTGCTGATACCGACGCTGGCGCCCTTCACGATGGTGGCCTGGGCGGCCGCTATCCCCCTCGCGGATCGCCCGGAGGAGAAAGCCCAGGAGAAGACCATCGCCAGTTGCTCAGGGTCGGACGCGCTCACGCCGCTGCGAAACCTGCCAAGGGGGGTCTTTCTGACACTGCCTGATCTGACGCCCTTCCTGCTGCTTTACACGGACCACAGCGCCATCGCCGCCCCATACCACCGCAACAATCACGGCAACCGGCTGATGTTCGACATCTTTCTGGCTTCGCCGGAGACGGCGCGGGAGATGATGCGCGCCGCCGGGCTGCGATACATGGCCCTCTGCGCCTGGCCCGATACAGGCGCCCAACTCATCCGAATGGCGCCCGAAAGCCTCGCCGCAGCCCTGGCCAGCGAAACGCCACCCCCATGGCTGCGCCCTATCGAGATGGACACGCCGCTGCGCCTGCTGGAGGTTGTGGGAGGGGAGTGACGGCTCAGGCCGCCCCTGCGATCTCCGCCACGATGGCCCGCGCCGCCGCGACCGGATCGGCGGCCTGGGTCACGGGGCGGCCCACCACCAGATGATTCGCCCCAGCAGATATGGCCCGCGCCGGGGTCATCACCCGCTTCTGGTCGCCCGCGACCCCGTCCGCCATGCGGATGCCCGGTGTGACCAGCAGCATGTCCGGCCCCACCAGCGCGCGCATTTCCGCAGCCTCCTCCGCCGAGAGAATGAGCCCGTGGACGCCCGCCTTCTGCGCCTGCCGGGCGCGGCGGGCCACCAGATCCTTCACCCCGAAGGCGAAGCCCGCTTCGTTGAGGTCAGCGTCGTCATAGGAGGTCATCACCGTCACCGCGAGGAGCTGCATGGAGGAGCCCCCCAGCGCCCCACGCGCCGCCCGCATGGTCTGGGGATAGGCGTGGATGGTGAGGAAGGTCGCGCCCAGATCCGCCACCTGTTCGGTGGCGCGGGCGACCGTGTTGGGAATGTCGTGGAGCTTGAGGTCGAGAAAGATCTTCTTTCCCGCCTGCGCCAGTTCGCGTGCGAGGCCCAGGCCGCCGCCATAGGTCAGCTCCATGCCGATCTTATAGAAGCTCACCGCATCCCCCAGCCGCGCCACCATGGCCTCGGCGGCGGAGACGTTCGGCAGATCCAGAGCAACGATGAGGCGGTCGCGGGGGTCGATTTTGATCATGGCGAATCCTTGGAGCATCTCGCCGGTGATCAACCATGAAGTTGGCGCGGCGTCGAGGGGCAAGCGCCGCCTGAGGCCTAATCGCGCGGCGGCTTCTTGTGCTCGCCGATCTTGCGCAGCAGGGCGATGGCCGGGCGCAAGGCCGGGTCCTTGCTCATGCGCAGCCGTTGCAGCTCGAACTGGCGGCGCGCGCGCTGGGTGCGCTCGCGAATGCCGACCTCGACCTTGTCCCGGGTCTCGCGGAAACCCTCTTCGACCCGGTCGCGGGTTTCGCGGATCTCGCCACGCATCTTTTCCGTCTGCGCCTTGAACTTCACGATCAGCGCGCCCGGTTCCTTGCGGATCAGGGCCGGAGAGCCCGTCGGACGATAGATCCAGACACGGGCGGGGGGCAGATTGAGCCAGACGGGAGGCGAGGGCTCGGCCTCGAAGGTCTTGACGCCATCGGGATGCAGGCGCCGGGGAATGGGCGACGCGATGCCATAGGTGAACTGGATGAACCGTCCCTCCGGCTGCATCAGGGCGAAGGATTGGGCCAGCAGTTCCGTGCGGTCCGCATCGGGCCTGGTCAGCAGGGGCAGGCTGGAGACCACGGCGGCGGCGGGCCCATCGAGCAGCCCCTCCAGCGTCTTCGCCAGATTATAGGCGTCGCCCTGCACGATCTTGCAGCGGGGAAACCGCCGCGCCAGCAATTTGCAGAAATAGGCGTCGAATTCGACGAGCACTAGCCGCTCGGGCGCGATGCCCCGCTTGAGCAAGGCCACGGTCACAGGCCCGGTGCCCGGCCCCAGCTCGATGATCGGGCCGGTCGATTGCGGGTCCACATAGCGGGCCATCATGCGGGCGAGAAAACGCCCGGACGGGGAGACAGCGCCAGTGATCCTGGGGTTTTCGACCCAGGCCTTGAAGAAACGCGCTTCGTCGGCCAA
>CANCSY010000173.1 GCA_947380915.1 Beijerinckiaceae bacterium
AGCGCCACGATGGTTCCCCTGTTCGCCTCGAAGGAGGCGCCGCGCAGGATATGCTGGCCGCCGAGCCATTTTTCGACGCTGGTGACGCTGAGGTCAGTCATGGATGCGCGCTCCAAGCCGCAGGGCGAAGCCGAGCCCCAGGGCGGTAAAGACAATGCTGAGGAAGGCGAGGGCCGCGATCTGGTCCATGGAGCCGGAGGTCAGCAGGGAGACCATCAGGGTGCCCACCACTTCCGTGCCCACGCCCATGAGATAGACACCCGTCGCATATTCCCGCAGGAAGACGATCATGATGAGCGACCAGGCGCCCACAAGCCCCGGCCGGATGATCGGGATCACCGTATCGCGCCAGGTCTGCCCCCGGGTTGCGCCCGTGGTGCGCGAGGATTCCTCCAGCTCCGGCGCCACCTGCATCAGGGTCGCCTGGATGATGCGCAGCCCATAGGACAGGCCCACCACCGTATAGGCCACGAAAAGGCTCACCAGCGTCGGCCGGAAGGGCGTCAGGAAGGGCACGAAGAGAAACACCCAGAAGAAGGCGAGGCCGATGATGATGCCCGGCAGGGCGCGCGGCAGCAGCACCATATAGTCCAGCACCGCCCCGCTCGCGCCCTTGTTGCGATGGCCCGCCAGCCCGATCCCCAGATAGACCGCCACCGCCGCAGCGCCGCCAACCACGGACAGCACTAACGTGTTGACGATGCCGCGATAGAGGCTCGGCGTATCCAGGAGATGGGTGAAATGGGAGAGCGTGAGATGATCGCGCAGACGCACCCCCTCGCCCCAGGCGTCCACGAAGGCGCGCACGGTGATGCCGCCGATGGGCAGGACCACGGAGATGATGAGCCAGAGGGCGATCACACCCCAGGCGATGATCTGCCCCGCAGGCCCCAGCCGCAGCGGCGTCGCCCGCGCGCCCTTGCCGCCCACCGCCGCATAGCGACGGCTGTTGCGCAGAAGCAGTCGCTGGACATAGACCAGCGGCAGGGTGATGAGGATCAGGCAGACAGCCACCACCGCCATCACATGATAGGTCGGCGTGCCGAATATGCCGTTGACCTTGTAGATATAGGTGGTGAGCACAACGATGCCGCTGGGGTCGCCCAGCACCAGGGGAATGCCGAAGGTCTCGAAGCCCAGCAGCAGATTGAGCGCCGCCGCGAAGATCAGCGAAGGCAGCACCATGGGCAGGGTGACGTCCAGCGACACGCGCCAGATATTCGCGCCCGCCGCCCGCGCGGCCTCTTCGAGGTCGGAGGGCAGGCTGCGCATGGCGGAGGAGACATAGAGATAGACATTCGGCACATGGCTCAGGCCGCCGATGAGGATCATCCCGCCGAGGCTGTAGATGCTCCAGGGCTTGAAGCCGAAGGTCTCCTTCATCCACAAGGACACGAACCCCGACGGCCCGATGGAGACCGTGTAGCCGAAGGCCAGCACGATGGAGGAGAGAAACATGGGCACGAGCGCAACCGGCTCCAGCCAGCCCTTGCCCACGAGATCCGTGCGGGCGAGCAGGAATGCCAGCATGGCGCCCAGGGGCACGGCCACCGCCACCAGACCGAAGGCGAAGATGGCCGTCGTGCGCAAGGCGATCCAGAAGTCCGGATCGGTCAGCACATAGTCATAGGCCTCAAGGCTCAGCCGGGCCGTCTTGTCGAAGAAGGGGGCGTCAAGGAAGCTCTGATAGAGGATGAGCCCCACGGGGGTCATCACGATGAGGACAAGGGCCGCGATCACCGCGACCCTGTAACCCTGCCCTTCGCTGCGCTGCGCGACGCCCCCGACCGACGCCATCAGCCTTCGCCGCGCATGGCTTTCTTCCAGATCTGGAAGAATTCGGCGCGCAACTTGGGATTCATGTTGCCCACGAGCTTCTCATCGACTGGGATCACTTTCATGTTACCGCCAGTGAGCTTTGCGATTTCCTCGCCGTCGAGCGGGCCCTTGTAGCCCTTGCGCAGGGACGGAACGCCCTTGTCGGCCAGAATCGCCTGCCCCTTCTCGGACAGAAGGAAATCGAGGAACAGACGCCCTGCGGCGGGATGCGGCGCATTCTTCGTCACGCTGGCGACGCGCTGGAAAGCCGCCGTGTAGTCGCTCGCGAAGGAGACGCCGACCACTGGCGATTCCTTCGCCCATTGCAGCGCATAGGAGCCGATGACGTTGAAGGCGATGACCTGTTCGCCGGAGACCACCTTCTCGCGCATGGCGCCGGAGCTGCCATAGACCTTGCCTTCAGCCGCGCCAAACCCCTTGGCGAGGTCCCAGAACGTGCTGGTGTTCTGCAGGTCGGTCTGCGCCAGCAGGAAGCCGATGCCGCTCTTCTCCGGGTCGAAGGAAGCGACCTTGCCCTTCAGGTCCTTGCCATGCTCCTGCAGCAGCTTCACGAGATCGGCGCGGGTCTTGGGGACCCATTCGGCCTTGAGCAGGTTCTTGTTGTAAATCATGGCGACTGGCTCCACAGAGGTGCCGTAGACCATGTTCTTGTAGATCGAGCTCTGCGGCAGTTGCGCCGCCTCGGGCGAGACGTAGGTGTCCAGCAGACCCTTGTCGGCGAGCACCATCTGGAGATCCATGGAACTGGTCCAGGAAATGTCTGCGCCCACCTGATTGGCGGCGCCTTCGCTGATGACGCGATTGTAGACCTCGGTGGTGCCAAGGCCGTTGTAATCAACCGCAATGCCATAGGCTTGCTTGAAGGCATCAACCAATGGCTGACCCTGGGCCTCATCGGTGGATGTGTAAATGGCGACGCGCCCCTCCTTCTTCGCCTTGGCGATGAGATCGGCGTAGTCGCCCGGATAACCGGCGGGGGCGCCCTGCGCGAAACTGAACGGGGACGAGTTGAGAAGGGCGGCGCTCCCGAGGGCGCCAACCATGAATGAGCGACGGGTCGTCATAGCAATCTCCCTGATGCAGGGCGCGAATGGCGCCTTCTACATCAGGAGATCATATCCAGTCGCCAATGCTCTTGCCAGAGCCATTTGAAAAGTAATGGACGCCAATTGCTTGACGCCCCCTCTTCCATTCCTAGAGGCGCGCGGCCCGCCAGCGGCCGGAGCATTGCTGCGTCGGCGAGTGCCATTGCCCGCCGCCGGAGGCGCCTTGCAGGCGACCGCCTGCGGCAAGCCGGTCCGACCCGTGGGTCATGCTGATAGCGACGCGCCCGGACGGATCGACCGCGCCAGACGTCTGAACGAACATGCCACTCTCGGCGATATGGCCGCCGGAGACATTCAGTTGGCCTTTGTAGTTCAGGCCGCACTGGCCCTGTTCAGTGGATAATTCGACCGACCATGACCCATCGTAATTACCCGCCTGCGCGGATGTCAGTGACAGCAAGGCGATGGTGCTGGCGAAAAGTGCGAGGCTGCGGGCGCCCATGATTTCTCCTGTTGCGTCATTCAAGAAGCCGGTTGGCCCGGCGGAGATCACCCTGTCGTCTGCATCGTGAGGCCGGCATGTGTCCGGGTTCTGCGAAGGAGTGATGGAACCTTTTGGCCTAACTCTTTGGCGCATTTGCGGCCATGGCGAAGCTATCGCGCCAGCTGTCTCAGCTTGACCGGCGTGAGAGAGCAGGACACACACAGGACAGGCGACATGCAGACGGCGGGGCGCACAACTGAAACTCAGGATTCATCATGCCCCGATGGTGGGCGTCTTGCGGTCAACCGCCGCGCATCCATTGCGGATGAGGCGGTTCCGCGCGTCCAGCCCTCATTCGCTCGTCGCCACCATCATCATCAGCGCGCTCGCACTCATGCTGGCGCAAAGTGCAGGCGCGCAATCCACCTCACCTCCCCAACCCACGCCCCGTCCGCACGAGACGCTCCGGGCGCCTCCGGCTGGAAGCGGCGCATCGGCGCCGGACACGCCGGCAGCAACATCCGCAGCACCTCTGTCCCGTCAGGAACTGCGTGCGCAACAACGCGCCTGCGCTCAGGAATGGAGCCGCCGCCAAAGGGCGGGCCAGACGACAGGGATGCTCTGGATCGAATTCTTCGAGACTTGCCGCAAGCAGTTCTGAAAAGCGAACGCCGCCCTTCGAACCAACGAAGGACGGCGTCGCTATCATGCTCAAGATTGTTGAACATCCAGCGCTGCGCGGCGCTGGACCTGCATCAGACCACGCTCAGTTATTCTCGGTGGTCGTCGGCGCCGGGGTCGTCTCCGGGGCGGGCGCAGGAGCGGCCGCGCGCGGCTTGCGCGGGGCGGTCTTGCGAGCAACTTTCTTCACAGCCGCCTTGCGGGCAGGCTTTGGCTCGGCAGGCTTCACGACAGCCTTCTTGACGGCGCCCTTACGGACAGTCTTCTTGGCGACCGTCTTCTTGGCTACGGCCGTGGGAGCCGTCTTCTTCACGGCGACCTTCTTGACGGCCGCCTTCTTCGCAACGCCCTTCCGAGCGGTCTTCTTGGCCACAGTCTTCTTGGCTGCGGTCTTCTTGACAGCAGTCTTTTTGACTGCGGCCTTCTTCACGGCCGTCTTCTTCGCAGCGCCCTTGCGAGCGGTCTTCTTGGCCACAGTCTTTTTGGCTGCGGTCTTCTTGGCGGCTGTTTTCTTGGCGGCTGTTTTCTTGACGGCTGTTTTCTTGACGGCGGTCTTCTTGACAGCGGTCTTCTTGACAGCCGCTTTTTTAGCGGCGGCCTTCTTCGCGGGTTTACGCTTTGTTGTCGCCTTGGCCATCTGAGGTCCCCTCTGATTTGACATTCGATGCGTCGACATGAAAGTCAACGACAGGCACCACTACCGTAGCGCGGTTGCCGCCTCTTGCAAGAGCGGGCGCACAGGATTCATCTGCGCGAGTTCGGACAACCCTGGGGTACGCAAGCCTCTGACAGCCTCGGCGGCGGAGCTTGCAGGTCACCATCAAGAATGGAATTCGTAAGCAACTTTTCGAGACCATGATGCCGCGATGGCCGCCGTGCGGCTTGTGCCCCAGACTGCGATCTTCTCGCGGCGCCGCTGGGATGACGGCCCCGGGTCCAGCCATAGAAATATCTATTTTAATTAGCATATCTCAGACAGGACCCTAGCCCGTGAAAAGCAGCGCGCGCATGCGAGACAACTGCGCGCGGCGCTCTGGAGCGGGCTTGAGACATCGCTTCGAGGAGGGACGAGACGCAAGCGGCGCTGCGTTGCAATCGTGGTGAGAGCGACCTGCATGTCACCGGGCAGCAGCCATGAGCCCCACAAAAAACACCAAAAAAAATTTCGATGTGGTGCGGATTCACCACTCGAAAACCGCTCTCAAACGACCGCCTTGAAACCCGGGACGACCATGAATGCGGCTTGACTTGAATTGATTCGATCTGTGTTGGCGTCGGCGATCTGATCAAAACATATCGCCGACGCCTGCAATCAGATGTTTAGTTTACGCTTCAACAATTCATTCACCGACTGCGGATTGGCCTTGCCGCCCGTCTCTTTCATCACCTGTCCGACGAACCATCCGAGCATGGTGGGCTTGGCCTGCGCCTGAGCGACCTTGTCCGGATTGGCGGCGATGATCGCGTCGACGGCGGCTCCGATGGCGCCTGTGTCGGTGACCTGCTTCATGCCGCGCTTCTCAACCTCAGCACGCGGATCGCCGCCTTCGGTCCATACGATTTCGAAGACGTCCTTGGCGATCTTGCCGGAGATGACGCCTTCGGAAATGAGGTCCACGATAGCGCCAAGCTGAGCAGCGGAAACAGGCGAAGAGGCGATGTCCAGCCCCTCCTTGTTGAGGCGTCCGAAGAGCTCGTTGATGACCCAGTTGGCCGCCGCCTTGGCGTCACGGCCCTTGGCCACAGCCTCGTAGAAATCGGCCGAAGCGCGTTCCATCACCAGCACGCCCGCATCATAGGAGGCGATGCCATAGTCGCGCATGAAGCGCGCCTTCTTGTCGTCGGGGAGTTCCGGCAGCCCGCGCGCCAGGTCATCGACGAAGGCCTGATCGAACTCGAGCGGGAGCAGGTCAGGGTCGGGGAAGTAGCGATAGTCATGCGCCTCTTCCTTGGAGCGCATGGAGCGTGTCTCGCCGCGCGCGGGATCGAAGAGACGGGTCTCCTGATCGATCTTGCCGCCATCTTCCAGAATGCCGATCTGGCGACGCGCCTCGACGTCCACGGCCTGGCCGATGAAGCGGATCGAGTTCACATTCTTGATCTCGCAGCGGGTGCCCAGCCCCTCGCCCGGACGGCGCACCGAGACGTTGACGTCGGCGCGCAGGCTGCCCTGCTCCATATTGCCGTCGCAGGTGCCGAGGTAGCGCAGGATCGTACGCAGCTTGGTCACATAGGCCCGCGCCTCCTCGGCGGAGCGGATGTCGGGCTTGGACACGATCTCCATCAAGGCGACGCCGGAGCGGTTGAGGTCCACGAAGCTGTCCGTGGGGGACTGGTCATGCAGGGACTTGCCCGCGTCTTGCTCCAGATGCAGGCGCTCGATGCCCACCACGATCTGCTCGCTCGCGGTCACATCGACGATGACCTCGCCCTCGCCCACGATAGGGCTCTTGTACTGGGAGATCTGATAGCCCTGAGGAAGGTCAGGATAGAAATAGTTCTTCCGGTCGAAGGTCGAGCGGTGGTTGATCTGCGCCTTGAGGCCGATGCCCGTGCGCACGGCCTGCTTGATGCATTCCTCGTTGATGACCGGAAGCATGCCGGGCATGGCCGCGTCCACCAGCGAGACATGGCTGTTGGGATCGCCGCCGAACTCCGTGGAGGCGCCGGAGAAGAGCTTGGAATGGGAGGACACCTGGGCATGGATCTCCATGCCCACGACGAT
>CANCSY010000174.1 GCA_947380915.1 Beijerinckiaceae bacterium
GGGCTGGGGGCGCCGTTTTGGCGCAGATGGGTGTTGGGAATGATCGCCTCGCGGCGCCCCCTGCGCGGATTTCTCGATCAAGGCTCCCGTACTTGGCCCCGGCCTTGATCCTTGCCGCCTCTGGCTGAGGGGTAAGGGAAGGCCTTGACGCTTCGAAGGGACCCGTTTGGGCCACCGCTTGTCAGCATCCTGGGTTTGTGAGCCTCATCGGCTCAGACCGGTCGTAGTGCCGGACGGACGGGTGACTGGGCATGCGCCAGCGGGCGGTTGCGCCCCTATGGCCATTCACCGGCGGCCAGCCGATGAACCATGCCTTTTGCTCATGATCGCCCGAGAGACAACCTCCGGTAGGCCGCCCCGCAGGAACCGCTCCCCACCCACCCGAATACGACCGCTCGCGTCCAGTCCCTCATGGGGCGGGGATGAGGATTATGTGGGTGAAGTTGGGGTAAAAGTCAAGGATTTTTTTCTGTGTGCGCCTATACCCTCCCCCTCGTGGGGAGAGAAGCTGCTATCGTTGCGCGCAAAAAAATGAAATGACGCAACTGTTCTCGCTCACACCGCCATGCCCTGCAGATCGTAAGGCCCGGCCTTGTCGATCTTCACGGTGACGAGATCGCCCACGCGCAGGGGGCGGCGTGACGCGATGTGGACGGAGCCGTCGATCTCCGGCGCATCGGCGCGGCTGCGCCCCTTACCGACGCCATTTTCAAACGAATCGACAATGACTTGCAGTCGTTTCCCAACCTTATTTTTTAAGATCGAGGCGCTGATCGCCTGCTGCTTCTCCATGAAGCGGCGATAGCGGCGCTCCTTCTCCTCGTCGGGCACCACCTCAAGGCCAAGATCATTGGCCATGGCGCCCTTCACGGGCTCGTATTTGAATGCGCCGACCCGGTCGAGGCGCGCTTCGCCCAGCCAGTCCAGCAGCATCTCGAAGTCTTCCTCGGTCTCGCCGGGAAAGCCCACGATGAAGGTGGAGCGGATGGTCAGGTCGGGACAGGCCTGCCGCCAGGCCTTCACCCGGTCCAGCGTCTTTTCCTGATTGCCCGGGCGGCGCATGGCTTTGAGCACGCGCGGGGAGGCGTGCTGGAAGGGGATGTCGAGATATTGCAGCAGATTGCCGGTGGCGCCGCTCTGGGCCATCAGCTCCACCACCTCGTCAACATGGGGGTAGGGATAGACATAGTGCAGCCGCACCCAGGCGCCGAGGGTGGAGAGTTCGCGGGTCAGGTCGAGGAATTTGGCGCGCACGGAGCGGTCGGCGAAGGCGCTCTCTTCATAGCGAAGGTCGATCCCGTAGGCGGAGGTGTCCTGCGAGATGACCAGCAGTTCCTTCACGCCCGCCTTCACCAGCTTCTCGGCTTCCCGCAGCACATCGCCCGCCGAGCGCGAGACCAGCTTGCCGCGCAGCGCCGGGATGATGCAGAAGCTGCAGGTGTTGTTGCAGCCCTCGGAAATCTTGAGATAGGCGTAGTGGCGCGGCGTCAGCTTGACGCCCTGCGGGGGCACCAGGTCCAGATAGGGGTCATGGGCGGGAGGGGCGGCCTGATGCACGGCCTCCATCACGCTCTCGTAGGCCTGGGGGCCGCTGATGGCGAGAACGCCCGGATAGGCCTCGCGGATGGCGCCGGGCTCCGCGCCCATGCAGCCGGTGACGATCACCTTGCCATTCTCGTTGAGGGCGGCGCCGATGGCGGCCAGCGATTCCGCCTTGGCGGAGTCCAGGAAGCCGCAGGTGTTGACGACCACGGCGTCGGCGCCCGCATGGCTGCGGGTCAGCTCATAGCCCTCGGCGCGCAGGCGGGTGATGATCCGCTCGGAATCAACGAGCGCCTTGGGGCAGCCAAGGGAGACGAAGGAAATCTTGGGGGCGGGGCGCTGGTCGATGTCGGTCATGAGCCTCGATTGCCACGGGGCCGGGCCGGATGCAACCAAAGCTCGCACCATCATCGCGATTCCTGCTCTGGATGATGGTTGCGCAGGGGTGACGGGTCGCGGGCTTGGCGTTATGGTCGCGCCAAGCCGCCGCCGACCAGCGGCCACCTCAGGGAGGAACATTCGCATGAGTTTCACGCTTGCCACGATCAAGACCGCCTCTGGTCCGCGCGCCGCCATGGTGGTGGGTGACCGGGTTCTGGACATCGCCGCCGCCACCGGCAATCCGCAGGACGCGTCCATGCTCCATGTCATGGCGACCTGGGCTGACATCCTGCCCCGCCTCGACGCCCTCGTGGGCAAGGCGCAGACATCGGGCGCACCATTGGCCGACGCTCATCTTCTGGCGCCGATTCTGAACCCGGGCGGGATTTTCTGCGCCGGTTCGAACTATGGCGACCATGCCGCCGAGATGGCCGCCCGTTCCGGCCAGCCCGCGCCCCCTGACCCGCATACGCTGGGCCTGCGCTCCTGGCATTTCATGAAGACCATGCATTGCATCGTCGGCCCCGGCGCGACCGTTACCATGCAGCCCCGCTCCCAGAAGATCGACTGGGAGATCGAACTCGCCCTCATCATCGGCAAGACCGCGCGCAATGTGTCGGAGGCGGACGCTCTCGATTATGTGGCCGGTTACATGATCGCCAATGATCTGTCGGCGCGCGATCTGGGCGCCCGCCCAGGCCTGCCCGCCACCTCGTCCTTCAAGAATGACTGGATCGCCCACAAGAACTGGGATGGGTCTTGCCCGCTCGGTCCCTGGATCACGCTGGCGCGCGACATTCCCAATCCGCACGATCTCAAGATGGTTCTGGAGGTCAATGGCGTGGTGAAGCAGGACTCCAACACGAAGCACATGATCTTCAACATCAACGAGCAGATCGCCGATCTTTCGCGCAACTTCACCCTGCATCCCGGCGACATCATCCTGACCGGCACCCCGGCGGGCGTGGGCGCGGGTCGCGGCGAATTCCTGAACAAGGGCGACGTGGTGAAGCTGCATATCGACCATCTGGGCGAAATGGCGAACACGATGGCCTGAGGTCTGGTGGGGCGTGGTCTGGGACCGGACGCCCCACCCCGTCACGCTTCGCGTGGCGGCCCTCCCCACGAGGGGGAGGGCATGAAAAGCAAAAGCCCGCCCCTGCAAGGGGGCGGGCTTCGTCGTTTCACGGCCTCTGAATTCAGGCGTGCGGGTTCTTGTAGGCGTGGCAATGCACGACCAGCGGGCCGAGATGCTCGCATTCGCCAGTCATCACGTCGCCGGGCTTCACGGGGCCAACGCCTGCGGGCGCGCCGGTGAAGATCACGTCGCCGGGATAGAGCGTGTAGAACTCGGAGGCGAGCGCGATCAGCTTCTGGCAGTTGTAGATCAGGTCCGACGTATTGGCGTCGTGGCGCATCTGGCCATTGACGAAGAGCTTGAAGGGAACTTCGTTCGGATCCTTGATCACGTCCTTGGTGACGAGCCAGGGGCCGATGACCGCGTAGCTGTCGATGGACTTGCGCATGGAGCGCTCCTCGCCGCCACGCACGGTCATGTCGAGGCTGAGGCAATAGCCCGCCACATAGTCCAGCGCATTGGCTTCGGAGATCTGCGAGCCTTCCTTGCCGATCACGATCATGAATTCCAGCTCATGCTCGTTCAGCTTGTCGAGGAAGCGCAGGTGAACGCCCTCGCCGGTGCCGACCATGGCCGAATTCGCCTTCAGGAACAGGCCGGAGCCAGCGATGCCCTTGCCCGGGGGCTGGTCGGGACGGCGGGCCTGCATTTCAGCCACATGGGCGTGATAGTTGGTGGGCGCCGCGATGAGCTTGGAGGGATTGGCGGTGGGGCTGAGCAGGGTCACAGCCGAGAGGGCCTTGGCCGGGTAGGACGTGCCGTCGCCAACGGCGGCGCGGATCTCGTCGAGATGGGCGATCATGGGGTCGCCCCAGCGCGCCTTCTTCTTGCCCGCGAGAACCTTCTCGACGGTGCTGGTGATGTCATGGACCGTTTCGCCGTTCACGACGCCATAACGATCATCGTCAAATCTGCAGAACTTCATTGGTGCTCTCCTCTCTGCGGGGACAGGGCCCCTCAATCTATGGAATAGGTTCCATTCGAGTAGTTCACGCGGAGCCCGAAGGTCCCCTCGCTTAATTTCCAGCGTTCAAGCCGGTAGCTTCTGAAACCGCCGCGATGGTAGGGATCGCGATCGGCTATGGCGCGCGCCTCCGCCTCGTTCGCGGCGCGGATGATGATCATGCCCGGGCCGCGCGGCTTGCCCGCTTCGTCCAGAAAGGGACCGGCGGCGAAAAGCGCGCCGCTGGCCTCCAGCGCATATTGATGGGCGAGATGTTCGGCGTGAACCGCGCGTCTTTGCTCGGAGGTGGAGGTGGGCTCCGAGAAGATGACCCACAGCTCCTTGCCCAGATGTTGGCGCGTCTCGCTCATGGCGGTTCAGCTCGCCAGTTTGCGGCTGATGATGTCCTCGCAGCGCAGGTTGCGCTCCTCGGTCAGCTTGCCGGACATGGCCTCGCGCAGGAGTTGCGAGGGCAGGGCCATGCCCCAGCGATCGGGCATGGGCATCTTTCTGGCCCAATATTCCGCCGTGCCGGCCATGTGGGTCGCCTCGTCGATCTGCTCGATCTCGGTCGTATATTCGGTCACGAAGCCATTGGGCTCGATGAAATAGGAGAAGACGTTGTCGCCGGGGCCATGGCGGCCGACGCCCCATTCCACGTTGAAGCCCTGCTTCTTCATGCGGCCGGCGCCGCGCATCAAGCCGTCGAAGTTCGGCACTTCATAGGCCATGTGGTTCAGGCCCGCCCCATGGCCGCGCGCAAGGGCGATGGAGTGATGGTCGGCGCTGCAACGCACGAAGTCCATGCGCTCGGTCGCGTCCGAGAGGCGGAAGCCCAGGGTGTCGCAGAAGAAGCGGTTCTGCTTGTCGAGATCAGCGACATTGAGGACGATGTGGGACAGCTTCAGGGGCTTGGAACGGTCGTTGTAGATGAAGTCGTGCTTTGCGACGCCCGCAGAAATGTTCAGGATCTGGCCTTCGGGAGTCTTCAGGCTGAAGGCGTAGCCGCCGCCCGCGATGGCGGGCAGGGCGTGTGGGGCGGCGATGATCTCGACTCCAAGGCCAGCCACCTTCGCATGCAGCGCATCGACCGTGCCGCTATCCTGCACCGCGAAATCGATGGAATGGAGCGAAGAGCGGGGGGCTTCATGCAGGGTGAGGATGTGATGCTCGGCGCCGCTGCCGCGCAGATACATGACGCCGCCTTCACGCGCGACGGTCTCGAGACCCCAGGCGTTACGGTAGAAATCGGCGCTCTCGTCGAGGTTGAGGACATTCAGTTCCACGCCCCTCAGGGCGGATACGCGCACTTCGTTCATTTTGGCCTCCAGCAGGCTTTCATCATGCAGGTAATTTATCGGGTTCGTTCCGCTTACGCCACTTCGGATTGGGATCCCTCGCCACGGAAGCGGGCGCTGACCCGCCGCTCGAACCATCGCAGCCCCGCCACGATGACGACCAGCGGGGTGATCTGGATGACGCCCAGGGCGCAGACCGCGCCATAGCTGCCACCTTCCTCCCACATGGTCAGGCTGATGGTGCCCAGCACATGGGTGCCTGGCCCCACAAGGAAGACCGACGCCGAGAGTTCGCGCACGGCGAGCACGAAGACATAGAGCCATGCTGCGATGATTATGGGGGCGAGCAGGGGCAAGAGGACCCTGATGAACATCTGGACGATTCCGGCGCCCGAGACCGCCGCAGCCTCCTCCAGCTCCTTGTGGATCTGGGTGATGCCGCTGGTGGCGAAGCGCATGCCATAGGGCAGGTAGAGCGTCACATAGGCGATCAGCAGGATCCAGATCGTGTTGTAGACCGGGATCGGCAGCATCAGATAGGCGAAGAGCACGCTCGCGCCGATGATGACGCTGGGGATGGCGATGGGGCTGAAGGCCAGGGCGTCCAGCACCCAGCCCCCGCGCGGGGCGGCGCGCTGCGTCACCCAGGCCGCAATGAAGGTGAGCAGGATCACCGAGGTCGCCGCCATGGCCCCCAGCATCACGCTCGTATGCACAGCCTCGATGAAGATCGGATAATGCAGCACGAAGCTGTAGTTCGAGAGGGTGAAGGGCGAGGTCGTCGCCATGAAGGGCGTCGCAAGGTTGCGGAAGAAGCTCTGCCAGATCAGCGTCAGCAGGGGCAGGCCCAGCGCCAGGACGAACATCAGCGACAGGCCGATGGTGACCGGCCAGCGCATCCGCCCCAGCTCCAGCGGCACGGGCTTGTAGCCCTTGCCGGTGATGGTGGCGTAGGCCTCGGCGTTGCGGGTGGCGCGGCGGTAGAAGAAGACCGCCAGGACGCACATGCCCAGCAAGGACATGCTGAGCGCGCTGGCGACGCCGAATTCCGGCGTCGACTGGCTGGTGGCCCGCTGCACTTCGGTGGTGAAGACACTGATGCGGGCGGGATTGCCGATCAGGCGAGGCACCTCGAAGGATTCGATGCCGCGCACGAAGAGCAGCAGGATCGTCGAAAGGATGGCCGGGCGCAGGATGGGCAGGGTGACGCGGAACAGGGTCTGGAGCGAGCGGGCGCCGGACATGGTCGCCGCCTCCTCCATGCGCACATCGAGCATGCGCAGGGCGGGGCCGAGCAGCAGATAGGCGAGGGGGAAATAGTGGGAGGACAGCGCCCAGATCATCCCCAGCATGGTGTAGATGTTCAGCAGCGGCTCCTTCGAGCCCGTGAA
>CANCSY010000175.1 GCA_947380915.1 Beijerinckiaceae bacterium
GGCGTTTGCGTTGGCCGTCACATATTTACGGCCAATTCCCTCCAGCACGCTCGCATATTCAGTTTGCGTCAGGACGCCTTTGCCAAGGAGGTCGCTGGCGCGGCTTTGCTCCTTCGCGGCCTGGTAGCCTTCGGCATATTGACGCTTCAGCCGCTCAGCCGAGCGGGTGAGTTGCTGCTGATCTCGGTCCGCCTTTTGAGCGGAGGCGCCGGTCTTCTCAAGCGCCGCTGATGCCTCGCGTGCGCCCACCTCAATTTGCTTGAGCGCGTCCTGGCCTGTGCGCCCAGCCTCAATCAGTTCCGCTTTGAACGCGCCGCCCTCGACCTGAAGGCGAACAGAGATGTTACGACTGGCCAAGTGCAACCTCCCTCATTCTTATCTTGCGTGCGTCATTCAGCTTTGGTCATGCGCCGCATCAGACCGCGTATGAGGCCGGCCTCAGCCGCAGGCAGGAACTCGGCCAGGGCCTTGCGGCAATGTCCAAGTGCTCCAGACATTTCAAAGATAGCCATGAAGTCGAGCGCCACAGGGCCTGCCGGGCCGATGCGCAATTGCCCGGCGCAGCGCTCAAGGACATCCCAGACCTCCCATCCCTCAACGGTTGCGGGGAGTTCACGGAGGTAGGGGCAGTCATCGCAGCGCTCAGGGCAGGCGGCGCAATAATCCGGGCCGCCGCCGAAATGCCATTCGGCCCGGGCGCTCAGACGTTTTTTTCCGCATCCATCTCAGACAGAGGCCGCGCGTAGAGACGCTCAAAGGCTGCAGCTGCCTGCCAGATATCCATAAGAGCATCGATTGCCTCAGGCTCTACCTTTGCTTCGTTCCCTTTGGCATCGCCCACGCCCTCCCATTCGAAGATGGCCAGACGCGCAAGGGCCTTGATGAAGGCGAGCCCCCGGATGGCGTCGACAAGTTCTGCCTCGACCTCGTCAGCTGCTGGCGCTTTGGCCATGGCGGTTTGGGCCGCAAAGAACAGGGCGGTGGTAAAGGGGCGGACCTTGATGCGCACACCCGGCAGAAGGTCGAGCCATTCCGGCTCCTGTTTCAATCCAAGGCGGATCATGGGGTCACTCCATAGGCTGCGATGTTATTTTTGAGGACGGCGGTCATCATCCGGCCAAGGACCGGATCCTTGGCGCCTCGGAACTCGAAGGTGACCTGAATGCCTGAGGGGCCTTCGATTGGAACTGAGGGACGAGACAACACGGCTTCGTGGACGGAAAAGATCAGACTGGTATTGGCATCACGCACATAGCCAAATTCCAATTCCATTGGCGTACCTGCGGTCGCGGCCTCAATGAGATTTGTCCCGTCGATGCGCACCACGACATTGCCGGTGCAGGAAGCGACGGTCGGCTCAACGCTGTCGATCAGGCCGTCTGAGCGGATGGTCTCAATGCGATCAAGGCCGTTGCGATAGACAATCTCGGCTGAGACGACGCGGCCAAGTGCGGCGCCATCGCGTTTGACCGTTCCTTGAAAGGAGCCAAAGCGCAGGGGAGTATAGGCAGTGGGCGTGATATCCCGATCAACGGTGTCCGTGCTCTCACCCTGCGCAATCAGCGACAAGGTTGCTGAGGTCAAGCCGTCACGGCTCAGCGGCAAGGTGAGACTGTCGACGCGCGCGCCAAAATGGGTCCGACGAAGCGGAATATCAGGGTTGATCGCCTGGAGAGACAGGCTTGGGATAGTGGCGCCGCCCGACTGAAACGTATGGGTGAAATTGGTTGTACCGGTCGTTGTGGTATCGCCCACTAGCGCTTTGAGCCAAAAACCGATCTGTCGCGCATCGCAGGGGACGACGACTTCGCCATCGCAGGTGAGCGCGCCAAGAACAGCGGGAGCAGGATCTCGGCCCTCACCCAAGAGATTATTGTCGATCAACTGCTGTCTTGCCGACAATCCGTAGCGAGAGAACCCAAGCCGATGATACCCGTCGGAAAGTGGCGTCCCATAGGTCGCTTCATATGCTGCGATCAGGCGCGCGTTCGCGGCAAAACCAAGCGCCATGCCGGTTCTCCTTCATATCAATCCAGACGCCCTGGGTGTGCGAGGGGTCATCCGTCATCCGTTAGGGTAGACTGGGTTAGGGGGCCATGGGCAGAGCGATTGGTATTGGCAGGAAGTGACACCAGCTCAGCCGAGCCGGGCTATCTGGCGGGCGCTGTAGAGGCGTCAAGGCGGGCAGCAGCAACTGTGTGCTCTTCGCTTCTGGCGACGAAAGCTTGACACCGGTGAAGCCGCGACCATCCAAGATATTGATAAGGCCGAGAAGGTCTCAACCCAGTTCGTCGGCCCCATAATGCGACTGGCGTACCTGTCGCCGGACGTGCTTGAGCGCCTATTGCTGTGGCGGGAGGCGCCGTCGGCCGCGCTTTTACAGATGGTCGATGCGACGGATTTTCCGTGGGCGGAGCAGATGGGGAGGGTGTTCGGTTGACTTGTTCGAAAGGTATCCTGAAGCGGTAGTGCCGTTAGGAATTGGTGAGCATCAAGCAGCGAGCGCTCAACTAACGTCACTGACCGCTCCCTAGAAGACAGATGTCGGAGTTTTTCCAGCAGAAGCTTCGAAGTGACTTAAGCGGAGTGATGTTTGACGGATTAATTCAAGAAAAATGGCGTCTCGGCAGTCCGAAATAGATCCATCTCTATTCAACCTGATTGCTAGTAAAAACACTTTGCCCTATGGAACTCGAACTAATTCACTTGGTTCTGAAATCAAATTATTCCGGACCATCAACAGATGAGGATCAAATGTCCCTGACCGCTCGTGAGCTAAACCAACTCAAGAAAATTGTTGCGATTGCTAATCAGTTGATAGCTAAGGCTGATGCAAATATCGCCGCCGTCGCTCTCAAGGCTGCTGAGCCCGCTAAAAAAACTGCGAAGAAGGCTCCTGTGAAGGCCGATACAAAGGCTCCTAAGAAAGCCGCTCCCAAGGCTGCTAAGGCTGCCGCTAAGGAAGTCGCACCCAAGGCCGTCGCCAAGACCGCTAAGAAGAATGCTCCGAAGACCGCCAAGACTGCGAAATCCGCTGCTCCCAAGGCTTCCGCTCAGGATGGCAAGCGCACCCGTCGTACCGGCGATGAACTGGTGGCGTTCCGTCAGATGCTGTCTGACGAGCGCAAGAACGGCGTGTCAGTCGCTGATCTCTCCAAGCAGCATGGTGTCTCGGCTGCGTACATCTATCAGCTCTGATATATGCTGGATCTGATGGTGGCGGGATTTCAGGCAACTCGTCCCGCCACTGCCAATTAATTTCAGATTAGTCGATAGCGGGTGAGTTGCGTGGCTCGGACCGCTTAGGGGTAAAATCCTCAGAATCGCCCTGATACACATTGAAAGCCATCCACGCCAACGCCCGCATTCTGAGGCCATCAAGCGACTGTGCGCGGTGCGTTGAAGTACCGTAGCGTCAGGGCGGCGTCACCTTGATTGTTCCTGTCATTTGCGGGTGAAGGGTGCAAAAGTAGGCGAAGTCTCCTGTTTTTGTGAAGGTGAAGGAGAAATGGTCGCCGGTGTGCAAAGGAGGCGATCTGAACGATTTATCCGTCGCGATTACGGTGTGTGGAGTATCATCAGTGTTGGTCCATCGGACGGTGCGCCCAGCGGCACGGTTAGTTCAGCAGGTGTAAACTTGAACGTCTGGATGGATACGGACGCCTCTTGCGCCTCAGCTGTAGCCGCCGCAAACAGGGCGGTGCCAGCGAATAGCAGCGGTCGTGCAACGGGCGTCACGGCTCAGCCCGCCAGCGGCGTGTCGATCACGGCCAATGGTTGATCGCCTTGCACGAAGCTCACGTTGGTGAGGCCAAGAAAGTTCCGAAGCTCGCCATCGGGGACTTTCATTGGCCCGGGCGCAGCGTCATCGAACTCGCTGTCCTTCGTCAGATGCGTGATGTCGCCGGTGTGCAGGAAAAATGCGGGCTGTTACCGGTGCATTTGTGGAAGACGATCATCCGGTTGGTCTTCTTCTAGGTATGGATTTGTGTCGAATGTACCCCGAAGTGGCTCGACAACTCCGCCACCGTCCCTTCCTCCCGAATGGCCGCCAGCGCGACCTTCGCCTTGAACTCAGCGCCATGTTTCTTGCGTGTATTCGCCATAAATCGCCCCTAGCCTATCGGCCTTTTTAGGGGCAGGACTCTCTCTTAGCCACCTGTCCAGTTTTCGGGGGCCAGCTCTGTAGGTCGCGTCGAACTCGTCGCCTGGCCGCAATACGGCGACATCTCCGGGCCTGACTTCGCTGAACCAGTACCGCGCGCCGCCCGGGAGGTCGAGACCGTGGTCGATGCTGATGTCGCGCTGCGCCAGCGGACCGGCGAGTGATACTTTGCCTTCGTAGTGAACCGACATCAGCGTCAGACCATCGCCATCCGCGATCGCGAGCGATCAGGTCAACGAACCGCGCGAGTGCTGCATGGCCTTCAGCCCCGCGCCACGGGCCACGTCGTCGGGGTCCTCGATCCGTTGGATCGGGACCAGACTCAAGCCGGCCCCGGGATCAGCCGCCACATTTGAGGAACTTGCGTCGGACATTGGAACTAACTGCATAGCCGAATGATCATGAACCATGTAAGCGCTCACCCCCCAGTCGTCGAAACCTGCGTCCTGGATGATCGAGTGATTGCTGTTGGAATGGATCGGCCGGTTCGGACACCGAAGCAAAAAGGAAGATAACATGACGACCAGGCGTGAGTTTCTTGGAACCATCCCCGCGACCGGCGCGGCATTCGCCATCGGCGGCGCCCTCATGGCCGAAGCCGGTCCCGCCTTGGCGCAGACGCTCCCGCCGCTTCAGCCGGGTCACTTCCACCCCAAGGGTAAGGCGGCGTCCAAACACACCATCGCCATCCTGCAAAAGGCACGCGAGACCCTGCCGTTCGGCGACACCCGAGATTTCGACGAATTCAACCGTGGCCTGATCGCCCGGCGCGCAGACATGGTCATCAAGGCCGATGCCGGTCACAATGCGTGGGACCTCGGCCGCTTCGACTTCGTGAACCAGAAGGCCGAGTTCGACACTGTCCACCCGTCGATGCACCGCATCGCACAGCTCAACCAGAACTTCGGCCTCTATGAGGTGGTTCCCGGCATCTATCAGGTACGTGGGTTCGACCTAGCCCAGACTACCTTCGTGCGCGGCAAGACAGGCTGGATCATCTTCGATGCGCTCGCCTCCGCCGAACCGATGCGCGCGGCCTGGGAACTTTTCCAGCAGCACAAAGGCGAAGGTCTGCCCGTCACCGGCGTGATCTTTTCGCATAGCCATGCCGACCATTACGGCGGCGTGCGCGCCGTGGTGACGGACGCCGACGTGGCCTCCGGCAAGGTGCCGATCATCGCCCCTGTCGGTTTCATGGAACACACGATCTCCGAGAACGTCTATGCGGGCAACGCGATGAACCGGCGGCTGTTCTACCAGTATGGCGTGCTCTTGCCGGTCAGCCCCTACGGCTTTGTAACGCAGGGCCTTGGTCAATCCGTGTCCTCGGGCAACAACGGCCTGATCGCGCCGACCCGCGTGGTCGTGGAAGCGACCGAAGAGTTCGAGGTCGATGGGCTGCGCTTGGTCTTCCAGAACACGCCGGGGACCGAGGCCCCGTCCGAGATGAACACCTATATCCCAAGCTACAAGGCGCTGTGGATGGCCGAAAACGTGTCGGCCACGATGCACAACATCTACACCCTGCGCGGCGCACAGATCCGGGACCCGCTGCGCTGGTCGAAATACATCAGTGAGGCGCTGCACCGTTACGGGCAGGAAGCCGAGGTGATGCTTGCTGCACACCACTTCCCCCGCTGGGGGAACTCGCGGATTCAGGAGGTGCTGCGCGCACAGCGCGACCTTTATGCGAACCTTAACAACCAGGTGCTCCACCTTGCCAACCAGGGCGTCACGATCAGCCAGATCCACACCGTATATAAGGTGCCGAAGGCGCTCCAGGACACATGGCATTGCCGGGGTTACCATGGCTCGCCGGAACACAATGCGCGCGGGGTGGTGCAGCGGTATCTCGGCTTCTGGGACTGCAACCCGGCAACGTTGATCCCGCTGTCGCCCGCAGACTCCGCTCCGCTTTACGTCGAGATGATGGGCGGCGCCGGACCGATCATGGCAAAGGCGCGCAGCCTGCACGACACGGGCAACTACCTTCTGGCCATCGAAATACTGAACAAGCTGGTGCAGGCCCAGCCCGCCAATCAGGATGCCAAGGACATGCTGGCCGACGCCTTCGAACAGGTTGGCTACCAGCAGGAAAACCCCGGACTGCGCAACAGCTTCCTCGCAGGCGCCTACGAGCTGCGCAGCGGCATCCCCGGCGGGACTTCGCCCAAATCCAGCGGCCCCGACCTGATACGCGCGATGTCAACCGAGCTTTGGCTCAACTTCCTTGGCGTGCGGATGAACTCCGCCAAGGCCGAAGGGCTACGCTTCACGATCAATCTTGTGCTGCCCGACGTAAAGGAGAAATACCTGATCGAGCTGGAAAACGCCACCTTGACCAACGTGGCCGGGTTCCAGGCTGCGAAGCCCGACCTGACACTGACGCTGAACCGGACCGATCTTGAGGCGGTGATGATGGGTTCGATCACGCTCGGGGCGCAGATAGCCGCCGGCACCACCAAGGTCGAAGGTGACGCATCGATCCTCGGTA
>CANCSY010000176.1 GCA_947380915.1 Beijerinckiaceae bacterium
AAAGGGCCGCCGCATCGCTGCGACGGCCCTCTTTTTCTTCGGTGATCAGGCGCTCGGCATATGTTCTTTCCAGAAGGGCCAGACATCGCCCAGGAAGGAGCCGGGCCACGGAATGGCCAGCAGCCAGTCGAACAGGAAGTAGATGAACAGCGTCATGAAGATCGCCATGGGCAGTGTGATCGTCCAGGGCTCCTTCGCTTCGGTGCGCATGAATGCGATGACGAAGATCGGAACCGTCGGGATCAGGCCGATCAAGGCCATGGAGATCAGGAACAGGATCATCCATCCGAAGAAGATGGCCCCGCGCAGAACGACCGTCGATGTCGGCAGATGGGTGATATTGCTGCCGATATCCATATGCATCTTCTCTTCGACCTCGCCCTTGCGGGCCATCTCGGCCGAGCGCGCCTTGTGCACCTCGCCCTTGAACAAGTCGTTGCAAAGCGAGAGGGTGCAGAACAGGATCGCGCCGCCGCCCACGATCATCGGGATGATCCTGGCGTAGAAGTTCCAGGTCATCGCCTCCGACAGCATCACCGAGAAGATGATGAGCATGAAGGCGGGGAAGGCCTGGGACCAGGCGAACTTCGGCGCATGGAAGTCCGAGAGCATGCCACGCAAGCCGCCATGGGCCTTCACATCCTGCAGGAAGGGACGCAGCAGCGACAGCAAGGCCATCACGAACATCACCACCACGAGCGGACGCCACATCCACGACACGCCGTAGCGCTGAATGGAGATGAACATGTAGCGCTCGAGAATGCCGCCCAGGATGAAGCCCAGGACCAGCGGGGGACGCGGCCATTTGAAGTGCTTCATGGTCCAGGCGAAGACGCCGAAGAACAGCAGCGAATAGAGATCGCCCCACTGACGCTTGCCCTCGAAGGCGCCGATATAGACCATGCAGAGCACGACCGGCAGAATGAGGGAGTAACGCAGCGACGCAAGCTTCGCGAACTGGCTGGAGAAGATGAAGCAGAGGCCAGAGCCAAGGATGTTGGCGATGGCGATCGACCAGACCATCGAATAGGTGATGGCCAGGTTCTTCGTCAGCATGTCGGGTCCGGGGACCAGACCGTGCATGAGGAAGGCGCCGAGCAGGATCGCCATGCCGGCCGAGCCGGGCACGCCGAACACGATCGTCGGGATCAGCGCGCCGCCTTCACGCGAGCAGGTGGCGCTTTCGGCCGCGATCACGCCGCGCACGTCGCCCTTGCCGAAGGTCCTCTGGGCCTCCTTCTCGGTCTTCAGTGCGTGACCATAGGAGATCCAGTCGATGACCGCCGCCGAGATGCCGGGAATCGCGCCGATGACGGAGCCGATCCAGGAGCAGCGGATGTTCAGCCAGAAATGGTCGTAGCAATCGACGCAGCCATGCCACAGGCCCTTCCAGTTGTTCTCCATCTTCTCGCTCTGCACCACGGAGGTGCGGGCGACGAGCAGATCGCAGAGTTCGGGAAGCGCGAAGACGCCGAGGGTCAGCGGGACGAGGGGCAGGCCCTCCCACAGATAGAGACTATCCATGGTCCAGCGCAGGGTGCCGGTCTGCGGATCGGAACCGATCATCGCCAGCATCATGCCGAAGCAGCCGGCGGTGAGGCCACGAAGCGGGGCGTTGCCCGAAAGCACAGCCACCATCGAAATGCCGAAGACCGAAAGCGCCAGCAATTCAGGCGAGCCGATGAACAGGATCAGCGGACGCACAAGCGGCAGGGCGACAGCCATGAGCACGGCGCCGAAGAGGCCGCCGATGAGGGCCGACATGTATGCGGCGCCGAGCGCTCGAGCGCCCTCGCCGCGTTTGGTCATGGGATAGCCGTCCAGCGCGGTCGCGGCGGACGCCGCATGGCCGGGGGCGCCGAGCACGATCGCGGAGATCGGGTCGCCGTGGGTTGTCGTGGCCGCCAGACCCAGCAGTAGCGCCATGGCGGCGGCCGGATCCATGCTGTAGGTGAAGGGAAGCAGAAGCGCCGTTCCCGCGACGCCTCCAATGCCCGGCAGAATGCCCAATGCGAGCCCGGCCAGAACGCCACCCCACAGGAGCGCCAATCTGTGCGGCTCCATAATGATGCCTAAGCCCTGTCCAAGGGCGTTAAACCAATCAACCATTTAGGTACCTTTCGGGTTGCCGATCCGCGTGGGCGGATCCCCGGTCTTTGGGTGAAGAAACGCAGCCCACCGGCGCGCCTGCTGGTCCGACCATGATCCCTCTGCCCTCCAACAGATGGTCCAGTCGTCCAGCGATTCCCTGGCGAACGGAGCCTTGAGGCCGTTCAGCGCTCGAACCGGTTCGTGTCCGGTTGCCTGGCGTTCGCTACGTGAGGCGAACGGAGCGCTTTGCTTCAGACGGGGGGTCCTCTCGCTTCGAATGCGAAGGAGACACGCCACTCGTGAGAAGACGCCAGGCGCTCGGCGCGCTGGTCGTCAAAACGAAAATCGGGAATGGGGCCGACGACCTGAGGGATCGTCGCATCATCCGGGTCGAGGTCCGGTGTGAAGGCGAAAGCCATCTTGCCCACGTCATCAACATCGGCGGCGACGGCGACTTGGGCAAGCGGATCGGCGATCGCGCTGATGACGGAAACAGACAGGACAAGAACCACGGCGACGCGCATAACGAGATCGCGGCAGGACGGACCCGCCACGCTCATTAGCCTCATCCATGTTCTCGTGAACGACATGCGGCCTGCTACCCTGTTCCAATCCTATCCCGCGTCCCGACGGATCAAGGCGCTGACAATGCCCGGTCCGCAGCAACCCCGAAGCTGCTTGTGAACACGGGCAGGCGGCGATCCCCCTGGTTCCGGCCAAATCGTCCACTCACTTGTGATGCAAGGTGACAATTCGTTTTTATTAGGGCCGATATAAACACAAAGTCTGAAGGCTTCAAAGCAGAACAATCCTTCGCTACCTAAGCTATTAAATTATGCTGCGCCGCACTATCTCACATCGACATCGGCTGTTTTCTCGTTTCTTCAACAAATTAGGCGGCAACGCGCCGGTTGGGCGCAATTGTGCATCGCACAATTCACATCACGAAATTTGTGTGATCAGAGAGATCCAAATAACAAGGATTTGATCGTGACGGGAACGGTATTTGATGGAAGCCGCAAACGGCCGATGTCGACGAAGTCGAAATCCCGCAAAACGATGCCATCGATGACCAGCAAATCACAGGGCGAAGCAAGGTCCTGCGCAAGAATCGCCCCCAGCGACTGGGCGGCGTCGCCCTCGAGCATGAGATAAATCGGCGCTCCAGTTTCGACCCGATCGGCCATGCCCGCCAGCACACCTTCGGCGAAGGCGCGCAGGCGATCATAATCAGGTGATCCGCGCCAGCGAAAAGCCAGGGCGAAGGGGCTCTCCGCATCGCTCAAACCGAAAGCGGCGCGGCGCTGATGAATGGCCTGCGCCAGCGCGCCCGCATTCACCCTCTCGCCAAAGACGAAGTCCGGCTGGATCACCTGAAGATTGCGACGCGGCAGTAGGGCCGCATGATCGGAAATATGGATCGTTTGGCCACTGATCTGGACGCTATGTTCGGAAGCGCCCAGCGCCGTGGCGCGGATGCATTCGCCAGGCGCCGCCAACGGCCAGGGCAAGGCGCCCTCGTCCAGCAATTTGCGAAAGGCGCGGCCAAGGCGCCAGCCAAGATCGCCAAAGTCGCGCTTTTCGCGCTCATAGACATATTCAGCCACGCCACCGGACACCATGACCTCGTCGATAGCGCCAAAGTCACCGATGGGGTCCGTGACGAAGAGGGCGGCGACATCAGGGGACAAGGGCCGCTCGACCATGGCCGCCACAAGAGTCCGGGCCATGGCTTGCGCCACGCGCGCCATGTCTTCGGGCAGCGCCTTGTCGCCCTTGCGCCAGGCCACGCCGCTGCGCACCGCATGACCGGCGCCTGCGGGGTCCAGCCTCGTGATGGTGTTTTCGAGATCCACCGCCACGAGGCGTCCGCCGACGTGCAGCGCGGCGGTGGCGATCACGCGGCCATTGTCGGCCACAGCGAATTTGGTGGTCGCGCCACCAATATCGATGTTCAGGATGCGTCGCCCCGCGCCCTGCGCCGAGGCCGCCACCGCGCCCGAACCATAAGCGGCCAGCATGGCCTCCATATGATCCCCCGCCGCCGCGCAGACGAGTTCGCCCACCTCCTCGGCGACCCGATGGGCGATGGCCTGCGCATTGGTCCGCGCCGCAGCGGCTCCCGTGAGGATCACCACGCCGGTCTCGATATCGTCGGGCGTCAGTCCAGCCTCTTCAAAGGCGCGACTGACGATGGCCCAGAGCCTGTCTTCATCGATGCGGTCGTCCGCGCCCAGCGGCGTCAGGGCCACCGGGGACATATAGAGTGTCTCGCGCGCCTTCGCCTGGCGGCGCAGCGCCCGGTGTTCCCCCGGCCCGCGCATTTCCAGCCTTGTGAAGACGACCTGCGTGCCCGAGGAGCCCACATCCAGCCCCATGCTGACCAGCGCCACGCTTTCCAGGGATCTGGAGTCGGAGGGCAGGAAATCCTCGTCATGGTCATGGTCGAATTCGCCCTCGCCATGCTCATGGGCGGACAGGGCGCCATAGCGATGATCCCCGAGGGAATGCGGGGTTTTCCGCTCGTCCTGCGGTGAATCGGGCATGGCTTTGCTCTGGCGTTCGGGTGGGGTGCGGCAGATCCAGATATAGGCCGGGAGCAGCCGGACCGCATCAAACAAAATGGCCGGGCGCTGGGCCCGGCCATGAATTGATCATGCAATCAACGAACAGGGCCTTACTTGGCGCCCTTGCGCTCGCCGCGCAGGAACTCGCGGACCACTTCCTCGGTCAGCACCACGAAGGGGTCGAACTCCGGCGCGTCTTCGAACTGATCGAGCGTGTTGAGGCCGATCTGCTTGAAGATGCGGTTCTGCGAGGAGATGAACCGGGCGGGCTTCTCCGGGTCAGCGTTGAAATGCTGATGGATCGTGTTCGGCGGGATGTAGATCACATCGCCCGCTTCCCATTCGAAGCGCTTGGTCTCTTCGACCGGCTTCCAGGCGAAAACGTCGGTGATCTCGACATCGCAATCCTGATGGATGTCGTAGCCGCGGCCTTCCAGCACATAGACGCATTCCTCGGCCAGATGCCGATGCTTGCCCGAGCGCGAGCCCGGCGGCAGGATCTGCATGTAGGCGTCGACGGTCTCCATGCGGGTGTTCATGCCCTCGTTGATCAGGTGCTTCAAAAGCCCCTGACGCGACATTTCCCACGGCATTTCGCTGGGACGCACGACCTTCTTGCGGCGGGAATTGCGCGAAGGCGCATCCTGAGCATCATCGAGAAGACGCTGATAAAGCCGCTCGTTGCCCTTGCCCTGCAACCAGCTTGATGTTTCGCCCCAGGCCATTAGTAGCCTCCTTCCGGATGATTCAGGTCTTCCTCGATTTCGCGCGCGATGAAGCCCTCGGATTCGGGCGTCACATCGACCGGACGGTCAGACACCGTCTTCTGGAAGAGCATGTTGAGGAAGAGATACATGGGCTTCGTCTTGATGACGATGGCGCGGGCCGGCTTGGTGGGATCAGCATTGAAGTGCTGATGCACGCAATTGTTGTGGACAATGGCCACATCGCCCGCCTGCCAGTCGTAACGCACGCCGTCATGGATTTCGTAGCCGGTGCCGTCGAGAATGTAGAAGGCGGCCTCGTTCACATGGCCATGCTTCTGTGAGGAGGCGCCGGGGGCGTATTCCTCGAGGTGGAGATGGAAGGTCTGGGTGATCCCGTCCTTGGGCTCCACATAGTGGCGGCTGAAGCACTGGGGACCGTCGATGAAGCCGATTTCCTTGGCCTTGCGCACGCGCGGCACGGCGCGCAGACGATCGAGCTCTTCCTTGACGTTATAGGCGCCCTGGATGGAACGGACGAAAACCCGGTCCTTCTTGGAATGATAAAGATTCGCGATCTTTTCTTCCCGGGTCTGATTTTCCGAATTGTGTCCGATCGGCGCGCCGGCGGCGCCTTTCTGGACCCTGGGGTCTGAATCCATCGTTTCGCTCCTCGTTGGACGCATTATGCGCGGCGATCCGCGCGGTTCTTCTGCTTTTCGACCCCCTGCCCCGCTCTGTCAAGGGAGGCGCGGTCCGCAGCGCCCCGGCGAAGGCCGGAGGCCGGCGCAAGAGGCATGCAGGCGATGATTGCTTTTTGCTGCCTGTTGCCGGTAAAGACAAGCCGAGCCAAGGACCCGGCGACCCGGGCCCACGCCTGCGCCCATGAGGAGGATCGCCCGATGCGCTATATCGACTGCTTCAACCACTTCTTCCCCGACGCCCTCTGGCAGAAAATGATGTCCACCCCCGGCGCGTCCGCGGACATCGGCGCGCGCATGCGCGGCATTCCCGCCATCTATGACCTGACCGAGCGCAAGCGCGTGGTCGACCTGTTCCGCACGGAAAAGAACTACACACAGGTCATCTCGCTGGGCATGCCCCCGCTGGAAGCCCTCGGCACGCCCGAACTCGTCGAGGAATTCGCCCGCCTCGCCAACGACGGCCAGGCCGAGCTGTGCGAAAAGCACCCCGACTATTTCTGCGGCTGGCTCGCCTCCCTGCCCATGAACTCCCCCAACGCCGCCAAGGAGTGGGAGCGCGCCATCTCCATCGGCGCC
>CANCSY010000177.1 GCA_947380915.1 Beijerinckiaceae bacterium
GTGCGCACCTGATAGCGCAGCAGCCAGTCGCCGGTGATGCGGAACTCGCGCGGCGCCTGGGGAATGACCTGATAGCTGCGGCCATAGAGGCTGAAGCGGTTCACGTAGTTGCCGCCGAGGAAGGTGGCGAGCGAGGAGCCCACATCCTGCATACTGACCCCAAGGCGATTGGCCTTGTCGGCGTCGATCTTGAACTCGAGCTGCGGCGTGTCGAACTTGAGATCGGCGTCGGTGAAGATGAAGAGGCCGCTCTTTTGCGCCGCCTGCTGCATCTCCGCCAGCACGCCCGCGAGCTGCTGGTAATCGCCGGTCGTGCGGATGACGAATTGCACGGGCGGGCCGCCCGCCGAGCCCGGCAGGGCTGGCGGCGCGAAGGCGAAGGCCTGGGCGCCGGGGATCAGGGTGAGCTTGGATTGCAGATCCTGCAAGACCTGCTTCTGGGTGCGCTTGCGCTCCTCCCAAGGCTTCAGGATGAGGCCCGCGAAGGCCTGACGCACGCCGCCCGAGCCGTTGATGGCGAAGACATGCTCGTTCTCGGGGATCTTGGCGATCTCCTTTTGCAACTTGCCGGTCATGTTCTCGAGATAATCGAGATTGGCGTATTGGGGCGTCTTGACGATACTGACGATGAAGCCCTGATCCTCCTCCGGCGCCAGCTCGCGCGGGGTGGACATGTACATGATGGCGGTGAGCGCCAGCACGCCCACCAGAACCAGCACGCTCATGGCGCGGAACTCGAGGGTGCGATGCAGCCTGCGCTCATAGCGCTTGCGCAGGCCTTCGAACATGCGGTCGAGGAAGGCGGCGAAACGGCCCTGCCCCTGCGCGCTGTGGGGCTTGAGAAGCTTCGAGCACATCATGGGCGAAAGCGTGAGCGCAACAAAGCCCGACACGAAGACCGCGCCCGCCAAAGTGAAGGCGAACTCACGGAACAGCGCGCCCGTGACGCCCGAGACAAAGCCGATGGGCGCATAGACCGCGATGAGCGTGATCGTCATGGCGATCACGGGCCCGGTGATTTCGCGCGCGCCCTTGATGGAGGCCTCGTAGGGCGTCAGGCCCTCTTCGATATGGCGGTAGATATTCTCCACCACCACGATCGCGTCATCCACCACAAGGCCGATGGCGAGCACCAGGGCGAGCAGGGTGAGCAGATTGATCGAATAGCCCAGCGCCAGCAGCATGATCATCACGCCCACCAGCGACAGCGGAATGGTGACGATGGGGATCAGCGTCGAGCGCATGTTGCCGAGGAAGAGGAAGATCACCACCACCACGATCAGCGCGGCTTCCCCAAGGGTCTTGGCGACTTCCCAGATGGAGGCGCGGATGAAGGCGGTGGCGTCATAGGCGACGCCTGCGTCAAGTCCCGCAGGCAGATTGGCCTGCAACTGCGGGAAGGCCTTGCGCACATTGTTGATGACGGTGAGCGGATTGGCCGTTGGGGTGGCGTAAACGCCGATGAACACGGCCTTCAATCCGTCAAACACGGAGGATGCTTCGGCGCTCTCAGGGCCCAGCTCCACGCGGGCGATATTCCCCAGGCGAATGAGCGAGTCGCCGCGCGCCGCAATCACGAGCTGCGAAAAGGCCTGGGCGCTGTCGAGCGACGTCAGTGCGTTGATGCTGGTCTGCACCCAGTCGCCCTTGATCTGCCCTGCGGCGGAGGTGAAATTGTTGGCGGCGAGGGCGAGGCGCACATCATTCGGCGTCACGCCGCGCGCGGCCATGCGCTCGGGGTCGAGCCAGATGCGCATGGCGAAAGTCTGCCCGCCCAGAATCTGCGCCTCGCCCACGCCATCGAGGGTCTGCAGGCCCGGCTGCACCACGCGAATGAGATAATCGGTGATCTGCGAGGCGGTGAGGGTGGCGGAGTTGAAGGACAGATACATCAGCGCGATGCCCTGCCCGGTCTTCTTCACGACGACGGGATCATTGGCCTCGCGCGGCAGGGTGCTCTTGACCTGGTTGATCTTCGACAGAACGTCCGTCACCGCCCGGTCCGCGCTGGCGTTCAGGCGCAGGTTGAGGGTGATGGTGGAGACATTCTGCTGGGAGCTCGACACCAGCGTGTCGATGCCTTCCGTGCTCGCCACCGCCTGCTCCAGCGGCGTGGTGATGAAGCCGCGGATGAGGTCCGCATTGGCGCCGGGATAGGTGGTGGTGATGGTGAGGGTCGTCTGCTGCAATTCCGGATATTGCCGGATCTGCAGCTTCAGCCCGGCCTGAATGCCCACCAGCAGCAGCATGAGGCTGACGACGGTGGAGAGGACCGGCCGCTTGATGAATAGATCTGTGAAGGTGCTCATGGCTGGCCCCTACTGCCGGGGCAACGGGTTAATCGACGCAGGCAGCGCCAGCGAATTGTCGACGCGCACCCGCGCGCCCGCCATGAGCTTGGACTGGCCCTCGCTGACCACCTGCTCGCCGGGCTCCAGCCCGCTGAGGATGGAGACGCGCGCGCCGCGCGAGGCGCCCAGTTTCACCGCGCGGCGCTCCACGATCATCTGATCTGCGGGCGCAGGCGCGGCTTGCGCGGACCCCGCCGGAACAGGCGCTGGCTTCACCACATAGACGCTGTCGCCATAAAGCGAATAGGTGACGCCCGTGCGCGGCAGGGTGACGAGGGACTGGGCCTTGCCCACCAGCACCGCCACATTGGCGAACATGCCGGGCCGCAGACGCTTGTCGGCGTTCCTGACCTCGGCGCGCACGACGAGGTTGCGCGTCTCGGCGCTGACGCGCGCATCCAGCGAAATCACCTTGCCCGTGAAAGGCTGATCGGGCCAGGCGTCCACGCTGACCTCCACCACCTGTCCGGTGGCGAGCTCCGCGATGGCCTGCTCGGGGACCGGGAAATCCACATAGATGGGGTCAAGCTGTTGCAGGCTGGCGATGCCGGTGCCCGGCGAGACATATTGACCGATATCGGCCCGGCGCAGGCCGATGCGCCCCGCGAAAGGCGCCGACAGCGCCTTCTGGGCGATGAGGGCGCGGGTGCGCTCCACGGCGGCGGAGGCCTGATCGCGCGCGGCCTCGGCGGCGTCGAGGGTGGAGCGGGAGGTGGACCCGCCCGTGATGAGCTGGCGCTGGCGGTCCAGCGCCATATCGGCGTTCTTGAGCGTGGCCAGATTGGACTTCAGGTCCGCCTGCTCCACGGAATCGTCAAGCTCGACCAGCAGGGTCCCCTTGGCGACCTCCTGCCCGGAGTCGAAATGGAAGGCGCGGATCACGCCGCCGATCTGCGGCGCCAGCTCGATGCCCTGCACGGCGCGGAAGGTGCCCACCGCCGCAATCCGCTCGACCCATTCCTCCTTCTTCGCCTCCGTGATGGCCACGGTCGCCACCGGCGGCGGCGCCTTGGCGATGAAGCCCTTGATGATCTCGGGCTTCACCATGAACTGGAAATAGCCGAGACCACCGGCAAGGCCAGCCAGAAGCAGGAAAACGAAGGTGAAGATCAGAAAACGTCGCATCGGGCACCGGGGGGGGCTGGTCTTCGCACCTGCGAAGGGCTGGGGCGCTCTAGCACATAAAGCCATGCAGGGCGACCAATATGGAACGCGCGGGCGTGACGAAACGCGCCTACGCCTTGAGGTTACGCGCAAAGCCTGAAAATGGATGAACTATTCAGGCGTAGCCCGGCGCCTGCCTATTCCGCAGGCAGGCCCATGGCGGATTTCTGCAGGAGCGCGGGGGCCTTGCGCCGCGAGAGGCGGCTCATCAGCAGATAGATCACCGGGGTCGTGTAGAGGGTGAGGATCTGGGACAGGACCAGCCCGCCCACGATGGTGACCCCCAGCGGACGACGCAGTTCCGAGCCCGCCCCCGAGGCCACGAGGATCGGGATGGCGCCGAAGATCGCGGCCATGGTGGTCATCAGAATGGGCCGGAACCGCTCGAGGCAGGCGACGCGCATGGCCTGCGGCGGCGCCAGGCCCCGCTCCCGCTCGGCGGCTATGGCGAAATCCACCAGCATGATCCCGTTCTTCTTCACGATGCCGATGAGCAGGATGATCCCGATGAAGGCGATCATGGTCAGCTCCATGCCCGCCGCCTCCAGCGCGATCAGCGCCCCAAGCCCGGCGGGGGGGAGCGTGGAGACGATGGTGAGGGGGTGGATGAGGCTCTCATAGAGCACCCCCAGAATGATATAGACCGCCAGCAGGGCCGCGATGATCAGCATGGCCCCATCATTGGAGGTGTCCTTGATGGCCTTGGCGTCGCCGGAGAAATCCGCGCGCACCCCGGGCGGCAGGCGGATGGCGGCGATGGCGCCCTGCAGGGCCGTATTGGCCTCCTCCGCCACCACGCCGGGCGCGGCGGCATAGTTGATCGTGATGGAGGCGAACTGGCCCGTATGATTGATGGACAGGGGCGCCGACCCCCGCTCCACCCGCGCCAGCGAGCCCAGCGGAATCTGCACGCCGCCTGCGCCGGGCACATAGAGGCCCGAGAGATCATTGGGATCGCGCTGGCGGCTCTGCATCACCTCCAGCACCACCTTGTACTGGTTGCGCTCGCCATAGATGGTCGAGATCTGCCGCTGGCTGAAGGCGTTGGAGAGCACATTGTCGATGGCGGCGATATTGACGCCCATGCGCGCCGCCGCCGCCCGGTCGATCACCACCTTGGCCTGCAAGCCTTCCTTTTCGCGGTCGCTGGACACGTCCACGAGCTGCGGTACGGCCTTGGCCGCCTCCAGCGCCTTGACGCCCCAGGCGTCGAGTTCTTCGGCGTCCGAACCCCAGAGGGTGAACTGAAAATTCGACTTGCCCTGCCGCCCGCCCACGCGCACATCCTGCATGGCCACCAGAAACACGCGCAGCCCCGGCATGAGCTGCAATTGCTCGCGCAGGCGCGCGATGACCACCTTCGAGGTCACGTCGCGTTTGGCCTTGAGCCCCACATACATGCGCCCGCTGTTGACGGACCAGCCGCCGCCCACGAAGGACGCGGTGGATTCCACCGCCGGATCAGCCGCGATGATGGCCGCCGCCTTGCTCTGGGCCTCCTGCATGGCGGGGAAGGATACATCCGGTCCAGCTTCGGTGAAGGCGAAGAGCAGGCCAAGGTCATCTTCCGGCAACATGCCCTTGGGCACGACGCGATAAAGCTGCACCGTGAGGCCGATCGTGAGCAGGAAGATCCCCAGCACCACGAAGGGCCTCGCAAGCGCGACCTCCAGCGAGCGCCCATAGGCGTCGCGCAGCCGGTCGAGCGCCCAGTCAAACCAGCCGGAGGCGCGCTCGCCCCGCGCCATGAAGCGCCCGCAGATCATGGGCGTGACCGTGAGGGACACGAAGGCCGAGGCGAGGATGGCGAAGGCGAGCGTCAGCGAGAATTCGCGGAACATGCGCCCCATGATGCCCGGCATGAAGAGCAATGGAATGAAGGCTGCGATCAGCGACAGGCTGATGGTGATCACCGTGAAGCCGATCTGCCGCGCGCCCATGAGCGCCGCCCGCATGGGGCTAACGCCTGCGGCGATGTTGCGGTCGATGTTCTCCACCATGACGATGGCGTCATCGACTACGAAGCCCACGGAAATCACCACCGCCATGAGCGAGAGATTGTCGAGCGTATAGCCGCAGGCCCACATGCTGGCGAAGGCGACGCCCAGCGAGAGCGGCACCGCCACCCCCGCCCCCAGCACCGGCGCCGCCCGGCGCAGGAAGGCGAAGACCACCAGCATCACCATCGCGATGGAGATGACCAGAGTCTTCTGCAGATCGTCGATGGAGGCGCGGATCATCACCGTGCGGTCCATCATGATGTTGAACTGAAGGCCCGGGGGCAGCAGGTGCCTGAACTCGCCAAACAGGCGCTTCACCCCGTCCACTGTGTCGATCACATTGGCGTCGGGGAGTTTCGTGATCTGGATGATCACGGCCGGCTTGCCATTGTACCAGCCGGCTGCGCGAGTGTTGCGCACCCCCGGCGCGATGGTCGCGACATCGCCCAATCGCACCACTGCGCCCGATTTGCTGCGCAGGATGATCTGCTCATATTCCTCGGGCTGCTTGAGCTGGCCGCTGGTGGCGATGGTCTGGCTGACGAACTCGCCCTCGAATCCACCCACCGGCGAGAGGGTGTTGGCCGCCACGATGGCGCTGCGCACCTCCTCAAGCCCCAGCCCCATGGCCGCGAGCCGCGCCGGATCCAGCCGCACCCGCAGGGCCGGTTGCTCCGCGCCATTGACCTGCACTTCGGCCACGCCCTCCACCTGAGAGAGGCGCTGGGCGATGGTCGAATCCGCCAGATCGAACATGGCGTCGGGCGCCAGCGTGTCGGAGGTCAGCGCCAGAATCACCACCGGCATGGCGTTGGGATTGGCCTTGCGGAACCGCGGCAGGCTCGGCATGTCGCCGGGCAGGTCGGTCACAGCGGCGTTGAGCGCCGCCTGCACATCGCGCGCGGCGGAATCGATGTTGCGGCCGAGATCAAATTGCAGGGTGATGCTGGTGGAGCCCAGCGAACTCCAGGAGGTGATTTCATTGACGCCGGAGATGGACCCCAGCGTGCGCTCCAGCGGCGCCGCCACGCTCGCCGCCATGGTGGAGGGGTCCGCGCCCGGCCTGCTGGCGGT
>CANCSY010000178.1 GCA_947380915.1 Beijerinckiaceae bacterium
CGTTCAGGCCCCCGGCGGCCAAACGCCGGGCCGGAGGTACGCCCGGCGTTTTCTTTTGAGGGGGCGACGCTAGTTGCCCGTAGCGCCTGCTATCACGAAGGCGACGAAGGCGCCGATCAGGCACATGATCAAAATGGTGAATTCCTTGCCACGCTTGCCTTCAGCCATGTCACCCTCCTCAAGCCGAGTTTGTGTTAAATCAAATCGCGATCTCAGATACAATCACACCCCTGTCGCCGCCTGCATTGACAGAAATCAACGCCGGTTAAATCCAAATCTAATCGACATAAGTTGAATTTCAACCTGTTAAGTGCGTTTAATTTTCATTTCTAGAGCTTAAAATTATAAAATTATTGTTATTTTATAATCTAACTCGTTTGTATAGGATCTATCTTTACCAGAAGAATTTTATTTGATTTTGGAAAGCATGCGCTAACAATCGAAAAAAGGAGTTTCTTTTGGCAGGCGGCCCAATCGCACTTTCAGACACCAAGGAAGTACTTCTGTTCCTCGCTACAGCGGGGGTCGTCGTCCCCCTGTTCCGACGACTGAAGGTGAGCCCGGTCATCGGCTTTCTGGGCGCAGGCGTCTTGCTGGGCCCTCACGGGCTTGGTGGCTTCTCGGACCATCCATGGCTCGACTTCTTTCAGCTTGAGAATACCCGGCGCATCGCGCAAATCGCCGAATTCGGGGTGGTCTTTCTGCTGTTCATGATCGGCCTCGAACTCTCTTATGAACGCCTGACCCGCCTGCGTCGGCTGGTCTTCGGCCTCGGCGCCGCCCAGGTCCTGCTCAGCACGGTTGTGCTGGGCGAAATTGCGGCGCTGATCTTTGGTCTGCCCCAGGGCGCCGCCTTGGTGGTGGGCGGGGCGCTGGCCCTGTCCTCGACAGCCATCGTCATTCCCGTGCTGGCGGAACGGCGGCGTCTGTCCACCACCGCCGGGCGCGCGGCCTTCGCGGTGCTGCTGTTCCAGGACCTGATGGTGGCGCCCCTGCTCTTCGCGGTCTCCATGGCGGGCGATCAGGGCGGGGGGACGGGCGCGGACATGCTCTTCGCCATTTTGCCCGCCATGGCGGCGCTCGCCGTGCTGGTGCTGGGTGGCAGGCTGCTGCTGCGGCCCCTTTTTCATCAGGTGGCGCTGGCGCGCTCCACCGAATTCTTCATGGCGGCCTGCCTCTTCGTGGTGATCGGCACGGGGGTGGCGAGCGCCATGAGCGGCCTGTCCATGGCTTTGGGCGCCTTCATCGCGGGGCTCTTGCTGGGCGAGACCGAATATCGCCGCGAGATCGAGGTGACGCTGGAGCCCTTCAAGGGCCTGTTGCTCGGCCTCTTCTTCGTCTCCATCGGCGTGGAGCTGGACCTGACGCAGATCGCCCGTGCGCCGGGCCTTGTGATCGGCGTTGCGCTGGGGCTGATCGCGCTCAAGGCGGCGATTCTCTTTGGTCTGGGGCGGGTCGCGGGCCTGCCTGCGCCTGCGGCGAGGGAGACCGCCCTGCTGCTCGGCCCGGGCGGCGAATTCGCCTTCGTGATGATCACCGCCGCCGTCGCCGAACGCCTGCTGCCCCCCGGCGTCGGCGCGACCCTGATCCTCTCGGTCACGCTCTCCATGGCGGCGATTCCCCTGCTGGCCCTGCTGGGCGCGAGGCGCAGCGCGACCGAGCCGCAGGCGCTGTCCCCGGAACTGTCGGCAGCGCCGCCGCAGGAAGCGCGCAAGGGCCGCGTGATCGTGGTGGGTTATGGGCGCGTGGGGCGACTGGTTGGCGAAATGCTGGCCCGTCACCAGCTCGATTTCATCGCGGTGGATGGCGATCCCAGGCTCGTGGCGCGCGAGCGGCCGCAGGCGCGCAATCTCTACTGGGGCGACGCGACCAAGCCCGATTTCCTGCGGGCCTGCGGGCTGGAGGAGGCCAGCGCCCTCATTGTGACCATTGATCGGCCGCAACAGGCCGAGCAGGTCGTGGGGCTCGCCCGCAAGGCCCGGCCCGACATCACCATCGTCGCCCGCGCCCGCGACTCCCATCACGCCACCCAGCTTTATGCGCTGGGCGCCACCGACGCGATCCCCGAAACCATCGAGGCGAGCCTGCAATTATCTGAGGCGGCGCTGGTCGATATCGGTGTGCCCATGGGCCTGGTCATCGCCTCGATCCACGAGAAGCGCGACGAATATCGCAAGCTGCTGCAACCCGGCGGCGAAGAACACGAACGGCGCGCCATACGCCTCTCGACCCGCGTGAAGGATATGAACCGGCGTCGCGACCCGAAGGACGCCCCTCTCGAGCCCGGTTGAACTTTCGGGGCGAAACGGCGCCGCCACCAGCGCTCACCCCCCGAACAGACGCTCCAGCGGGGTCTTCGACTGGCTCCCGCGTGGGATCGAGGCGGGGGGCAGGAGATCGTTCGATGGCTCGACCGCTTGGTCGCGCCTCGGTGCGCGCGGAGGCTGGGTCGGTATCTGGGGCTGTGCCTGCGCCTGTTGAGGCGGCGGGACGGGCGCAGAGGCAGGACGGGCGATGGGCGCGGGCGCTGCGACCGGGGCAGGCGCCGACGCTTGCGGCGCAACAGGCGCGGCGGGAATATCCGCAGGCGGGATTGGCGGCGGCGCTTGCGAGAGCGGACCAGGATCGCGCCATGGACCGCCAGGCAACGGCGCGGGCGGCGTGTTGCGCAGGGCCTCGCGCATGAAGCGGCTCCAGATGTCCACGGGCAGATTGGCGCCGGAGGCGCGCCTGGTGGGCGAGCTGTCGTCGTTGCCCAGCCAGACGCCCGCCACCAGCTGGCTCGTGTAGCCCACGAACCAGGCGTCGCGATAATCCTGGCTAGTGCCCGTCTTGCCCGCCGCCTGCCAGCCCGGCAGTTCGGCCTTGCGAGCGGTGCCGGTGAGCAGGGTTTCCTGCAACATGGCGTTCATCATGGCCACATGCTGGGGCTCGATCACGCGGCCGAAGCTCGAGCCCTTGCGCTGATAGAGCTGCTTGCCATCGGCCCGGCGCACTTTCGTAATGATATGGGGCTGCACACCCACGCCCCCATTGGCGAAGGGCGCATAGGCGTTGACCAGCTCCAGCGGCGTGACTTCAGAGGTGCCAAGCGCGATGGAGGCGTCGGGCCGCAGATCCGAGGCCACGCCCAGCCGATGGGCTGTCGCGATCACGGTCTTGGGAGTCACTTCCAGCGCGAGCCGCACCGCCACCGTGTTGAGCGACATGGAAAGCGCGCGGGTCAGGGTCACCGGGCCCTGATATTCATGGGTCGAGTTTTCCGGCTTCCAGCCCTTCAGATTGATGGGGGCGTCTTCGCGCAGGCTGTTTGGCGTCAGGCCCTTTTCCAGCGCGCTCAGATAGACGAAGGGCTTGAAGGCGGAGCCCGGCTGTCTGCGCGCGGCCACCGCCCGGTTGAACTGGCTCTCGGCATAATTGCGCCCGCCGATCAGCGCCTTGATCTGGCCGCTCATGTCCACGGCCACCAGCGCGCCCTGGGAGACGCCAAAGCGCGGGCCTTTTTTCGTCAGCTCATCGGTCAGGGCCAGCTCGCCCGCGCTTTGCAGGGCGCTGCTGAGGGTTGTCGTGACGATGATGTCGTCGTCGATGGCGCCGAGCGTGTCGTCGAGCACATCCATCACATAATCGGCGGCGTAGTTGATCGATCCCGCCCCGCGCGGCTGGGCCGCCTGGCCGGGATTGGCGAGGGCCAGCTTGCCCATGGTCTCGGTGATGAAGCCCTCGCGCACCATGGCCAGGATCACCTGCGTGGCCCGTTCGGCGGCGCCGTCGGGGTTGCGATTGGGCGCGAGCTTGGTGGGCGCCTTCATCAGGCCCGCCAGAATGGCCGCCTCCTGCAAGGTGGTCTCGCTGGCGCTGCGGCCGAAATATTTGCGCGCCGCCGCCTCGACCCCATAGGCGCCGGAGCCGAAATAGACGCGGTTCAGATAGAGTTCGAGAATCTGGTCCTTGGAGTAGCGATGCTCCAGCCAGACCGCGAGGATCGCCTCCTGGATCTTGCGCGAGATCGTGCGCTCCTGGGTCAGGAACAGGTTCTTGGCGAGCTGCTGGGTGATGGTGGAGCCGCCCTCCATGCCCCCGCGCTTCATCACATTGCGCAGCACCGCGCGGCCGATCCCCAGGGGATCGATTCCGGCATGGGAATAGAACCGTCGATCCTCGATGGCGACAAAGGCCTGGGGCAGATAGGGGGGCAGGTCCTTGATATGGATCGCCGCGCCGCCGGTGTCGCCACGATTGGCCAGCAGCGTGCCGTCATCTGCGTGAATGGCGATATTGGGCGGGCGCTTGGGCACGGCGAGCCGGTCGATGGGTGGCAGTTGCCCGGCATGCCAGGCCACGAGGGCGCCGAGCCCGATGACGCACCAGACCCCGAGCACCGCGCCGTAATAGACCAGCACGCCCAGAACCGAGCGGCGAGGCTTGCCTTTGGCCCTGGCTTTTTTCTGGCGTGGCGGCGGCGCCTCGTCCTCCGCATCCTCGACCGTGTCGGCAGGCGCCTTCTTGCGCGCGCGTTTTCCCGGCGCAGGCTCTTCAGGGGCCAGCTTGCGCGGCGGTCCGCCCTGTTCTTCGAAGAAGGGCTCGATGCGCACGCCGCCCTTGCGCTTGCGCATGTGGTCGGGAAGATCCTCGGGCTCGATGCGCAATTCGTCGGCGCGGGCCTTGCGAGGCGCCGCCAATTTGGGCTCGCGCTTTTTGCCGAACCAGCTCTCGCTGCCCATGGCGCCCGCTTCGTCCTCGCCGCCTCGCCGCATGTCCGTCCTCCGGATCGCGGTTTATGCGACTCTAAATCGGGCCGATTAAGGGCCGGTTAAGGTCCGTTTACCTCTGCTTGACCAGAGCGGGACGCCGCTGCGATGCGGCGCCCCCTTTATCGCCGTCGAAACCCTTACTCGGCCGCTTTCGCGGGCGAGGCCATGCCATCGAGATGGGCGATCACCTCGCCCACATGCATCACGTCGGCATATTTGTGATGGAGGTCGAAGAGGTTGACCTTGTGGCTCAGCATCGAGCGGTCATAGGTGCATTCCTCGACCAGCACATTGTGGAAGCCATAGGAATAGGCGTCCACCGTGGAGGCGCGCACGCAGCCGGAGGTGCTTTCCCCGCAGATGATCAGGCTCTCCACGCCCATGCGGCGCAGGTGGGCGATGAGCGGCGTGCCGAAGAAGGCGGAGGCGCGCTCCTTGTAGATCACGAGATCGCCGGGGTGCGGGGCGAATTCTTCCTTGATGCCATAGACATCCTCCATCTCACGGCCCATCCGCCGGTTGGTGGAATGGACCCCTGCGGTGTCGGCGTGGCGGGTGGAGTAGATCACGGGAATCCCGGCCCGGCGCGCGGCGGCGAAGAGATTCACGGTGGGCTCCACGGCCCGCCAGGCGTTCTCGCCGCAGGAGCCGGAGAATTCGCGGTTCACCTCGATGACGGGACGATTACCGCCCAGATAGGCCTTGTTGTAGAGGTCGATGGCCAGAATCGCGGGGCGCGGACCCACATAGAGGTCGCGGCGATAGGCGCTGTAGATTTCCAGCAACTCGTCGTTGAGGAGGTCTTTCCAGCAATAGTCTTCGAATTTGTCGGTCATGGAGTTTTCCTGAGGGTGTGAGGGGGAAAATTCTGCGAGGCGTCATTCTTAGCGGATGCCGCAGGACGATGACAGGGACCTTCTCCATGGAGAACGCTCCTGATTTAAGAACGGGCGCCAGCCTTCGTCAAAGCGCGCCGCCTGCAACCGTCCCTAGATTTCGATCAAATCCACATCCTCGCCCAGCTCCGCCCGCGCGATCTCCGCCACATGGCGATGATGGGTGAAGAGCACACACTGCGCCGTGGCCCCCACATCCGCCAGAACCCGCAGCCCATGGGCGGTGCGGGCGTCGTCGAAACTGGTGAAGAGATCGTCGGCGATGAAGGGCGCGGGCTCGGCGCGCGCCGCGTAGTCCTCCACATAGGCGAGGCGCAGGGCCAGATAGAGCTGATCGCGCGTGCCCTCGCTCAGGCCCGCGATGGCCACCTCCTCGCCATTGGCGCGCTTGCCGAACAGCGTCTCGACGCCATCCTCCCCATAGGACTGGACGATGCCGGAGAAGGCCCCGCCCGTCAGCGCGGCGAAAAGCGCGCTGGCGCGCTCCATGAGGGGGTCTTGCCGGGCCGCACGGTGGCGCTCCAGCGCATCCGCCAGCATGGCGCCAGCGAGGCGCAGCACGAGCCAGGACCGCGCCGCCTCCTGCATCTCGCCTTCGGCGTTGACGCGCTGCTGGCTGGCGGCCTCCGAGCCCAGACCCTGCTCCCAGGCCTCGATCTGGCGCCTGGCCTCCTTCACCGCCGCATAGGCCTCGTTGGACTCAAGCGCGGAGCGCTCGTCCTCCTGCTGGAGGGCGGCGAGATCCGCCTGCGCCCGGTCGGGGTCGAAACCCCCGAGATCGGCGCGCACCTGCGCCTCCCCATGGCCGTCGGCCTGATCCGTGAACTGGGCGCGCAGATCGGCGAGCGCCGAAGCCATGGCCTCGCGCGCGGCGAGCCTTGCTTGCAG
>CANCSY010000179.1 GCA_947380915.1 Beijerinckiaceae bacterium
AGCCAGGTGACGCCATCGTCTTCCTGCACGATCTTGATGGTTTCATAGTCCTTCATTTGGCTTTCCTCTTCCTTGGTTTTTTTCAATCTTGATGGCGGCGGCTCCGACAAAAGGCCTCATCGCGCTGGCGGGCGCAGCACCACCAGCGCATCCAGCGCGACGCCGCCTTGCGCCAGCAGCAGGAACGGATTGACATCGACCGATTCCAGCACATCGCCCAGATCGTTCGCCAGCCGCCCCAGCGCCACCAGCGCCTGCGCATAGGCCTTCGCATCAAGCGCGCCGGAGCCGCGATAGCCCTTCATCAGTTGTCCGGCTTTCGTGCGGGCGATGAGATCGTGGGCCTTGGCCAGATTGAGGGGCGGAGCTGCGAAAGCCACATCCCGCACTAGCTCCAGCAGCACGCCGCCGCTGCCGCCCATGATGACCGGGCCCATCTCGGGATCGCGATGGACGCCCATCACCAGTTCCAGCCCGCCGGTCACCATCTGGGCCACCAGCATGCCTTCCAGCGCGTCGGTGAAGCCATGGGCGGCGAGATTGGCTTCGATCCGCGCCCAGGCGGCCCGCAGGGCGTCCGCGTCGCGCAGATTGAGCTGAACCGCGCCCACATCGGATTGATGGGTCAGGGTGGCGCAGACGGCCTTCAGCACCACAGGGAAGCCGATCCGCCCGGCGATGGCGATGGCGGCCTCCACATCCAGCGCCAGCCCTTCCTGGGGCAGGGGGACGCCGTAGAGGGCCAGCAGCGCCTTCGAGCGGGCCTCGTCCAGCGCCATGGGCGCCAGCAATTGGGCGGCCTGGGCGCGCAGTTCCTGCTCGAGGGCTGGCGCGGCGGCCGCCGGGGCCTCGGGCGCACTGACCAGAGCCTCCGCCTCGCCCCGCCTTGCGGCGGTGGCGATGGCGCGCAGGGCCTTGTTGGCCTCCTGCAGGAAGGACACATGGGGGGCGCCATGGCGCAGGGCGCGACTATGGGCGGTCTGGCCATGGGAGGTGAGGGTGACGAAAGACAGGGGCTTGCGCCCGCCCTCCGCCATATAGTCCTCCACCAGCTTGATATAGGCCTCGGCGCGATTGGAGCCGGGCTCGCGCGGGATGGCCTCCTGCAAAAGCACCATGTCGATATTAGGGTCCGCCTGCATGGCCTCGATACAGGCCTTGTAGGCCTGCGGACTCGACAGCACGCTGAAGCCGCCGTCGATGGGATTCGAGATCAGCGAGCCCACGCCCATGACCTCCTCCAGCCGGGCCACCGTTTCCGGCGCCAGTTTGGGGAAGGTGAGCCCATGGCGTTCCGCCGCATCCAGCAGCAAGCCGCGATAGGCGCCCGAAAGCGTCACCGCCCCAAGGCGCCGGCCTGTGGGGGCGCCGGTATGGGCGAGCAATTCGGCCAGCTCCACCGCATCGTCGAGGGTGTCGGCGCGGATCACGCCCGCATCCGCCGCAACCGCGTCGAAGGCCGCGACCGTGCCCGCCAGCGAGCCCGTATGGGCCAGCGCCGCCGCCCGGCCCTCCTCGGATTGGCCGAGCTTGATGGCGATGACCGATTTGCCCGCCGCCCGCGCCAGCTTGCAGGCCTCCACGAAGCGGCCGAGATCCGCCACCGCCTCCACATAGACGATGATGACCTTGAGCTCGGACTCCGTGGCGAAATAGGCGATGTAATCGGCGACTTGCAGCCCCGCCTCATTGCCTGACGTGATGAGGTAGCGGGCCAGCATGCCGCGCTCCTCCAGCGCCTGGTTGATGAAGATCATCACCCCGCCGGACTGGCCGACGAGGGCCACCTCGCCCATCTCCATGTTGAGGGGCCGGTCTTCGGTCAGGGTCACGAAGCCTGCGGGCTTGCAGATATTGCCCATGCAATTGGGCCCCGAAACGCCGAGCCCCGTGCGTGCGATGACCTCGCGCAGCCGCACCCCCAGCGCCGCGCCCGCTTCGTCATAGGCCTCGCCAAAGCCCGATGAGAAAACCGTCGCGCTGCGGGCGCCTGCGGCGGCGCCGGCCTCCAGCACATCGGCGGCGGCGGGGGCGGGCACCACCACGAGAATATGATCGGGCGGCTCGGGCAGGGCGGCGAAATCGGGATAGCATTTCTCGCCCAGAATCTCGTCGCGTTTGGGATTGATGAGGAAAATGCGGCCGGGGAAATGATAGCGTTGCAGATTGCGCCAGGCGCGCAGCGCCCAGTTGCCGGGGCGGTCGCTCGCTCCCACGATGACGACATTGCGCGGGGCGACAAGCGCGCCAACCCGGGCGCGGGATGCTTCAAAGGTCACGGCGTTGATCCTCGTTCAGTTGGGTGTCAGCGGAACAGATCCTTGTAGATCTGGTCCCAGCGGTCGCCGTCGCGCCCAAGCACGTCCGGCGGGAAATAGAGGGGCGTGAAATCGCCTTTCTCGGGCTTCAGGCTCGGCGTCTTCGCCTCCACGCTCGGCATGGCCGGCAGATAGTCGGCGCTCGCCAGCACCTTCTGGCCCTGTTCGGACGCGATGAAATCGATCAGCAGTTTGCCCGCATTGGGATGGGCGCAGTTCTTGACCAGACTCGTCACCTGCATGGGCGCGGCGATGGGGTTGAGCTTGATCCAGTCCACCGGGGCGCCCTTCTGGGCGCTGAGCACCGCATGGTGGTTGAAGATGCAGAGCGCGAGGGGATATTCGCCCGCGATCACCTGATCGAGCACGGCGCGGGCGGTGATATAGGCGTTGACCACCTGCTGGCGCGAGAATGTCTCCAGCCAGGCCATGCCCTTTTCTTCGCCCAGATGGCGCAGCACCGAGCCCACGAAAATTGGCCCGCCCGCGCTGCGCGCATTGCTCCAGACGATCTTGCCCTTCCAGCGGGGGTCGAGGAGGTCGTCGAGGGTCTTGGGCGCCTCGGCGGGCTTCACCAGATTGGTGTTGTAGCCGGGCGTGAGGAAATAGAGATTGGTGGCGATCCACATGCCATTGGCGTCGCGCAGGGCGGGCGGATAGAGCCCCGCATGGGCGCTCACATAGGGTGCCACGAAGCCCGCCGCCGCCACCGGCGGCTCGGTCTCGATGCCGTCGAAGACATCGGCCTGGGGCGCGCCCGCGCGGCTTTCGTCGATGATCTTGATGGCGGTCGGCACGCTGTCGGCGCGGTTGTAGCGCACGGTGATCCCGGGATATTTCGCCTGGAAGGCGTCGATGATCGGGCGCACCGCCTGATTGACGATCAGTGTCGTGTACCAGACGACCTCTTTCTCGGCCTTGGCGGCCGCATAGAGGGCGGCCTCATCCGCCTGCGCGAGCCTTGGCGAAAAGGCCAGCGCGGAGGCGGAAAGGGTGAGAGCTTCGCGGCGCGTGATCTTCATGTCGGCTTCCCCCCGGGTTCAGCGAAACAGGTCTTTGGCGATGCGCGACCAATTGGCCATCTGGGGATCCACCACATCCGGGCGCATCCATGTGGCCTTGAAGCCGCCGTCCTCGGGCCGCAGTCCCGCCTTCATGGCTGGGACCTTGGCGTTGGCGGGCAGGTAATCCGCGTCCTTGAGCACGGTCTGTCCCTCTTCCGAGAGCAGGAATTCCACCAGCAGGCGCGCCGCGTTGGGGTGGGGCGCATCCTTCATGATCCCCAGGGAATCGAAGGCCACCGGAACGGGCTCCAGCGGCGTCCAGTCGGAGGGGGCGCCCTTGCGCGCGCTGATGACCGTATGATTGTTGAACATCATCAGTCCCATGGGATATTCGCCCGCAATCACCTGATCGAGAATGGCGCGCGACGAGGCCTCCACGTTGACCACATTCTGCTTGGCGAGCGCCCGCAGGTAATCCATGCCCTTGTCCGGCCCCATGCTCAGCATGATGTTGCCGACAAAGCCGATGGCGCCTGCGCTGGAATTGGGGTTCCAGGCCATCTTGCCCTTCCATTTGGGGTCGAGCAGGTCCTCATAGGTTCTGGGCGCATCGGCCTTGGAGACAAGCGTGGTGTTGTAGCCCGGCCCGAAGACGAAGAGCAGCAGAGCGTGCCAGGCGCCATCCGCATCCCGCATTTCCGCCGGATAATCGGCGGCGTTGGGGATCTCGATGCGGGCCAGCAGGCCCTCACGCTTGAGCGGCATATTGACGGTCAGCCCGTCGAAAATATCCGCCTGCACCTTGCCCGCCTTCGCCTCGTTCAGCAGGCGTATGGCGGTGGGGCCTTCGTCATTGCGGGCATAGTCGAGGGTGACGCCGGGATATTTCTTCTCGAAGGCGGTCTTGAGGGGGATCACCACCTGATTGACGATCAGGGTCGTGTACCAGAGCACGCGGCCCTCTTTTTTGGCCGCCTCGATCAGCGTCGCATCGGCGGCCTGGCCGGAGGCGCAACTGAACAGACAGGCGGCCGCTGTCACTGCGCGCAGCCATTTGGCGTTTGGGCTCATGTCGCCTCTCCCTTGGTCTTCCCCCGGGCGTCTTGTGCGCCCGGTGAGTCTTGCTGCGTCCGACTCTAGCGGTCGGGCGATCAGGCGCCTAGAGGGGGCGCATCACGCTGTATTGATTGGTTCTCAGGCCGCCTTCAGCGCGACCTTGTAGCTGCCCTGCGTCTTGGCGGCGATATCCTCGAGGCTCACGCCATCGGCGAGCTCCACCAGCGTCATCCCGCCATCGCCGCTCTTGTCGATGGTGAAGACGCCAAGATCCGTGATGACCATGTCCACCACGCGCGCGCCGGTCAGGGGCAGGTCGCATTTGTGGAGAAGCTTGGGCCCATCCTTGGCCACATGCTCCATCACCACCACGACCTTCTTGACGCCCGCGACCAGATCCATCGCGCCGCCCATGCCCTTCACCATCTTGCCGGGGATCATCCAGTTGGCGAGATCCCCATTCTCCGCCACCTGCATGGCGCCCAGAATCGACAGGTCGATATGCCCGCCGCGGATCATCGCGAAGGAATCGGCCGACGAGAAGAAGCTGGTGGTGGGCAGTTCGGTGATGGTCTGCTTGCCCGCATTGATGAGATCGGCGTCCTCATCGCCCGCATAGGGGAATGGCCCCATGCCCAGCATGCCGTTCTCGCTCTGCAGCTGCACATTCACGCCAGCGGGAATATAGTTCGACACCAGCGTGGGAATGCCGATGCCAAGGTTCACATAAAAGCCGTCGCGCAGTTCCTTCGCCGCACGGGCCGCCATCTGTTCACGGGTCCAGGCCATTGTCGTAGCTCCTCAGACGCGGGCGCGCGTGGTGCGCTGCTCGATATGTTTGACGGCTGCGGGCGTGTGCACGATGCGCTGCACATAGACGCCCGGGGTGATGATGTGGTCGGGATCGATCTCGCCCGGCGCCACGAGATGCTCCACCTCGGCGATGGTCACCTTGCCTGCGGTCGCCATCATCGGATTGAAGTTCCGCGCGGTCTTGCGATAGACGAGATTGCCTTCGTGGTCGGCCTTCCAGGCGTGGACGAGGGCGATGTCCGCCACCAGCCCGCGCTCCATCACGTAATGCTCGCCGTCGAAGGTGCGGGTCTCCTTGCCCTCGGCGATGATGGTGCCATAGCCCGTCTTGGTGAAGAAGGCCGGGATGCCCGCGCCGCCCGCGCGGATGCGCTCGGCGAGCGTGCCCTGCGGGTTGAACTCCAGCTCCAGCTCGCCCGCGAGGAACTGCTGGGCGAAGAGCTTGTTCTCGCCCACATAGGAGGAGATCATCTTCCTGATCTGGCGCGTCTCCAGCAGGATGCCGAGGCCGATGCCGTCGACGCCTGCGTTGTTGGAGATGACCGTGAGATCCCTGGCTCCGGAGTCCTTGATCGCCATGATCAGGGTTTCGGGAATGCCGCACAGGCCAAAGCCGCCGGACATGATGGTCATGCCATCCTTGATCAGGCCTGCAAGTGCGCTCGTGGCGTCTGGATAAACCTTTTTCATGGTATTGACGGCTCCATCGGCTGATGATCTGCAATAGCGCGCCCGGGCGGCAAGGCCAACCCCCCTGTCCGGGCCTGTGGCGCCTCCTTTTTACGCGGCGCCTCTTGGACGGCGGCTCGCGCGGCCTATAGTGTCATCAGGAAGCGCAGCCTCTCGGGATCCCGGTTTCAAATCCATGCAGTTCATGAATGTTTACGTCCGGGTGCTGAAGCAGTTGCGCCCCGAGCGAAATCTGGCCCTCACCCTGGTGGGCGCCAATCTGGCGCTGGCGGGCGCCCAGTTCGCCGAGCCGATTCTCTTCGGGCGGATCATCGACGTGCTGGCGGGGGCGCAGGCCCAGAACAAGACCTTGAGCTGGGCCGAGCTGACGCCCCTGCTGGGCGCCTGGGTGGGCTTTGGCCTCTTCACCATCGGCGCGGCGGTTCTGGTGGCGCTCCATGCGGACCGGCTCTCCCATCGACGCCGCCTGGCGGTCATGGCCGATTATTTCGAACATGTGCTGCATCTGCCGCTGGGCTTCCACACGTCCGTCCATTCGGGACGCCTGCTCAAGACCATGCTCGACGGCGCCTCCAACATGGCGAGCGTCTGGCTGTCCTTCTTCCGGGAGAACTG
>CANCSY010000180.1 GCA_947380915.1 Beijerinckiaceae bacterium
ACGGGCTCGTAGTCGAGCCGGTTGACCTGATCGGCCATGCCGTTCTCCCAGGGCCGCTCGCCGCAGCGCTCGGGCCAGGAATAGGTGTAGCCCTTGCCCTTCAGGCAGATCAGAACCGCTGCCGAGGTATGGGCGTGGCCCTTGGAATAGCGGCCATTCTCGTGCTGGCCGATCCAGTAATAGAAGCTGTTGTTCGTCATGAAGGGCTCGACGCGGCGATAGCCCACCGAGCGGCGGTTATCGAGCGGGAGTTCGCAATTGATGACGTCGGGGATGAAATTGGTCTTGCGCATGGCCAGCCCGCGCACCGGATCGGGCTCGATCTCGTCCTTGGGCTTGAAGAAGTCGTCCGCGCCGGAGAAGCGGTCGGAGAAGACGAAGGGGTTGTCGAACACGGCCTGCGTGTTCTGCAGGGCGTTCAGCACCACGGGGGCGGTGGTGCCGCCCAGCAGCAGGGCGCCGCCGGAGGTCGCGTTGACGTGGCGGTGCATGGCGTTCATGGGGATCGAGAACATCGAGCCCTTCTGCCATTCGAAAACGTGCTTCTTGGACTGGCCCTCGATCCAGACTTCGGTCGAGCCGCGCCCTTCCACCACGAGGAAAATTTCCTCGTACATATGCTTTTCGGGGTTCAGGGCGCCGCCGGGGGGAATTTCCACCACATAGCAGCCCCATTTGGTCTCGGTGCCGTAAAGCTGGATGAAGTGGCCCTTGCCGCCCGTCCGCTTCCACGGCATCAGGGGCAGATTCTGCACCTTGCTGATGCCGATGCCCCGGAACACCGGGATTCCCTCGGCCTCCATCCAGGCGTCGTAGGGGGTGGGCTGCTTCTTGAATTCGCCAAAGCCGGCTTTTTTCGCGCCAGCCGGCTCATGCCAGTGAACGGTGTCTTTTCCATCATGGGGCATGAGATCCTCCTTGGGTTCAAATCCTGTCCTTGGCTAATCCGCCAAAGCCCGGGCGCTGTCAATCTCGCACACGGCAGTTGACTCCAATCTCGCCATGCGCGAACCAAGCAGGGGAACGAAATTTCGGCGAGGGAGCGAGCGCGGCGCATGGCGAACGAGGACGACAAGAAACCGGCGGGCCATTCCATGGGCGAGCACACCATGGGTCTGAGCTGGGCGCATGTGCATGCCGAAGACGCCGACCACGACCACGACGAATATGACTCCGATGTGCCGCTGGAGGAAAATCCTCTCTGGATCCAGGACAATGTGACCCTGGTCAGCGTCGGCATCGACATCGGCTCCTCCGGAACTCAGGTGATTTTCTCGAAAATCCACCTGCGGCGCCTCGCCGAGGAGCTGACCAGCCGTTTCTACGTGGTCGCCCGCGACACTCTCTTTCTCTCCCCGGTCTCCCTCACCCCCTATTCCAGCGAAACCCGCATTGACGACAAGGCCCTGCGCAAGATTGTCGACGACGCCTATGCGGCGGCGGGTCTCGCCCCCGGCGATATCGACGCTGGCGCGGTGATTCTCACCGGCGAGGCCCTGCGGCGGGAGAACGCGCAAGGCATTTCGGCCATGCTGTCGGAGGCGGGCGGCGATTTCGTCTGCGCCACGGCTGGCCATCACATGGAATCCATGCTGGCCGCCTACGGTTCGGGCGCCGCGCAAGCCTCCCTCGAGCTTGAAAAGCGTGTGCTCAATATCGATATAGGCGGGGGCACCACCAAGCTCGGCCTCGTCGCCAAGGGCCAGTGCATCGCCACCGCCGCCTTCCATGTGGGGGGCCGGTTGCAGGTGGTGGACGAGAATTTCCGCATCACCCGCCTTGATCCGGCGGGCAAGCACCACGCCAAACGGGCGGGCTTCGACTGGAGTCTCGGCGATCAGGTCACCAGCGCCGACCTCGACAAGGTGGCCGATGTCATGGCCGAGACGCTGGTCGTGGCCCTGACCCAGCGCCCCGCGCCCCATGACGTGGAGCATCTGTATCTGACCGACCCCATCGCCGATTTCAGCGACATCGGGGGCGTCATGTTCTCCGGCGGCGTGGCCGAATATGTCTATGACCGCGAGCCCCGCGACTTCGGCGACATGGGCAAGCGGCTGGGCTCCGCTTTGGCGCGCAAGATCGCGGCCGGGCGCTTCCCCTGGCCCATGCTGCCCGCGCGCGAGTGCATCCGCGCCACGGCGCTGGGCGCTTCGGAATATTCGGTGCAGCTCTCGGGCAACACCAGCTACATCTCCAATCCCGGCGCCCTTCTTCCGCGCCGCAATTTGCAGGTGATCCAGCCAGCCTTCGAATTCACCGAGGAGGTCGACGGTCAGGCTCTGGGCAAGGCGATCGTGGCCCATCGCAAGGCTTTCGAGGTCGAGGGCGCCGAGATCGACATCGCCCTGGCCTTCCACTGGAAGGGCATGCCCGCCTATGACCGGATTTTCGCCACCGCGCAGGGGATCGCCATTGGCCTGTCCGACCATATCGCGGCGCAAAAGCCGATCTATGTGATGCTGGACGGCGATATCGCCCAGACCCTCGGGGCGGTCCTGCGCGAGGACTGCAAGGTGATGAGCGAGATCCTCGTCATCGACGGGGTCATGCTGATGGACTTCGACTATATCGACCTTGGCAAGGTGCGGATCCCCTCCTACACGGTGCCGGTGACGATCAAGTCGCTGGTCTTCAGCGAGGATCCGCGCGGGCTGCGCTCCAAGGAGCGCATCCACCACGTCGAGGCGGAGCACGATCATCATCACCATGACCACGGCCATCATCACGGCCATGGTCACCACCACCATCACGATCACGGTAAAGGGAGCTGACCTTTTCCATGATCCGGTGTTATGAAGCTCGCAGGGTAATCGCCGACGCAAAGTCGGCAAGGCGGAGTCAGGACAAGGTCCGGGCTTCCGGGGGAAACGATCAAGGGAGGCGAATGTGCTGAGCGTCCGGTCACTGAACACGGAATACAAGACCCAGAAGGGCCCGCCTGTGAAGGCGGCGCAGGATGTCTGCTTTGAAGTGCCCAAGGGCATGTTCTTCACCCTGCTTGGGCCGTCAGGCTGCGGCAAGACGACGACCCTGCGCTCCATCGCCGGGCTCGAGCGCCCGACCTCGGGCGAGATCGAGGTGAATGGCCGGATGGTCTATTCCTCCGCCCAGGGCCTCTTCGTGCCCCCCAACAAGCGCAATTTCGGCATGGTGTTCCAGTCCTACGCGATCTGGCCGCACATGACCGTCTTCGCCAATGCGGCCTTCCCGCTGGAAGTGCGCCCCAACAAGCTGCCCAAGGCCCAGATCGCCGACAAGGTGATGAAGGTGCTCCACGCGGTGGGCCTCGACCATCTGGCCGAACGCGACGCCACCAAGCTGTCCGGCGGTCAGCAGCAGCGCCTGGCGCTGGCCCGCGCGCTCGTCATGGAGCCCGAACTCCTGCTGCTCGACGAGCCCCTGTCCAACCTCGACGCCAAGCTGCGCGACCGCATGCGCGTGGAGCTGAAGCGCATCCAGCGCGAGCTGGGTCTCACCACCATCTATGTGACCCACGATCAGGGCGAGGCGCTTGCGCTCTCCCACGAGATCGCCGTGATGAGCGAGGGCCGCATCGTGCAGATCGGCTCGCCCCGCACCATCTATGAGCGCCCGCACAACCGATTCGTGGCGGACTTCATCGGCTCGACGAATTTCGTCGATGGCGAGGTCCTGGGCAAGGATGCGGCCACGGGCCTGTTCCGCGTCCGCACCAAGCTCGGCGATCTGCTGGCGAGCGCCGAGGCCGAACTTGTCGCAGGTTTCCCGGTGACTCTCTCGATTCGCCCCGAAGACGTGGAGCTCAGCGAGGAGGCGGCCCCCGAAGGTCGCTTGCTGAACAATTGCGAAGGCGTCATGGATCTGCGCGTTTTCCTCGGGGATTTCGTGGACTTTCAGGTCAAAGTGGGCGATTACATGCTCCAATCGCGTGGGCATCCGTCGTTGCGCACGCCGGTGGGCAACAAGATCAACGTCCGCCTCGATCCGCACAAGTGCCTGGCGCTGCCTGCGGAAGCCTCCGCAACGGCGCACGCCGCCTGAGCGACCAACCAGTCTCGCCGCTTGTCGGCGCACTATCGAAGACGCCCGTAAACGAAGAAGGAGATCTCCATGGCCAAGAACGCGATCGTCTCAGACGATCTGGCCCAGAAATTCGCGACCGAGAAGGACACCCCCTATCTGCGCTGGGTGCGCGATGAGGGTCTGGACATCATCAGCGCGCATTACATCCGCAACCTGCGCACGGTCGAGCTGAAGCCCTGGGCGCGTCGCGGCGGCAAGGGCGTCTATATCAACCATGAGGCCTCCCGCACCTCGAACGATTGCTATGTCTGCGAAATCGCGCCTGGCAAGAAGCTCGAGCCCCAGCGCCAGCTCTTCGAAGAGATGGTGCTCGTGCTTGACGGTCGCGGCTCCACCACCGTGTGGAACGACGCGGGCGCCCGCATCACCTTCGAATGGAAGTCCGGCGCGCTCTTCGCCATTCCGCTGAACTGCTGGCACCAGCATTTCAACGGCTCGGGCAGCGAGCCTGCGCGCTTCGTGTCGGTGACCAATGCGCCCCCGATCATCAACCTCTACGAAGACATCAGCTTCGTCTTCAACACGCCCCACGACTTCAAGGAGCGTTTCGCGGGCGAGCCCGACTACTTCTCCGCCAAGGGCGAGCAGGAAGGCTTCAAGCTGACCACCAATTTCGTGCCGGATGCGCCGAACATTCCGCTCATCACCGCCAAGGAGCGCGGCGCGGGCGGCGGCCATATTCGCTTCAACATGGCGAAGGGCTCGATGAACAGCCACATTTCCCAGTTCCCCATCGGCACCTACAAGAAGGGCCATGCCCACGGTCCCGGCGCCCATGTGATCATCCTCGGCGGCCAGGGCTATTCGCTCATGTGGGCCGAGGGCGATGAGCCCAAGCGCTATGATTGGGAAATCGGCACCATGATCGTGCCCCCGAACATGTGGAATCACCAGCACTTCAACACGGGCACCACCCCGTCGCGCTATCTGGCGTTCAAGCATGAGGTCGTCTCGATCCGCAACGCCCAGGGCGTGCCGAAGGCCTGGATCTCCAAGCGCATCGGCGGCGACCAGATCGACTATGCGGATGAAATGCCGCTCGTGCGCGACATGTTCAAGGACGAGCTGTCCAAGGTCGGCCTTGAGCCGCGCATGGATGACGCCTACAAGACCGAGCTGGAAACCCTGCCGCCGAAAGTGGCCTGAGGGTTCGCCTCAAAGGCGCTCTCGCGACATCGTCGGCCTGCGGATTCGTCCGCGGGCCGCTTTTCATTCCAACATTGACCACCTATGGAGAAGACCTTGGCTGAACAGGAGCACGCGGTCGCCGGCCACAACAGCGCCGCTCAACGCGAGGAAGTCGTCTGGGAACGCTGGACGAAAAAGCGCACCTTCGTGCGCGCCCTTGAAGGCACCTATGGCGAACTGGTGCGCGAACTTTTCCACCAGCCGCGCGTCTATCCGACCAGCGACCACAAGTGGAAGGGCGGTCCCGGCCATTATGGCAAGAAGATCATCAATCCCCAGTCGGTGAAGGTGGCCCAGTCCATCGAGACTCATATCGAGGTCTTTTCCCCCGGCGGCTATGGCCAGAAGCATGGCCACATGAACAGCGCCGTGTTTTTCGTGCTCAAGGGCACGGGCCATGACGTGCATGACGGCCGTCGCTACGACTGGGAGGCGGGCGACGCTCTCATCGTTGAAAACGCCTGCGTGCATCAGCATTTCTCGGACGACCATGACGACGAATGCATCACCCTGGTGATGAAGGCCAAGCCGCTGTTCCTGTTCATGCACCTTCTCTTCCAGAAGGTGGCGGAATTCCCGCCCAAGGAAGGCACCGCCAAGCAGCTTGCCTATTCGCCCCCGGCCGATCTCTGAGGTGCAACCATGAGCTTTATCGATCCGCGCGAACGTGAACGCGCCCAGACCAAGACCCTGACCGCCAATTTCTACGACGCGGCTCTGGAAGCCTCGAAGACCTTTCGCAAGGGCTACGACGAGCAGATGAATATCGTGAAGGCGGCGCAGATGCCGTTCGAGCGTTCGCGCCACGGCATCATCAAGCACATCATCAACGAGCAGATGAACACGAAGGAATACTGCCTCGACATCTACATGCAGTTCCTGCCCGGCGGCAAAGCCTCGGGCAAGCACCGCCATCTGTCCGAGGAAGTGTTCTATGTGGTCGAAGGGTCGGGCTATGACCTGCACTGGGACGTGCGCTTCGACTGCAAGGACGTGATGGAATTCGAATGGGAGGCCGAGCCTCGCAAGTTCGAATGGAAGGCGGGCGATTTCGTCTATATTCCGCCCTATTGCGCCCATCAGCACTTCAATGCCGATCCGGCCAACGAGGCCCGCATCATCGTGGTCAACAGCCGCATCGTGAAGGCCATGGGCTTCGACTGGTTCGAACAGATCGAAGACGCCCAGGGTTACTGAGTCCGGCGCCG
>CANCSY010000181.1 GCA_947380915.1 Beijerinckiaceae bacterium
TCGTCATAAAGGGCTTCGGCTTCCGCGCGCCGGGCCATGAATCGCTCGCGCCATGCCTTCAGCGTTTCGGCATAATGCAGTTGCAGGATTTCCACGTCGGTGACGATGAGGCCCGCCCGTTCAATGGCGGGCAGGGCCTCCGACATGGCGGGAATATAGCCGCCAGGGAAGATATGCTTGGTGATCCAGGGATTGGTGACCCCCGGCCCGTCCGTGCGCGTGATCGTATGCACCAGCGCCACGCCATCGTCCGCGAGCAGATCCGCTATCTTCCGAAAATATTCGTCGAAGAAACCCACGCCCACATGTTCGAACATGCCCACTGAGACGATGCGGTCGAAACGCCCTTTCGTCTCGCGATAATCCTCCAAGCGAAAGTCCGCCTGCACGCTGAGGTTCTGCGCCCGCGCGCGCGCCTGCGCAACGCCCAGTTGTTCGGCCGAAAGGGTGACGCCCGTCACGCGCGCGCCGCCATGGGCGGCAAGATAAAGTCCCATGCCGCCCCAGCCGCAGCCAATGTCGAGGACGCTGTGGCCGGGCTCGATGAGAAGCTTGGCTGCGATATGGCGTTTCTTGGCGAGCTGGGCTTCTTCGAGGCTATGGCCGGGATCCTCGAAATAGGCGCAGGAATATTGCCGGTCTGAATCGAGAAACAGCGCATAAAGCTGGTCGTCGATGTCATAGTGATGAGCGACATTCACGCGAGCGCGGAACAATGTGTTGTTCTGGTGGATACGCCGCAGCAGCAGGCGCGCGCCATTCAGCAGCCTCATCCAGCGCGAGCCTTCGAGCGTGGCCGTGTTGCGCAGGCCCAGCTTCAGGACATCGAGCAACTCGCCCTGCGTGATGGCGACGGCGCCCTCCGTATAAAGTTCGCCCAGCGCCAACTCGGGGTCCCGAAGGAAGCGCCGCTCCGCTGCTTTCGTCTTGAAACGGATGGCGACCGGTTGGCCGCTTCCGTCCCCTGCCGTGAAGGAGGGACCGGAGGCTGTCTCGACCTCAAGATGCCCCTGCCTGATCAGGCTCTCCAAACACAATTTCAGCATGCGCGCCATGGCTGCTCCGCTTGAAGCGCGAACCTGCCGGACGCCGACAAAGGGCTCGCGAGACCAAATTCAGCATCTACCGCAACATTTGCGCGGGGCCTTCGCTTGCCCCCATGGGAACCTCGTCGCGCCCTTGGCTGTTCGAAACAAAGCGCGGCGACGCCCGAATAACGGCCAAGGTGGCCAATAGGTTCAACTGACGCGCATTGGAGGCTTCACATGTCCCGTCTCGCACCTCTTGCACTTGGTTTGTCTTTAGGAATGTCGGCGCTCGTGGCGCTTTCCCTTCCCGCCCTGGCCCGGGGTGGTGGTGGAGGCCATGGGGGTGGTGGCGGTCATGGCGGAGGTGGGGGCCATGGTGGCGGCATGAGCATGGGCGGCGGGGGCGGCGGCGGATTTGGCGTGGGACGTTTCGGCGGCGGCGGTGGATTTGGCGGCGCTGGATTTGGCGGCGCTCGCATGGGCATGGTGAGCATGCGGCCAGGCTTTGCAGGAAGGACTGGCTTTGCGCCCCGGGTCGGCTTCGCAGGCGCCCGTTTTGCGCCCGGCTTCTCGCCACGGGCCAGGTTCATCGGGCGCCCGGGCTTTGTGGGGCGGCCTTTCCAGCGCGCGCGCTGGGGCAATCGCGGTTGGTGGCGGCCCGGCCTCGGCGTGGGCATTGGTCTGGCCTCCGCGCCCTATTGGGGTTGGGATGACTATTACGCCTCCCCGATGATCAATGTGGGGTTCGACACGGGCTATGCCGGCTTTGGGGGCATCGGCGGCTTTTGCGCCACGCCGGTGCGCACTTGCCAACTGATCAATGCTGCGCCCATCGGCACCGGCTGTTCCTGTCAGGTGTCCGGTGGGCGGGCGAGGGGGGTGGTGTCCCCCTGACAGTCGTGACCAGACCGGACCCCTTCTCCTCGTAAAGTGATCCAGCGCAAAGACCGCGTCGAGCGCAAGCGGCAGGGTGAGACCATCCGCCGCTTCCCCGCTCGACGCGGATTGCTGTATGTGGTTTGCTCTCGGTCAGGCCGGGAAAGAGGAACATCCGCCCGGCGCGGATGGGCAGGGAAACGGGTTATGGATTACGAAGCCATTTTCCATCAGTCGATCGAACGTCTGAAGAGCGAGCGCCGCTACAGGGTGTTCGCCGACCTTGAGCGTGACGCCAGCCGATTCCCGGTAGCCCTCTGGCGTCCGGAAGGGCAGGCTGACCAGCCGCGCGAAGTCGTGATCTGGTGTTCCAACGATTATCTGGGCATGGGCGGGCATCCCGCCGTGGTGAGCGCCGTTGTCCGCGCGGCCGAGCGTCATGGGGCGGGCGCTGGCGGCACGCGCAATATCTCGGGCACCCATCACCCCATCGTGGAACTGGAGCAGGAGCTAGCCGACCTCCATGGCAAGGAGGCTTCGCTCGCCTTCACCTCCGGCTGGATCTCAAATCTCGCGGGCATTTCGACCATCGCCAGCCTGCTGCCAAACTGCCTCATCCTTTCGGATGAGCTGAATCATAATTCCATGATCGAGGGCATCCGTCGCTCGGGCTGCGAAAAGCAGCTCTGGCGGCATAATGATCTCGCCCATCTGGAAGAACTGCTGATCGCCGCCGGTCCCGGCCGCGCCAAGCTGATCGTCTTCGAGAGCCTCTATTCCATGGATGGCGACATCGCTCCCGTGGCGGGCATCGCCGATCTCGCCGAGAAGTACGGCGCCATGACCTATGTGGACGAGGTCCATGCGGTCGGCATGTATGGTCCGCGCGGCGCCGGGATCTGCGAACGCGACGGCGTGATGCATCGCATCGACGTGATCGAGGGCACGCTCGCCAAGGGCTATGGCACCCTTGGCGGCTATATCGCCGCCAGCGCCTCGATCATCGACGCGGTGCGCAGCTATGCACCTTCCTTCATCTTCACGACCGCCCTGCCCCCGACCGTGGCGGCTGGCGCCTGCGCTGCGGTGCGCCATCTCAAGACGTCCTCCCAGGAGCGCACGCGCCACCAGCACATGGCGCTGATGACCAAGCACGCCCTGCGCGCGGCTGGCCTGCCGGTGATGGAGAACTCTTCCCATATCGTGCCTGTGATGGTGGGAGACGCGGAGACCTGCAAGAAGGCCAGCGATCTACTGCTGGAGCGCCACGGCATCTATATCCAGCCGATCAATTACCCCACGGTAGCCATCGGCACGGAGCGCCTGCGCATCACTCCTACCCCCCGCCATGAAGAGGCCCATGTGGCTGATCTCGTCGAGGCGCTGGTGGACGTCTGGACCACGCTGGGCCTGCCCTTCACGGAATCCCAGATCATCCCCATCCGCCGCGCCACGCCCGAGGCGGTCTGCACCTATCCCGAAATGAAGCGCGCGGCCGAATAGGCCGCCATTTTAGGGCTTCTTCAGCAGGAACAGACGCACCACCACGGGCATGCCGAAGTTCAGCAGGAAGAACCGCGCCAGATGGTGCGCGGCCACATAGAAGGGATCGAAGCCCAGCGCCAGCGCCAGCACCGCCATGGCCTCGAAACCGCCGGGCGCGAAGGCCAGAAAGGTGGCGCCAAAGGGCAGCGCCAGCGCGACTGAGGTCGCCCCCGCAAAGCCACCCGCGACCAGAACCGTCAGGGTGATCGAGCCCACGATGACCGGCGACTGGCGCAGGAACAATCCCCAGTCAAAACCTGCAAAACGCGATCCCGACCAGGCGCCGATCAGGATCTGCCCGCTGATGAGGGCGATCTGCGGCGCGCGCCCATGGGCGATCTCGAACCCATGGGCCAGGGCCGAAATCGTCATGGCGCCCAGCATCATGCCGCCCGCCACTTTGAAACGCGTCAGCAGGAAGCCAAAAGCGCCGCCTACAGCGCATTCCAGCGCGAACATGAGCCAGCTATCATCCGGCCGCACCGAGCCAACCGCCAGCGAAATGCCCGATTCCGCCACAAGCACCGGCACCAGCGCCATGAGAAAGAGCACGCGCACCATCTGCACGGCGACGACGCGGGGCGTGTTGGCGTTGGTGGTGGGGATGATCGACAGGATGTAGGCCAGCGCCCCGGGCACCGAAGCCAGAAGGGCCGTGGAGCGGTTCCAGCCGGCGAATTTCATGCAGATGAGGGTCGAGATGGCCGTCATCACGAAGACGCAGGTCATCATGGCCGTCACGCTGGCGGGATAGGTCGCGATATTATGCAGCGTCTCCGGCGTCACGGATGCGCCGATGGAAACGCCCGAAACCAGCATGGCCACGATCCGCAGCGTCTTGCCCAGCGGCACAATGGTCGCGGGCTTGAGAGAGCCCATGGTCGCCACGGCGATCAGGGAGCCCGACATGGCGCCGGCCGGAATGCCCAGCGACATCAGCAGCAACCCGCCCACAAGCCCGATGCCCACGGTGGCCAACTGGCGGCTCATGGGCTGTTCGACAAGGAAGACTTTGCTTTTGCTGGGGGTTGTCATGGACTCTCATCGCTTGCGCGCGACAACGCAAGCCAGGGCGTGGTGATGGCGAATGTCTCGCCATTAAACACGCATGGGCTGGACCAGCAAGCGACCTAACCGCGCAGCCAGCCCGCCAGTCGCTCCGCCGCCTCGCCTATGGACGCCGGATCACGCGCAAAACAGATGCGCATGAAGCCCTCGCCGCCGGGGCCGAAGGCGGTGCCTGGCGCCAGGCCCACATTGGCCTCGTCCACGATCCGCATAGCCGCCGCGCGGCTGTCGGTGAGGCCCTCGAAGGCGCAGAACAGATAGAATGTTCCCGGCGGCTGGGCGAAGCGCGCCCTTCCGGTGGCGCAGAGCGCATCACAGAGCACGTCTCGACTGGCGCGCAGGCGGGAAAGCTGATGGGCGAGGAAAGGCTCGCCATGCTCCAGCGCGGCCGCAGCGGCGCGCTGGGTGGGGGTGGCGACGCCTGAGGTGGAGAATTGCACCAGATTCTCGATCACCGGCCCCAGCGCCACCGGCGCCTCCAGCCAGCCCACGCGCCAGCCGGTCATGGCCCAGTTTTTCGACAGGGTCTGCACGAAGAGGATGCGGTCCTGCGGCTCCATGATGTCATGGAAGGAGGGCGCGCGGCCGCCATCGAAGACAATCCGCCCATAGATCTCGTCCGCGATGATCCAGAGCCCCTGCTTGCGGGCCAACGCCAGCAAGGCTTCCAGCTCGGCGAGGCTCGCGGTCCAGCCGGTCGGGTTAGCGGGAGAGTTCACCACCAGCGCCCGGGTGCGCGGCGTGATGGCGCGGGCCACCCGCTCAGGGTCCAGCCGCCAGCGCAGTCCCGCGCCCGTGTCGATCAACTCAAGCGGCGCACCCACCGTGCGCGCGCCGCAAATGGTGAGCGCGGCCTCGAAATTCGGCCAGGCGGGGGTCGGGACGATGACCTCGTCCCCCGGCCCCGCCAGCAAACGCATGGCGATTTGCAAGGCGTGCATGCCGCCGGTGGTGACGAAGAACTGATCGGGCGAAAATGCCTGGCCCGGCGTCCCGTAGAAGCGCGTCATATAGGCGGCGATGGCCTCGCGCAGGGCGGGCAGGCCCCGCTGGGCCGTATAGAAGGTCTCGCCCGCCTCGAAGGAGCGCCTTGCGGCCTCCGCGATGAAAGGGGGCGTGGTCAGATCGCCCTCGCCCACCCAGAGCGGGATCAGCCCCTCGCGTCCCCGGCCATAATTGAACAGTTCGACAATGCCGCTCTGGCGCGCATCGCGCGCTTCGGGGCGAATGGCGTCAAGGAAGGGGCGATCAGTCATCGGACGGCTTGACGCCTGAGTGCTGGCGCATGGCGCGCCTGCTCCTGTCATCAATGATGGTGATGGCCGCCGCCGTGGGAATGGCCATGGCCGTGATGATGATCGTGCTCCTCGTCATCGTCGTGATCGTGGCCGTGCTCGGGCTCGAGATATTCGGCCTCCGCATAACCATGCATCATGGCTTCCATGACCTTGCGCAGGGGATCTTCGCCCAGCGACAGATGCGACGCCAGAAAGCCCGCAAGCCGCGCGAAAACCAACGGCTGAACGGCCAGCGTCTGATAGCGCTGCTCGGGATCGCGGGCCTCGCAATCGCTGCGCGCCCGCATCAGTGCGTCGGCGAAGAGCTTGTCCGCATAGGCGGCGACGGCGTCCTGATCCTGGCCCGCGTTGCGCGCCTGTTCGGCCAGCAGCGCGCGCGTATGGGCGAGGAAGGCCGTGTAGAGATGATCCTCGAGGGCGGCCGGGCCGTCGTCTTCCAGTTCACCGCACATATCAGCCTCCATGAGATGAAAGGGCCGACGCCCGATGGGCGTCGGCGCCGGACTCAGTAACCCTGGGCGTCTTCGATCTGTTCGAACCAGTCGAAGCCCATGGCCTTCACGATGCGGCTGTTGACCACGATGATGCGGGCCTCGTTGGCCGGATCGGCATTGAAGTGCTGATGGGCGCAATAGGGCGGAAT
>CANCSY010000182.1 GCA_947380915.1 Beijerinckiaceae bacterium
CGCTATCCCCTGCAGGACATGGCGACCCATGTATTTGCTTTGAAGGATGTTGATCTGGCCCTGCGCACGGTGGGCGGCGAGGGCGAGCCCAACGCGATCCATTGCGCGGTGGATCCGTGGATCTAACCCCCAGGCGCGCAATCGCGCCCGCCTGATGGCGTCAGCGTCGCAATTTGGTCGCAAGTCCCTGTCAAGCGGAGCAGCCTAGGCGCCGCCGTAAAGCCTGAGTTCCCCTCGCCCCGGGTTCGGGCTAGAAGGGATCTGTTAACCAGTTGCGTTGCGGACAGGGGTGTTGGTGAGACCGAGCCTGATGAGATGGGGCCTGTGGGCCACGCGCGCCAGCGCTCTGGGCCTCCTCGCCGGGCTGGTGGGCGCCTGTGCGCCCGAGCGTCCCCTGCTCGTCGCTTTGCCCGAGATCCCCGGCGGTTATCGCGCCTCAAGCTCCGGCGCCGCCCATCCCCCCGGCTTCTGGGCGGCCCAGTTCGGCGCGCCCGAACTCGCCCGCCTGGTGGAGTTGGCTCAGGAACAGAACCTCGACATCGCCGCCGCCAGCGCCCGAATCGTTCAGGCCCAGGGGCAGGCCGAGGTGGCGGGGGCGGCGCTTTATCCACAGCTTCAGGGCACGGAGAACGCCATCCGGAGCCTGTCTCCAGGCACGCTGCGCTCCAAGGAGGGGCCGTTCCGCTCCACCATCTCCAACCGTTTCGATCTCGGCCTGACCGCCAGCTACACCCTCGATCTCTTCGGCCGTAACCGGGGGCTGGCGGAGTCGGCGCAGGATCTCGCCATCTCCAGCGTCTATGACCGCGACGTGGTGGCTGTGGCCACATTGGCCACGGTGGCCAACAGCTATTTCCTCATGCTGGCCGCCCAGGACCGGCTGCGGCTGGCGCGCGAGGACATCCGCATCGCCGAAAGCGTGCTGGAGGCGATTCGCCAGCGGCTGGAGGTCGGCACCGCCACGGCGCTCGATTACGCCCAGCAGGAGAGCGTGGTCGCCAACCAGCGGGCCTCCGTGCCCGCGCTGGAGCAGGCGGTGCAGCAGACCCGCAATGTGCTGGCGGTGCTGGTGGGCCGCACGCCGCAAAGCATGAGCGTGCGCGGCGGCAGTCTCGACACCCTCAAGGTGCCCGGCGTGCGCGCGGGCCTCCCCTCGCAGCTTCTGTTCCAGCGGCCGGACATCGCCTCCGCCGAGACGCGGCTCGCCGCCCAGAGCGCCAGCGTCATGGCGGCCCGCGCGGCCTTTTTCCCCACCATCACCCTCACCGGCAACGCCGGCGTCGCCAGCCTCACCCTGAAGAACCTGCTGCGCCCCGATGCGCTCGCGGCCTCGCTGGCCGAGGGCCTCGTGGCGCCGATCTTCACGGGGGGCAATCTGGAAGGGCAGCTGAAGGCGGCCGAGGGGCGCCAGATCGAGGCGCTGGAAATCTACCGCAAGAGCATCATCCAGGGGCTGGCGGATGTGGAGAATGCGCTGATCGCGGTGCAACAGACCGCCATCCACGAAAAATTGCAGCTCGCAGCCGTAGCGGCGGCGCGCAGGGCCTACCAGATAACAGAGGTTCGCCTGCGGGAAGGTACGGTCGACGTGGTGACGCTGCTCAACATCCAACTCACGCTGTTTCAGGCGCAGGACCAGCTGACCCAGGTGCGCCTGCAACGCTTCCAGGCGGCGGTTTCTCTCTATCAGGCGCTCGGCGGCGGCTGGACGAAAGATCGCGCGGTGCTGGTCTTCGCAGGCCCCGCCGCAGGCACGGGGGCGGTCGCCGAATGAAAAAGCTTCTCGCCCTTCTCGTCATCGCCGTGCTCGCCGCCTGGGGCGCCGACCGGCTGGGCCTCATCACCATACCTTTCCTGAGTGGAGACGCCGCCCAGACCGCGCAGGAGCGGCCACGCATCTTTGGCGCCCGCCGCGCCCAGCGAGGAGCTGAGGCCGTGCCCGTGCTCACCGCCACGCTGGTGCGGCAGGATGTGCCTGTCACCATCGATGCGGTCGGCACGGTGCAGGCGCTCAATACGGTGGTGGTGCGCGCACAGGTGGAGGGCAGGCTGATGGAGCTTGGCTTTCGCGATGGGCAGGATGTGAAGAAGGGCGACGTGCTCGCCCGCATCGATCCGCGCACCTATCAGGCGCTCTATGATCAGGTCGTCGCCAAGAAGGCGCAGGACGAGGCGCAGTTGGAAAACGCCCGTATCGACCTCGAGCGCTATACGCGCCTGGCCGCCGGCAATTTCGGCTCGCGCCAGCAGGCCGACACGCAAAAGGCCACCGTGGCCCAGCTCGAAGCGCAGGTGCGGGTCGATCAGGCCGCCATCGACAACGCCCGGGCCATTCTCGATTACACGGTCATCCGGGCGCCCATCGATGGACGCACCGGCCTGCGGGCGGTGGATGTGGGCAATATCATCCGCGCCAGCGACGCTACCGGCATTGTGACGCTGACGCAGGTGAAGCCCGTGGCGGCGGTGTTCAGCCTGCCCCAGCAATATCTGCGCGCGGTGGTGGCGGGGCAGGCGCGCGGGCGCCTTTCGGTGCAGGCCATGGAGGCGGACAACGCCACGGTCATCCAGACCGGCGAGGTCGAGGTCATCGACAACCAGGTGGACATCACAACCGGCACCGTGCGCGTGAAGGCGATCTTCGCCAATGGGGATCTGGGCCTCTGGCCCGGCCAGTTCATCAATGTGCGCGTCTTTGTGGATGTGCTGCGTGAGGCCCTCGTGGCGCCCGCTGGCGCGATCCAGCGCGGCCCCAAGGGGGCCTTCGTCTATGTGCTGACGCCCGAGACCAAGGCGGCCATGAAATCCGTCACCGTGGGCCGTCAGGATGAGTCCATCGCGGTCATCCAGAGCGGCGTCGAGGCGGGCGAGACGGTCATCACCACGGGCTTCGGCCAGCTCACCGATGGCTCTGTGGTGCGCCCGCAAACCCCTGTGCAGCCCGAAGCTTCGGCGCCCGCCGAGGCGCGGCCGCGGGGCGGGCCGGGGCAGGGGCGCCGTGGCGAGGGGCAGGGTCGGCCGCAACCGCAGGGCGGCGCCGCGGCCGCCGCCAGATGAGCGTTTCGGCGCCTTTCATCCTGCGGCCTGTGGCGACCTCGCTGCTGGGCGTCGCGATTCTGTTGTGCGGTCTGCTGGGCTTCTGGCGCCTGCCGGTTTCGGCCCTGCCGCAGGTCGATTTTCCGACCATGCAGATCATGACGCGTCTGCCCGGCGCCAATCCCGACACCATCGCGGCCATCGTCACCGCGCCGCTGGAACGGTCCTTCGGCCAGATCCCCGCGCTGGTCTCGATGTCCTCGCAATCCTCCTTCGGCCTCAGCCAGATCACCCTGCAATTCGAGCTCGACCGCGACATCGACGCCGCCGCGCAGGATGTGCAATCGGCGATCAATGCGGCGTCGTCGACGTTGCCGCGCAACTTGCCCTATCCTCCGGTCTATTCGAAGGTGAACCCGGCCGACGCCCCCATCGTGACCGTGGCCGTGATGTCGCAGACTCTGCCGCTGCGCACTCTCAGCGATTTCGCCGATACGCTGATCGGCCCGCGCCTGTCGGAGATCAGCGGCGTGGGGCGCGTGTCGATCCAGGGCGGCGTGCGGCCTGCGGTGCGCATTCAGGCTGATCTTGCGCGCCTCGCCTCCTATCGCCTTGGGCTGGAAGATCTGCGGCTCGCCATCGTCGGCGCCAATGTCGCCGGGGCCAAGGGCGCGCTGGATGGCGCCCAGCAATCCTACACCATCGCCTCCAACGACCAGATCGGCGCCGCCGAGGCCTATCGCACAATTGTGGTCGCCTATCGCAACAATGCGCCGGTGATGCTCCGCGATGTGGCCGAAGTGGTGGACGGGCTCGAGAACACCCGCGTCGGCGGCTGGTACAACGGACGCACCGCCATCGTGCTCGATGTGCAGAAACAGCCCGGCGCCAATATCATCGATGCGGTGAACCGCCTGAAGCTCGAACTCCCGCGCCTGCAACGCTCCCTGCCCGCAGGGGCGGAGCTTGTGGTGGTGCATGACCGCACCCAGACCATCCGCGCCTCCATCGCGGATGTGCAATTCACTCTGGTTCTTGCCATCGGCCTTGTGGTGCTGGTGGTGCTGCTGTTCCTGCGCACCCTGCGCGCCACCATCATCGCGGGCGTGACCCTGCCGCTCTCCATTCTGGCGAGTTTCGCGGCCATGTGGGTGGCGGGGTTCAGCCTCGACAATCTCTCCCTCATGGCGCTCACCATCGGCACGGGCTTTGTGGTCGATGACGCCATCGTGATGATCGAGAACATCGTGCGCAATCTGGAGCGCGGCAAGTCGCCCCTGCAAGCCGCGCTGGATGGCGCCCGCGAGATCGGCTTCACCGTGATTTCCCTCACCGCCTCGCTGGTGGCGGTGTTCATTCCCCTGCTCTTCATGACGGGCATCGTGGGTCGCATGTTCCGCGAATTCGCGATCACGCTGACGCTTGCGGTGGTGGTCTCGGCGGTGATTTCGCTGACGTTGACGCCCATGATGTGCGGCCAGCTCCTGCGCGCCATTCCCGAAGGCGCCCAGCCGCCGCGCCTGCTGCGCATCGCCGAATGGCCCTTCGCGGCCATGGCGCGTTTGTATGACGCCACGCTCGGCTGGGCCATCGCCCGGCAGGGGCTGATGATGCTGGTGACGCTGGGCACGCTCGCCCTGACGATCTGGCTCTATATCGTCATCCCCAAGGGCTTCCTGCCCGTGCAGGACACGGGCCTCGTCACCGTGAATGTGGAGGCGGCGCCCGATGTGTCCTTCCGCGAGATCTCTCGCTTGCAGGAGGAGGTCGCGCAGATCATGAGCCGCGACCCCGATGTGACCGGCGTCGTGGGCGTGGTGGGCATCGGGCCGCTGAATGTCACGCAGAATGCGGCGCGTCTGGCCGTGATCCTGAAGCCGCGCGAGCAACGCCGCGCCGACGCCAGCGCCATCGCCGAGCGCCTGCGCCTCGCCGCCGCCGATGTGTCGGGCGTGAAGCTCTATGCGCAGCCCGCGCAGGACATCCAGATCACCACGCAATCGAGCCGCTCGCAGTTTCAATATACTCTGTCGAGCACCGATGCGGCACAGCTGGATCTCTGGGCCAAGAAGCTCGCGCAGGAGCTTCGCTTGTCCGGCGTCGTGCGCAATGTGGCGGCCGAGACCAATGACGGGGGCCTGCGCATTTTCGTGGATGTGGACCGCGAGAAGGCGGGGCGCCTGGGCGTGGGCATGCAGGCCATCGACGACACGCTCAACAGCGCCTTCGGCCAGCGGCAGGTCTCCACCATCTATGCGCAGTCGAACCAGTATCGCGTGATCCTCGAGGCCGCGCCGCAATACCAGGGCGATCCTGCAGCCCTATCGAAGCTCTATGTGGCGGGCGCAGGCGGCGTGCAGACGCCGCTGGAGACGGTGGCGCGGATCAAGCGCATCACGGCCCCGCTGGCGGTCATGCATCAGGACCAGTTCCCCGCCGCCGTGGTGAGCTTCGATCTAGAACCCCACGCGTCCCTCGGCGATGCGGTGCAGGCGGTGGCCCGGGCGGAGGCTGACATCGGCATGCCCGGCACGGTCATCGGAACCTTCCGCGCCGACGCCGCCGAATTCAAACGCTCGCTGGCCACCCAGCCCTGGCTGATTCTGGCCGCGCTCATCACCATCTATGTGGTGCTGGGCATGCTCTACGAGAGCTTCGCCCATCCCTTCACCATCCTCACGACGCTGCCCTCGGCGGGCGTGGGCGCGCTGCTGGCCCTGATGCTGACGGGGCAGGATCTGTCCATCATCGCCCTCATCGGCATCGTGCTGCTGATGGGCATCGTGAAGAAGAACGCGATCATGATGATCGATTTCGCTTTGGTGGCCGAGCGTCAGGGCCTCTCGCCGCAGGAGGCGATCCTGCGCGCTTGCCATCTGCGTTTCCGGCCTATCATGATGACCACGCTCGCGGCCCTCTTCGGCGCGCTGCCGCTCGCCTTCGCCAGCGGCGATGGTAGCGAATTGCGCATACCCCTGGGCGTATCCATCGTCGGCGGGTTGCTGCTCAGCCAGTTGCTGACGCTCTACACCACGCCGGTGATCTATCTCGCGGTCGAGCGCTTGCGTGCGCGCCTGGGCTGGCGGGGCCACAAGCGCGCGCCAGCGCCGCGCAAAGAGATGGAGGGCGTCGAATGAGAAGCCTCTCCGCCCCCTTCATCCTGCGTCCTGTGGCGACGACGCTATTGTCTTTCGCGCTCTTCATTCTGGGCTGCCTTGGCTACGCCTTCCTGCCCGTGGCGAACCTGCCCAATGTGGAATTCCCCGTCATTCGCGTCACCGCCAGCAGGCCGGGCGCGGACCCCTCCACCATGGCGGCGAGCGTGGCGGCGCCGCTGGAGCGCACGCTGGGGTCCATCTCCGGCGTCAATGAAATCACCTCCTGGAGTTCGCTGGGCTCCACCAGCATCACCCTGCAATT
>CANCSY010000183.1 GCA_947380915.1 Beijerinckiaceae bacterium
TCTCCGTTCCCTTGCAGTGAGGACGCCATGCGTCGTGGTTTGATGGCCTGGGACCGCGCTGAGGTTCCCGCTTCCGCTCTTGCCGACAGGCGCGCGCGCTTGCGCGCCGAACTCGCCGCCGAGGGCGTCGATGTCTTCGTCGCCTATACGAATATCGCGCGCGGCGGCGCGGTCTGGTGGCTCACGGGCTTCACGCCCTACTGGAACGAGGGGCTGCTCTACGCCCCCGCCGAGGGCGAGATGATCTTCGCCACCGCCCTGTCGAAGCGCGTGGCCGAATGGATCAGCTCCGTCATGCCCGCAGGCGAGGTCACGACCACGCCGCGCCCTGCCGCTCTCATCGGCGAGCGCATCGCGGTGGATGGCGCCAAGCGCATCGGCATTCTCGAACTCGATGATTTCCCCGCAGGCCATGCGCAGGCGATTCTTCAGGCCGCTCCCGGCGTCGAATTGGTGGATGTTACGCAGGCCTTCGCCCGCGCCCGCAACGCTTCCGACGCTGTCGAGCGCCTGCTGCTGACGAAAGCCGATGCGCTGGCGCAGGCCGCCTGCAACGCCGTGGATGTGACGCAGGCGCAGGCCCGCGACTTCATCGCGCCCGCTGAATCGGTGGCTCGTCTGGGCGGCGCCGAGGAGTGCTTTACTCTTGTGGCGGGCGATCTCGCCGGCAGCCGCGCCTTCGTGCGCACGGAGTCCATGGGCGCGCTGGGCGACATCTTCGCCGCCCGCGTCTCGCTGGCCTACAAGGGCGCCTGGACGCGCCATGTGCGCAGCTTCTCGAAGACGGCTTCCGTGCAGCAGAGTTTCGATCAGGCCCATGCGGCTTTGATGGCTTTCGCGCCGCAGTCCGGCGAGGCGCTGGGCGCAGCGGTGGCGCGTGCTTTTGGCGGCTTCGGCAGGGTTGTGAACTGGGGCGCCGAGCAGCCGCGCGGGTCCTATCCGCTGGCGCCTGTGGCGAACATGGCGGAGACGGCGCAGGGCTTCACGGCCGCCGCGCCCTTCGTGCTCGATGTCGAGCTGGAGATCGACGGACGCCGCTGGATCGGCGTCCGCATGATCGGTCTTTGATCAGGCTGGCGGGGCGGCGCTGAGGGCCTTGATCGGCCTTTGCGCACGCCCCGGTTTCGACAAGGCTTATTTGGCGAAGGCCATCTCGGGCGCCTTGGCGGGCGCGGGGTCGCGCAGGTTCAGGATTCGCCGGGCATTGTCATAGAACAGCTTCTGCTTGTCGGCGTCGGAGAGGTCGATCTCCTCGATCAGCTTGAGGCAGGCCGCCGGATCCCAGCAGGGATAGTCGGTGCCATACATCACCCGGTCGATGCCATAATAGTCGATGGCGAATCTGATGCCCGCGGCATGGGGGCTGACCGTGTCCGTATACATCTGCTTGAGATAGTCGCTGGCGGGGCGCGGCAGCTTGGCGCCCTTCGTGTTCTTGTCCATGCGGCCGGACTGGTAGGGCAGCGCCCCGCCGGTATGGGACATGATGAGCTTGAGATCGGGGTGGCGCTCCAGCGTGCCCGAAAGCACGAGGCGCATGGCCGCCACGCTCACCTCGATCACCCGGCCCAGCGACAGATGCAGCGCGCCGTTATAGCCATCGAGCATGTGGTTGAAGACGGCGTCGGTGGGATGCATGAACACCGGCAGGCCCAATTCCGCGCAGCGCGCGTAGAACGGCTGCATGCGTTCGGCGTCGATGCGCGGATCGGCGCCAATGGAGCCCGGGAGATTCACGCCCATGAGGCCGAGGCGCCCGATGGCGTCCTCCAGCACATCCATGGCGATCTTTTCATCCTGGAAGGGAATGGCGGCGCTGCCCCAGAAGCGGCCGGGATAACGGCGCTGCGCCCAGGCCATTTCCTCGTTCCACTGAATGGCGAGGTCGCGGCCCTCCTCCTTCGGCAAGGCGGAGAAATAGACCGAGAAGGGACCGATGGAGCCTACCGCGTCCACGCGATGGCCAAGCTTGTCCATATGTTCGAACTGCTCGTCGAGGTCGAACCAGTCGGGCCAGCTGTTGAGCACATAATCGGCGCCATCCTGCAACACGCAGGTGTAGCAGCCCTTCTCGTTTGGCTTGGCGTAGGGAATTTCCGTGCGCTTGCACAGGGTCTCGAAGACCGACCGGGGCCACCAATGGAAATGGGAGTCGATGATATGCATGGGGTGGTCTCCTCGCCGGGGGCAAGTCGGGTTCGCTGTTGATTATGTTACGGCAAAGTGCGGCGCGCAGAAAGGCGCCGCAGCCCTCATTTCGCCTGGCCAAGGCGCCGGTATTCGCTGACGACCTCAGGCGTGGCGGACTCGGCCAACCGCGCGATGATCTTCTCCAGCTCGGGCGCGGGAATGGGCGCGCCAACAGGCTCCCCTATGGTCGCCGCATCCTTGCGGAAGTCCGCGTCGTTGCACATTTCGATGAAGGCCTTGCGCAGGATCTCGAGGCGGTCGGTCGGGATGCCCGGCGGGCCCACCACCATAAGGCCGGTGTCGTCATAGGCCGTAAAGAGGCTGAGCACGGGCTGATCCTTGGCGGGCACAAGATCGGCCAGCACAGCCATGCCCTTCACGATTCGCTTGGACTGCAGGATCGGCACGACCACGCGCTTTTCCACGAGATCCGGCCGTTTGGCGAAACTGTCTTCGGGCGTGAAATAGGCGCCAGCCTCGCCCTGCTCCAGAGCCATCAGCGAGCGCGCAGAAGAGTTGTAGCCGAGCACCGTGCGCAGTGGGTAGCCATATTCGGCCAGCATATTGGGTACGGTGACCGTGGAGGTGCCCGCGCCAATGCCTGCGGCGGGAATCTTCGTCGGATATTTCTTCAGCTCTTCGGGGGTCGAGATATTCAGATCGCCGCGCAGATAGAGCAGCGTATTGTTGACGCCGGTGCTGCCGATATAGCTGAACTTGACGGGATCGAAGGTCACGCCCTGGCTCTTGACGATGCCCTCGACAAACCAGCTGCGGCCGGGCAGGCCGATGGTCAGGCCATCGGCGGCCGCGCGCCGTCCCAGATGATTGCCCGAGATGACGCCGCCGGCGCCCTCCATGTTCTGGGGGACCATCTCCGGCTTGCCCGGAATGAAACGGGAGAGATGGCGCACGATCAGGCGCGAGGCGGAATCGACGCCGCCGCCGGGGCCATAGCCGATGATGAAGGTGACGGTCTTGCCCTTGAAGAAATCGGGCGCTTCCCCCTGCGCCAGGGCGGGCGCGGCGGCGAACAAGCCCGCCAGCAGGACAGCGGCTGCCTGAATCTGTCTCATGGTGTTTCCCCCTCGTGTTTCTTCATGTTGGGCGCATGCCCATTGGTCTGCCGCCATTCGATGATGGAGTCCACCACCCGAGCGAAGAACTCGCGATAGGATTCCTCCGTCACAAAGCCGATATGGGGCGTCAGGATCGTGTTGGGCAGGCTGCGCACCGGGTGGTCGGCGGGCAGGGGCTCGGGCTCGAAGACATCAAGGGCTGCGCCGGCGATGACGCCATCGCGCAGGGCCTGGGCCAGCGCGTCCTGATCGATGATCGCCGCGCGCGAGGTGTTCACCAGTACGGCGCTGGGTTTCATCATGGCGAGCTCCGCCGCGCCGATGAGGCCACGGCTGCGCGGCCCCAGCTTCAGGTGGATGCTGACCACATCGGCGCGGCGCAGAAGCTCTTCCTTCGACACCGGTTCGACGCCCAGATCGCGCGCCCGTTGCGGGTCGAGATTGGCGCTCCAGGCGATCACTGGCATGTCGAAGGCCAGGCCATAGCGCGCCACGCGCGCCCCCAGCGTGCCAAGCCCGATGAGGCCCAGCGTGCGGCCCCCCAGCCGGAAGCCGACGCTCGTCTGCCAGCGGCCCTCCCGCATGTTGCGATCCTCGACCGTGATCTGGCGCGCCAGCCCCAGCACCATGGCCCAGGTCAGCTCCGCCGCCGAATAGGAGGCGCGGGGGGAGGTCAGCGTCACTGGAATGCCCCGCTCCTGCGCCGCCTCCTTGTCGATCACCTGGGTATGGGAGCCGGTGACGGCGATCAGCTTGAGGCGCGGCAGGGCTTCGATGAGGGTGCGCGGCAGCGCCATGCGCTCGCGCATGATGCAGAGGACATCAAAAGCGGCGAGCTCATCAGCCGCCTCGGCCTCGCTGAGGTGACGGTTGAAACTGACAATCTCCGCATCCGGCCCGATGCGCGACCAGTCGGTCATGCTGCGGGCGACGGATTGGTAATCATCGAGGATGGCGATGCGCAACATGGCGGACCTCAATCGGACAAAGCGCCGGTGGACTCATAGATATATTTGCCCGTGCGCGAAGGGAAGCCGCCGCGCACCTCGCCGCCTTTGCGGTCCTGATAGATGGTCGAGAGCGCATCGGACAGGGGGCGGCTGTTGGGCACGGAGAGCCACATGCGCAGCAGGTGCCGCTTGCGGTCCGTCTCCTCGTAATCGTCAAAAGCGGTGCGCGAATGCAGCGCCACGTGGTTGTTGACGAATTGCAGGTCGCCGGGCTTGAACATGAAGGTGAAGTGGAAGTCCTCGCTCCAGGCCAGCTCATCAAAAGCGTCCAGCGCCTCGATCTGGATCGGCGTCAGGCGCGGCGCCTCGGGGAAGCGCTGGCCTGATTTGATATGCACGCGCACATAGCGGCAGGACAGCTTGCCGTCCTTCATGGAGAAAAGGGGCTGCTGGTAATGGGGCGTTCCGCCAATGGGCTCCTGCGTCTGCCAGCTCCAGGTGAAGGGCTGGTGCAGCACTTCCAGCAAATCGGGCCGCGTGCGCGCCAGATGATTGTGAATGGCGTGGGAACTCGCCAGCAGGCTGAGGCCGCCCGCCTTGGCCACGCGCAGAACCATCAGGCCCACGACATCGCAGGTGTCGGTGTGGAAGGTGAGGCGCTGATTGGATTTGTAGCCGCGCCCCTGCGGACTGTTCACATCCACGCCGACATCGCGGACATCGCCAAGCAGATCGCCATCCTTGCTCTGGGACACCGCCGTGCCCATGTGCTTGCCGATGCCCCAATACATCAGCCGCAAGGTGGACTTGTCATAGCCATCCACATTGATGCCGCGAAACTGGTAGATGCCCAGCCCTTCCTCAAGAAAGGTGCGCGCATGGGTGAGGCGTTGCGAGACCAGCGGAAGCGGGAAATCCGCAGCGGTCAGCGTTTCCAGCGTCTTGCCGCAGGCGAGCGCATGGCGCGTGGCTGATTCGATCTCGGCGATTTCTTCAGGTGTGAATTCGTGGATCCAGTCCGTGCGTTTGGCCACATCCGGGCCGCGCCAATCGGCCGGGCTTTCGATGACAGAATGCATATGCTCGTCTCCTCGCGGACGGCGTGCTTTCGCACATGCCGATCCCTACCGTTTCGCCTTATGGCGGCATGAATGACGCACGGGGGCGCCAAGCGCAAGTCGAACGCGTCTTTCGGGACACATGTTGCGCGATATGCTAAAGGGCCCGCGCGGGCGGCGGAAGCTTTCTGGTCGAAGCCTCACCATTGCAGGAGTTTGCACGATGTCGTCACGCGCGCTCGTTCTGTTCTCCGGCGGGCAGGATTCCACCACCTGCCTGGCCTGGGCGCTGGACCGTTTCGATCATGTGGAAACCCTGGGTTTCGATTATGGCCAGCGCCATCGTGTCGAGCTGGATTGCCGCGCGACCCTGCGCAGCGCCCTCGCGTCCATGAACCCCGCATGGGCCGCGCGGCTGGGCGAGGACCACACCATTGAAGTTGGCGCCATAGGGCAGGTCTCACAGAGCGCATTGACCCGGGACATGGCCATCGAAATGGCGGAGGATGGCCTGCCCAACACCTTCGTGCCCGGCCGCAACCTCATCTTTCTCACCTTCGCAGCGGCTTTGGCCTATCGGCGCGGGACCCGGCATATCGTGGGGGGCATGTGCGAGACCGATTTCTCCGGCTATCCCGATTGCCGCGACGATACGGTGAAGGCCATGCAGGTGGCGCTCAACCTTGGCATGAACCAGCGCTTCGTGCTGGAAACCCCGCTCATGTGGATCGACAAGGCGCAGACCTGGCGTCTGGCGGAACAGCTTGGCGGGGCGGCGCTGGTCGATCTCATCCAGCGCGAGACCCACACCTGTTATCTCGGCGAGCGGGGCGGTCTGCATGAGTGGGGTCACGGCTGCGGCCATTGCCCAGCCTGCCAATTGCGGGCGGACGGCTTCGCCCGTTACGCCGCCGGTCGATCCGGCTGAGTTCGCGCGCCGTATCTTGTCCAGCGACAGGGGCGAGCGATGACGAAGCGGGTGGCGATCATTGGGGCGGGCATGGCGGGGCTGGCGGCCGCGCGCCTGCTGCGCGAGGCTGGCGCGTCCTGCACCATCTTCGACAAGAGCCGGGGCCTTGGCGGGCGCATGGCGACCCGCCGCACCGGCGAGTTCTCTTTCGATCATGGCGCGCAATATTTCACCGCCCGCGGCCCGCGTTTTCGCGCGCT
>CANCSY010000184.1 GCA_947380915.1 Beijerinckiaceae bacterium
CCAAGCAGCTCTCGCTGGCGCTGGGCGTCGAGCTCATCCGCTTCGACATGTCTGAATATATGGAGCGCCACACGGTCTCGCGCCTTCTCGGGGCGCCTCCCGGCTATGTGGGCTTCGACCAGGGCGGCCTGCTCACCGACGCCATCGACCAGCATCCCCATTGCGTGCTGCTGCTCGACGAACTCGAGAAGGCCCATCCCGACCTCTTCAACATCCTGTTGCAGGTCATGGACCACGGCAAGCTGACGGACCACACGGGCAAGCAGATCGACTTCCGCAACGTCATCCTCATCATGACGACCAATGCGGGCGCGGCTGACATGGCCAAGTCCGCCTTCGGCTTCACGCGCACCAAGCGCGAGGGCGACGATTCCGACGCGATCAACAAGCTCTTCGCGCCGGAATTCCGCAATCGCCTCGATGCAGTCGTCAGCTTCGGCCATCTGCCGACCGAGGTGATCCGCAAGGTCGTCGACAAGTTCATCATGCAGCTCGAGGCGCAGCTCGCCGACCGGGCCGTGACGATCGAACTGACGGAAGAAGCGCGCATGTGGCTGATCGAGCATGGCTATGATCAGTCCATGGGCGCGCGGCCCATGGCCCGCATCATCCAGCAGACCATCAAGACCCCGCTCGCCGACGAGGTGCTCTTCGGCCGCCTGAAGACCGGTGGCACGGTGCGGGTGGTGGTGCGCGAGGAGGAGGGCAAGAAGACGCTCGGCTTCGAATTCCCCGAGGGGCCGGTGTTGCCGCGTCCTGACAAGGAAGTGGTGGAGTCCACCAAGAAGAAGGTGCGTCCGGAGCCCGAGGTGCGCCGCGCCAAGGCCAAGGGGGCGGCCAAGCCGGCCGCGCCTGCGAGCCCGCCCGCCGAGCCAAAGGGCAAGGGCGGCGGCCGGACCGTGCCCAAGGTGCCGCTGAAGAACTGAGGTCTTCGCCGCGCAAGACGATCAGAAGGCCGGGCCTGCGAGCCCGGCCTTTTTCGTGGGCGGCTATCGCGCCTCGCGATTGATCATCGCGTCGAAATCCCCCGCCATGAACCTGTCCATGTTGAAGCCGATCTGCTCCATGCTGTCTTCGGGATAGGTGTCATAGAAGCCGCCCAGATGGGGCGTGATGATGAGATTGGGCGCATCCCACAAGGGATCTTCCGCAGGCAGCGGCTCCTGATGCACCGTATCCAGCGCCGCCCCTCCCAGATGGCCCGAGGTCAATGCGCGATTGAGCGCCGCCTCGTCGATCACGCCGCCACGGGCGATATTGATGATATAGGCGCCTTTCTTCATGGCGCTGATGATGCGGTCGTCGATGATGCGCCGGGTCGTCTCTTCCAGCGGTATCAGCAGCACCAGAAAATCAAGATCCGCCACCGCTTGGGCCAGATCATCGCGCGGGCGCCATTCGTCAAAGCCCGGCAGCGGGCGGGCCGTGCGCGAAATGCCGATCACATGCATCTCCAGCCCCTTCAGGCGCGGCGCCAGAGCCTCTGCGATGAGCCCCACGCCGAGAATCCCGACCTTGCATCCCTGCAGTTTCTTCGCGCGAAAACGATCCCATGTGTGCAGATCGTGGGAGCGCACGGAACGGGGAAAGTCGCGCGCGAGCGACAGCATGTGCATGATCGCCATCTCGGACAGGGGCGCCCCATGGATGCCGCGCGTGGAGGTGACGACCACATCCCCGCGCAAGCCCGCCTGATCGGTGATTCCGTCCACGCCCGTGCCGAAGGCGTGCACCCATTTCAACCGCTTGGCCCTGGTGAAAATATCCTGCGTCACCATCACGCCGAAGGCCATGAAGATGTCCGCTTCCGCGATGGCCTCGCCAGCCTCCTCGACGCTCCCGACGGTCCGGATGGAAAGATCGGGATAGCGCGCGCGCAGCAGGCGCTCGTACACCATGCGGACGGCGGGAGGCCAGGTCATCAGAATCAGGATTGTCGGCTGGGTCATATGCAGTTCTCTGGACGGGATGGCGCAGTCTAGACTTTTTGGGGCGAATGGAAAATCGAGGGCATGGACGCGCCGCACAAGACGCCCGCCGTTGACGCCTCAAGCCGCGCGGCTTAAGCCCGGAGCATCGGAGGCGGCATGGCCATGGGCGACATCATCTGCGAGAGACGCGGCGCTGCGGGTTTTGTCCTGCTCAATCGCCCGCAGGCGCTCAACGCCCTGACCCACGACATGGTGCGGGGGCTGGACGCCGCGCTCGAGGCCTGGGCGCAGGATCCCGCCATAGAGCGCGTAGTGATATCCGGCGCGGGCGGCCGGGCCTTTTGCGCGGGCGGCGACATTCGCCTCATGCACGAACTGGGCAAGGTCGGGCGCTTTGACGAACAGCTCGATTTTTACCGTGAGGAATATCGCCTCAACCAGCGCATCGCCCGCTATCCCAAGCCCTATGTGGCGCTGCTTGACGGCTATGTGATGGGCGGGGGCGTGGGGGTCTCGATCCACGGCTCCCACAGGATCGCCGGAGAAAAGCTCGTCTTCGCCATGCCCGAGGTCTCCATAGGTTTCTTCCCCGATGTGGGCGCAACCTGTTTCCTGCCACGCCTTCCGGACGCCACGGGCGCTTATCTGGCCGTCACAGGCGCGCGCATCGGGGCAGGGGATGCGGTGGAGCTGGGGCTGGCGACCGCCCATGTCCCCTCCGCCCGCTTGCCTGACCTTGCGCAGGCGCTCGAGGCGCCCGGCGACACAAACGCCATCGTCGCCGCCTTCAGCGCGCCGGCCCCTGCGGGAATGCTCGGCCCCCATCGCGCCCTCATCCGCGAGGCCTTCGGTCCCTGCGACGTCCAGCATCTGCTGCTGACGCTGGAGGGGGCGGCCGCGCAGGGCAGCGCCTTCGCCGCCGAAACGCTGGCCTTGCTTAGGGCGAAATCTCCCACCAGTGTGGCCATAGGCCTGCGCCAGATGGCGGAAGGTCGGGGCGCGGAGATCGAGGCGGGATTGCGCGTCGAGTTCCGCATCGTCTCGCGCATCTGCCGGATGGGCGATTTCTATGAGGGTGTGCGCGCGGTGATCATCGACAAGGACAACAAGCCTCGCTGGAGCCCCGCCCGGCTCGAGGATGTCGACCCCGGCGCCATCGACGCCTGTTTCGCGCCGCTGGGCGCTGGCGAACTCACCTTTCCCGGAGGCCTGGCGCCATGATGAAGCTGATCCGCGCCCGGCGCAGCGATAGTGACCGCTCGGAGTCCATCGACCTTGGCGCCAATTCGGACCGGCGGCGACAGGACCGCTGGGGGCTCGGCCTCGTCATTTTCATGCGTATCGTCGCCATCATGTGGTTGTTTCAGGGCCTGATGAACTGGAAGACCATTTTGGCGCCGGAACATGCCCCGCTTGACGCGCTGCCGGGTTCTCTGGCGGCGGCCATCGTATTCTTCGCGGTGGCCGATCTTTTGGCCGCCGTCGGCCTCTGGCTTGCGGCCGCCTGGGGCGGGGTGCTCTGGCTCTTCTCCGCTTGCGCGGGGATCATCATCATTCTTTTCATGCCCGACTTTCAGGCGGGTGGCCTTGTGATGGTGCTGGTCAACCTCGTTCTGATCTTCGCCTATTTCATCCTGACCTGGAACGCCGCGCAGGAGCGCGAATAGGTTTCGCGTACGCTTGTTCATCATCCATTCACCATGGCTGAGGAATTTGCCGGCTCGCCCATCATCCAGGCCCCATTTTAACCATTCCAGGCAAATTTGTTCATAGGCCGATGGATAGATAGCTGCACGGGTCGCAACTGCGGCCCAGGGTTGCAATGAACAAGGTTCTGGAAATGCAAGCGATAGAGGTCGAGACGGGGCGGATCGACAATGTGCGTCCTGTCTATCTTCAGGCGCTCACCCTGGTCGAGCGGCTGCATCGGCGCCTGCTGGACGTGGTCAAGGATGAATTCGAGCGCAGGGGCGCCCATGACGTCAACGCCGTTCAGGCGCTGCTGCTCTACAATATCAACGACGACGAATTGACTGCCGGAGATCTGCGCTCGCGCGGCTATTATCTTGGCGCGAATGTCTCGCACAATGTGAAGAAACTCGTTGAGATGGGCTATCTCCATCATGCCCGTTGCAACGACGACAAACGCAATGTGCGGATCAGCCTGACCGATAAGGGCAGGGATGTGCATGCGGTCGTGGCCGGTCTCTACGAGAAGCATGTGGCGACGGTCGAGCGAATCGGCGGCGTGTCCTGCGACGAGTTTTCGGTGCTGAACCAGTCTCTTGCCAGGCTGGAGCGCTTCTGGACCGACCAGATCCGGTATCGTCTGTGATCGGGGGCGCCTGTCCGGCGTCGCCCTTTTGCAACAGTGGGGTTGAGAAGGCTGGTTTTGGCTGCTGATGGCGCTGCGGCGCCATAAATTGGCCAGACTATTCGTTCCTTTTTAACCTTGCGCATGTTACGGCATCACTTGAATCCGGGATGCGAATCTTGGGTAAAGCGCTGCAAAATCCGCAGAAACGGGAGCTGTTGGCCCCAAATTTGCGAACTCGCCTCTGGCGGCTGTGCGATTGGAGCGGTCTGTGAAAACGATGAATCCTTCCCTCTCCCGGCGTCTCTTCGCGCAGGGGCTCGCCACTTCCGGCCTGACGGCCCTCTTCGGGGGACTGCAAGCGGGCGGCGTCCTGGCGGCTCCGGTCGATCCTTTCCTGGCGCAGGCCGAGTGGGAGCAGAAATACGACGCGGATGCGGCCCTTCAGGTCAAGCGCACCGTGACCCCGCTGCTGTCCCAGCAGACAGTGGCGATGACGGACGCCGCGATCCTCCAATATCGCGATCTGGTGGCGCGCGGCGGCTGGCAGGGCGTGCCCGCCGGGCAGGCCCTCAAGGTTGGCTCCAATGGCGCTTCGGTCGTGGCGTTGCGCAAGCGCCTCATGGTGACGGGCGATCTTGATGTGGCCGTTGGCTTCTCGCCGATTTTCGATTCCTATGTGCAGGCGGGCGTGCGGCGCTTCCAGGCTCGCCACGGCATCAACGCCACGGGCGTTGTCGCCCAGCAGACCTTCCAGGCCCTCAACGTGCCCGCGCAGGATCGCCTGCGCCAGCTCGAGCTCAATCTGGTGCGCCTGCGCAGCTTCGCCGCCAATCTCGGCCCGCGCTTCATCACCATGAACATCCCCGCCGCAGCGGTCGAGACCGTCGAGAACGGTACGGTCTTCAGCCATCACGCCGCAGGCGTGGGCAAGATTGACCGCCAGTCCCCGGTCATGCAGGCCAAGGTGGTGGAGATCAATTTCAACCCCTTCTGGACCGTGCCTGTCTCGATCATCCGCAAGGATCTGATCCCCAAGATGCAGGCGGACCCCAATTACCTCACCGACAACAAGATCCGCGTGATCGACAAGGCCGGTAACGAAGTGCCGCCCACCGCCGTCAACTGGAACTCCATGGATGCGGTGAACTATCGCTTCCGGCAGGATCCCGGCGCGGACGTGAATTCGCTGGGCGTGGTGCGCGTCAACATCCCCAATCCCCACGGCGTCTACATGCACGACACCCCCGCCAAGGGCGTGTTCGGCGACGACTACCGCTTCGTGTCCTCGGGCTGCGTGCGTGTGCAGAACATCCGCGACTACGTTGCCTGGATCCTCAAGGACACCCCCGGCTGGGATCGCGACCATATCGACGAGGCCATCCGCAGCGGCGCCCGCCTCGACGCCCGCCCCGTGGTCGCTGTGCCGGTCCACTGGGTCTACGTGACCGCCTGGGCCAATGACGGCATCGTGCAGTTCCGCGAGGACATCTACCAGCGCGACGGTTTCAGCTCGACGGTGGCCGCCCTGCAACCGGCCCTCCAGCCCGAGGACGCTCCGAATCGCGACCCGCGCGCGGGCGTGGTCCAGAGCGGGCTGCTCGACCCCATGGGCGACGACTGAGTTTTCGAATTTTTGCGGATTTGAAAGGCCCGGCTGGAAAGTCGGGCTTTTTGCTGTGTGACAGTCCTGCGATGAAGCGCCGCGCCGCCTTCCACCATCGCAAGGGCCATGCTATTGGCAGGGGACTTCGGGGGCGGGCCTGCTACATCTTGTGATGGGTGGCGCCAGTCCCTTCTTGCGCCAGCGCTTCACGCGCCGCCTATCCCGGCGGCCGAACCCATCGGGGTTGAGATGAGCTCCAACACATTCTTCGCCGCCTCCCTCGCGCAGTCGGACCCTGAGATCGCCCGCGCCATCGACCTCGAGCTTGGTCGCCAGCGCGACGAGATCGAGCTGATCGCCTCGGAAAACATCGTGTCCCGCGCCGTGCTCGAAGCGCAGGGCTCGGTGATGACCAACAAATATGCGGAGGGCTATCCGGGCCGCCGCTATTATGGCGGCTGCCAGTTCGTCGATATCGCCGAGAAGCTGGCGATCGACCGCGCCACCGAACTCTTCGGCTGCAAATTCGCCAATGTGCAGCCCAATTCCGGTAGCCAGGCGAATCA
>CANCSY010000185.1 GCA_947380915.1 Beijerinckiaceae bacterium
CAGACAAACAAACTCCAGTCTCGAATCCATCGCAGACACCTCGCGAAACGGCATCCCGATCTCCTTTCTCTGAGATCGGGAAAGTGTCCACTATGTCTCCGAACACCTGTCCACTATGTATCCGGTCTAAACACCCACGAGGGGGAGGGGATCGGCTAGCGTTCGTACTAAATAATTGATATTAATATTTTAGTTTCGATCACCGCCCGAAAATCGTCTTCGCCCTCTCGATCACCGCCGGCGAGGTGGCGAGGGTCTTGCGGATATTCGCCGCCAGTTCCTCCGGGCCGACCGGATCAACATCGATGGAGGCCTTTTCCATTTCGGAGAGGAACTCGGGATCTTTCACCATGGCCATGAAGCCCGCTTGCAGGGCCTTCACGGCGGCGGGGTTGGTGCCCGGCGGCAGGATGAAGGCGCGGCCGATGGCGCCGCCGCTGGCGTAGAGGCCCAGCAGGGCCTTGTCGTCAGGCGTATCGCCGAGTTCGCCCAGCGCAGGCACGTCCGGCAGGTCGGCGCTGCGGGTGGGCACGTCCTGCAGGATGATCTTGATCTTCTTTTCGTCCAGCCATGCCTTCTTGCCGGTCTTCACGGCGGCCCAGGAAGAGGCTGTGCCCTCGACCTCGCCGCGCTCCATGGCGAGCATGGATTCGGCGGAGGCCGGATAGCCCGAGATCACCTTGAACCTGGTGCCGATGACCTTGTTCAGCAGGTTCGGCACGACTTCGGAAATATTGCCCGCGCCTGCGGCGGCGACCGGCGACTCCATCTTCTTGGCGTCGTCAATGGATTGCACCTTGGCGGTGTGCCACTGGAAATGGATGTTGTTGGAGGAGGCGACCCGGCCCATCCAGATGAACTTGGTCGCGTCGAAATTCACGGCGGGATTGGCCACGGCCTGCTCCAGCGCCAGCGTTTCGGTGACGATGCCGATGGCGGTGCCATCCTTGGGGGCGACTTCATAGATGAAGTTCGCCGCCTTCAGGGTGCCAGCGCCCGGCATGTTGGAGGCGACGACCGTGGGCTGGCCCGGCAGATGCTTGCCAAGGAACCGGGCGACCATGCGACCATAGAGGTCATAGCTGCCGCCAGCGGTATTGCCGATGTAGATGGTGACGTTCTTCTTGGCGAAGAGGTTGTCGGCGTTTTGCGCCATGGCGGAGGCGCCGGGCAGGGCGAGCCCGAGCAACAGGGCGGCCTTCAGGGGCAGGGCGCGAGCGGACATGGGTGATCTCCTCAGGGAACTTCGGGAGCCTTATTACGCAAGCGGGGGCAAGAGTCACCTTTCCCAAATGTCGCGCCTTCGAGGAAAGTCGTGCGACCGCCCCTGTGGCGTCCGCGAGCGCATTGGTCTACTCAAGGTTAGATCTCTCAGGAATCGGCGCGGGGCGTTCAGCCGGGCCGGGCAAGAAACAGCATGTCCCAGTCGCCGACCCGGTTATTCGCCCTCTCGCTGGCCTCCATCGCCCTGATCGGGCCGCTGGCGGTGCATGCCTTCATGCCGGTGATCCCTGCGGTGAAGGCGGGGCTTCACATTTCCGATTCGCTGGCCCAGCTCACCTTCAGCATCGCGCTTTTCGGCATGGCGGCGGCGACCCTCGTCTATGGCTCGCTGTCCGATCACTTCGGGCGCCGGCCCGTGCTGCTCTCCGGCCTCGCCTTTTTTCTGGTGGGGAGCCTTGCCTCGTTCTTCGCCGATTCCATCGTCACCCTGGTGATCGGCCGCTTGCTGCAGGCCATAGGCGCGGGTTGCGGCATGACGCTTGTGCGCGCCATCGCGCGTGACGCCTATGGGCCGGACAAGCTGGTGAAGGTGCTGGCCTATCTCACCATGTTCTACACGCTGGGGCCCATGATCGCGCCCATCGCCTCGGGCCTGCTGGTCGATCACTTCGGCTGGCGCGGGGTCTTCGCTTTCGCCTTCGTCTGCGGCGCCATCATAACGGCGGGCGCCTGGTTCACGATCTACGAGACGCGCCCGCCGGCCTCGGGCTCGGGCCTGCCGAAGCTCGGTTTGCTGCGCGGTTATGGCAATCTGTTCTCCCATCTGCGCTTCACCTCCTATGTCTGCCAGACCGGGTTCAGCACCGGCGCCTTCATGGTCACGGCGACGTCGGCCTCCTTCATCATGACGGAGATGCTGCATCGTCCGGCCACCGAATATGGCCTGTGGTTCTTCGCCTTTCCGGCGGGTTATTTCGCGGGCAATTTCCTCTCCAGCCGGGTCGGCGCGCGGGCGCGCACCGAGACCATGGTGCTGATCGGGTCGATCCTGTCCTTTTCAGCGGCGCTGGTGCTTTGCGTGCTCCTGGCGGCGGATGTCGTGACGCCGCTTTCGGTCTTCGTGCCGGGCTTCTTCCTCACCTTTTCGCAGGGCGTGTCGCTGCCCTACGGGCAGGCGGGCGCCATGGCCATCGAGCCGCGCCTTGCGGGCACGGCTTCGGGCATTGGCGTGTGCCTGCAAAACCTGTTCGGCGCCTTCACGACCCAGGCCTATGGATGGATGGCGGATGGAACCGTCTGGCCGCTCATCATCGCGTGCGGCGCCTCCTCGGTGCTGATGATGATCTTTGGCTCCATTCCGTGGATCCTGCGCGAACGCGACGCACACTAGAACGGGGGGAATGACCGCATGGATTTTCTGGGCACGCCGGACATGGGTCCGCTGATGTTTTTCGGGCTCACCTTCGCCTCTTTCGCGACGGCTTTCATCGGCGTGTTCACGGGTACGGCGGGCGGGGTGATCCTGCTGGCGCTCATGGCCTCCGTGATGCCCCCTCTGGTGCTGGTGCCCGTGCATACGGTGGTGCAACTGGGCTCGGGCGTCACCCGCACGATCATCATGTGGCGCTATGTGATGAAATCCACCATTCCGCCTTTCATCGTCGGCGCGGTGCTTGGCGCGGCGGTGGGCGCCAAGACCTTCGTGGCCCTGCCGACTCATGTGCTGCTGGGGATGATCGGAACCTTCATCCTCATCGTGACCTGGTTGCCCAAGCTCAGCAAGATGGGCGCGGAGCGGGGCCGCTTCGCCGTGCTGGGCTTCGCCGCCACCTTTCTTGGCATGTTCGTGAGCGCCACCGGCACCCTCATCACCCCCTTCGTCGCCAGCGCCTCGCCGGATCGTCGCAACCATGCGGCGACCCAGGGCGCGCTGATGATCTTCGTGCATGTTTTCAAGCTGGTGGCCTTTGGTTTTCTGGGCTTCGCCATCAGCGCCTATCTGCCCCTGATGATCGCCATGATCGCCACCGGCGCGGTGGGCAACTGGCTGGGCGAGGAGGCTCTGGCGCGCACCAGCGAGCAACGCTTCCGCCTGCTGCTGAAAATCTTCGTCACCATTCTGGCGCTGGATCTGGTCTGGCGCGCCCTGCGCGAGGGCGGGGTCATCTGACGCCCCTTTGCGCCCGCCTGCGCATGCGCTAAATTGCACTCAATCTCCGGAGGAAACCCCATGACGTCAGCCGCCACCACAAGCCGTCTCGAAGTCGTTCCGCTGAACTCCCATATCGGCGCCGAAATGCGCGGCCTTGATATGTCACAGCCGCTGGGCGACGAGGATATCGCGGCCATCAACGAGGCCTTCCTCAAACATTCCGTGATCGTGTTTCGCGGGCAGAAGCTCACGCAGGAAGATCTGCTGCGCGTGACCAGCTATTTCGGCCCCATCGGCCACATGCGCCGTCCGCCCAAATATTTCCCGCCGGGCTTCGACAAGATCCTGCCCAACATCATGCTCATCTCGAACATCCGCGAAAATGGCGAGCCCATTGGCGCGCTGCCCGATGGCGAGATGATGTTCCACCACGACATGATCCATTCCGCCAATCCGGATGCGGCGACCATGCTCTATTCGGTCGAGATTCCCTCCCATGGCGGCGATACGCTCTTCGCCAGCGGCTATGCGGCCTGGGATACGCTGGACCCGGCCCTGCGCGCCAAGGTGGACGGCAAGCGCGCCAAGCATTTCTACAACTACGGCTCCGTGCAGAAGGGCGATGGCAAGGGCACCGAGGCTTTCGGCGAATCCCATCACCCCTTCGTGCGCACCCATGATCAGAGCGGCCGCAAGGCGCTCTATGTGAACCGCCTGATGACCATCGGCATCGAAGGCATGGCGGACGAAGAGGCGGCGCCCATTCTGGAGGCCATCTTCGATCATATGGAGAAGCCGGAATTCGTCTATGCCCACAAGTGGCAGATCGGCGATGTGCTGCTGTGGGACAATCGCTGCTCCTCCCACGCCCGCACCGACTTCCCCTCCACCGAGCGCCGCCTGATGCTGCGCACGACCGTGGAATGCGACAAGGTTCCGTACTGAGCTTCACCGCTGCGCCTTACGCAAGGGAAACCAATGAGCCAGCCTCGCATTAGCATGCGGGGCTGATCGCTTTTTGGAGGTTCCCATGCACCATGCGTTCAAGCTCGCATCCATCACCCTTGCGCTGGTCGGAGCAGGGTCGCTCAGCGCGGCCGCAGCGCCAGCGGGCGGCGTATCCCGCGCGCCCGCATCCATCGTCGAGCAGGCCCAGTTCTTCTGGAACGACCAGCAATACTGTTTTTACGAAGACGGTTGGCGCGGGCCGGGATGGTATGTGTGCGGCTACGAATGGCGGCGCGGCTATGGCTGGGGTGGAGGCCGGGGCTGGAACGAGGGCAGGGGGGGTGAACGGCGCGAATATCGCGAGGGGCCGCGCGATCGCCGGGAGATGGACCGGCGGCGGGACTATGAACGGGGGGACCGTGGCGACCGGCGCGGCGGGGAAGGTGGGATGCGCGGCGAGGGCGGCATGCGTTGAATGAAGCTGGGCGAAGGGGAGGCTCCGTTTTCCCGGTCCCCATGGTTCACATTGCTTCGGGCGCAACGTCCCAGAGGCGGCCACACCAACCGGGAAAGCCATCAAGGGCGTCGAACGCTGCGTCCTTCGAGATGAGCGGGCAAGCCAGTTCCATGGCGGTCGCCGCGATCATGCGATCAAAGGGGTCCCGATGCGCCCAATCCATGCCCCCGGACAACATGGCCATCTCGGCCGTATAGAGCGCCACCGTCCCACCCTGGGCGCGTAGAAGATGCGGCAGGCGCGGGATGATCCCGCCAACCTCCGGCCACTTTCCGGAGCGATGCTTCTGCGTGATCTCATGGAAGCTGCAAGGGGCCACGTAGATGAGTTGCGCGGCCTCGATGAGTCCCCGCGCAACCGGATCGAGACTTGAAGACTGGAAGAGCGTCCAGACCCAGGTATGGGTGTCGAGCAGAACGGTCCTCAACCCCAGAGCTCCAGCTCGTCTTCGCTCATGGGTTCAAGGAAGTCGGGCGCCTGCCCGGCGGCCCCGTCGGCGAGGCCGATACGGAACACGGGCTTCGGCCCTGCGGCAGGGATGATCCGCGCCACGGGCTGGCCACCGCGCGCGATGATGACCTCCTCGCCCTTCTCCGCCGCCGCAACAAGCTCGGACAATCGGGCTTTCGCCTCTGCGATATTCATCTGCATGAGGACCCTCCATGATCAGGACCAAGACTTAGTCCAGATTGAAGGCAAGTCAAGAGATGGGCGAAGAGGGAAACTCCCCCTCCGCCCCAACCCTCAGCCCTTCAGGGCCGCGTTGTAATAGCTCAGATCAATATACTTGTGCGGGTCCGTGAGCGACGCGCCCGGCTTGCCGTAGCGGGTGCGTAGCTCCAGCACGGTGCGGATGCCCTCGATGGTGACTTCGGCCATGGGGGTGAGCCCTGAGCGGGGCGACAGCAGGCTGTTCATCACCGAGCCCACCACGCCCGGCTTGATGTCAGGCATGTTGCGCAGCAGGATCTGGGAGGCCTCTTCGCGGTTGGCGGGGTCGAGGGTCCAGGCGAGGCCGTCGAGATAGGCCTTGATGAAGCCTTGTACGGCCAGCGGATTCTGCGCAGCCCATGAGCGGCGCGCGGCGAAGACGCCGCCCTGATAATCGCTGATGGTCTCAGTGCTCTTGGCCAGCACCTTGAAGCCCTGCGCGGCGGCGATGGAGGTGAAGGGCTCGATGGTCATGGTGGCCGCATGCTGTCCGGCCTTCACAGCTTCCCAGCGCTGCGGGGTCGCGCCCACGGCCACACGCTCATAGCCGCCGGGCATCACGCCGCCCTTTTCCAGCATGTGATAGAACACGAAGGCGAAGCCCGTGCCTGGCGCGTCCAAAGCGAGCGACTTGCCCGCGAGATCGGCGACCGCTGTATTGTCGGGCTGGGCGATGATCGCCAGCTCGATCTGGGTCGCGCCGATGAAGGCGAAGAAGTCGGGGGTTTCGGCCAAGGCCACCGCGCCCTGACCCTCCGTATAGGCCACCACATTGTCGAAGGCGGTGCCCGCGATGTCGAATTCGCCCTTGGCGAGCGCCTCGGCCTGATAGGCCGAAGAGGGCGTCATGGTGATCGCCAG
>CANCSY010000186.1 GCA_947380915.1 Beijerinckiaceae bacterium
TCCGCTTCAAGGCGAGCACCGACATCGCCACCACTAAAAACCGGAAGGAGAAATCGAATGCCTTGACTCAAAACTGACCCACGGAACATAAAAGGGCGGGTCACTTCTCAGTGAAAATCCCGGGTCAGTTCTTCGTGAAAATCTACACTGTAACCAGGCTTTCACTTATCGACCGGCAATCTCGAATCCATTTGCGGCTCTAGATAGTGCCCTCACGGCCCTTTGTGGGTCCAATCCCGGTCTCCCCGCGACCTGTGGTCTTTCTAACTGCTCAAAAAGCTCGGCGCCGCTCGTCCCTTACACGGCCGCGAACAAGTGCACGAATAATGGCGTCACGATCTCTGGTAATACTACTGCGCTGACTGCAGGGGTGTATTTCCTATCGGGCGTGCTGACGTTGAAGGGAAGTGCCTTGGTGACGGGCACTGACGTGACTTTTATTCTCCTGCCAGGAGCCAGTATCAATACGAAAGGTGGCGGGAACTTCACAACCACTGGGCCCAAATCCGCGCCGAGCACGGCATCGCTTCCCCCGGCCTTTCAAGCCTATACGAACCAGCTCCAGTATATGGGCCTCTACAACGCTTCAGCGACGCCTGTGCAATTTGGTGGAAGCAGCAACATCAACATCACAGGAAACATCTACGCCCCAACCGCAGCGGTCACGTTCCAGGGCAACTCAGTGATTCTACTTTCTGGCGGTGCAGGGTGTGGAGAGGTCATCGCTGCTTCCGTCACATTCAATGGCAACGCCAGTTTGGACTCGACAGGCTGCTCGACGGCGACGAAGCTGACCGCGCAATATGTGTCTTTGGTGCAGTGATGAGGAAGCTCGATCAGCGCGGCGTCGCAGCGCTGGAATTTTGCATAATCGCGACGCCGCTTTTCACATTGATGTTCGTCATTTTCGATCTTGGTCGTTATGCGATCACCGTGCAGTCGTTGCAAATGCTCGCGAACGCCGAGGCGCGTGCGATCATGCTGAATTGCTACACGGCGAACGCGGTGGTTAAGGCGTCACCTTCGGGCTGCACTACCGCCTACCTGTCCGCCGCGCAGAAACAGGCCGTTGCTCCGCTCCTCTATGCTGGCGGGCTCATGCCAACAGTTAGAATCGCTGCGGCGGCGAATGGCGCCAGCCCGTTGACGGTGACTGTGTCTCAAACTGGCTTTAATATGCTTGTGCCGGTATGGGGGACGGCTCTTAATGCACCGAGCGTTTCGACCTCAATTCCGTTCTAGTGCTTGCGCAGGGTGAAATCGTCATGCTGCGTCACGGACAGTTTGCGTCAGCATTGTAAAACGGTCCCTCGGCGAAGTAGCAGCGGCGACGCTGCCTAGTCAAATATAACTTGAATAGTATTCCACTCGCAAGCGTGGAGTAGGCGTGGGACTTGCTGCCGCCCTCTGCCGCCGCAAGTCCTTTAGTCTTCTTGATGTGGCGGGTGCACCGAGGGACCAGCGCCTTTGCAGTCGAAATCGGCGTTAGCCTAGTTCCGGTTCGTGCCGCTTATTGGGAACAGGTGGATGTAGTTCGCGTGGAGTATGCGGCTTGAAGGAAGCAGCACCATCGGAACAGCCCAGTTTAACGAGCCAATGTCCTGAGGAAGGTAGAGCGAGCATGGCCCTCCCTCCCACTGGGATCACGTCGGTTTAACCCGCTACGGCGGTGGAGACAGCGGTGCTGATAGTGCTGATCGAGTTTGACAGCGCCAGTCCCAATCCGGCAGTGGTTCCGGTGCCGAACGCTGCTGCAATCGAGGCGACGATGCAGGCCGCGACGATCACGTACTCAAACGAAACCACTCCTCGCTTATCATTGCGAAGATGTTTAAGCAGGTTGTGCGACGAAATGTAATTGCTCAGCATAGCTGTACTCCTTTTATTGCTACGCATTATTGCGAGCCTTTCTATGTTTTTTATAACGAAGGACCATGAATTTTGCGTTTAAGGTTCTTCAAGAGCATCACATCGATAAGGTCAGTGTTGTAGAGATGCTGTGTATCGCGATGTTCGGTGTCAATTTTTTTTGAATTTTTTCGTATGTTTTGTTTTCCTGAGTGCTTGGTGCAACATCTTTCTAATGTGCGCCGGGCCCCAGAAAAGGCAACAGTTTCGGGCTTCGGTTTTTGCATGCGGACATTTAGGCTGATTTCACGATGGCTTCACCCTGCGTTCGGCCTTCTTTTTTTCAGCCTGAGCTTTTTCTACGTTCACCTCGCCCTTGTGCGGTCGCGGTTGTGCGGACTTCATGTACCGATCATTGGGTGTTGGGTGCCAGGCTGTTGTCGTTAGACTGGTTTGCCGCGCTGCCTCCATTCCCGTCTAATGTGCGCTTCGGGCTCGCCGCCTCCCGCGTCCCCCTCTCGAACTCATTCACCGCCCTCACCATCTGCGCGCCGTTTCCGGGTATGTTGGTGTTGCGTGAATGACGGGGCCAGGGCGTAGCCGTCTGCAGGGCCAGGTTCGCGGCCTGGGCGTTGCCGGCGCCCGGCGAGATCGTCAGGCTGCGACGCGTATAGTCGGCGGCGGGATCGTCGAAGGGAGCGGCGGCGACTTCGGCGCGGCGGGTACCCTCGGCCCACGAATAGCTGGAATAGCACTCCACCCTGTTGCATGTCGCGTAACCGGCTGAATTACAGCCGCCAAGCGCCGCCGCGAGTCCAAGCGCCGAGAAAATACGGAACGAAAGAGAACCCATCAGTTTGCCTCCAGGATGTGACCGTATGGCCCCCATAGGTCGCCGCCGTTAGTGACGAATTCCGTGTACCTTTTCTTCCGTTCCGTATTGCTCATCAGGAACAGGTCTATGTCGTTGGACGGGAGCGTGGTGTCGAAGGGCGTTGCGAGATTTTGGCCAGGGGCGACGGGCTTGACGAGGTGGGCGGAGACGATGACCACGAGGTCGGTCTCTGACTTCTGGTAACTCGTCGAGCGGAACAATGCGCCCAGAACGGGGACGTTGCCGAGCCACGGCAGTTGCGAAAGCTGGTTGATGTCCTGTGCTTGCAGGAGGCCTGCGATGGCAAAGCTCTGGCCGTCACGCAGTTCGACCGTCGTGTCTGCGCTGCGTGTGTTCAGTTCCGGAATCTGCGTTCCGTTCACAATGACCGAAGATGTGCTGGAGACCTGGCAGACCTGTGGCGCCAGTCGCATGTTGATCAAGCCGGTGTTCAGCACGGTCGGGACGAAATTGAGCGTCACGCCGCAAGGATAATAGTTGACCGTGACCGTGGGTACAGCGCCGACGGTTCCCGGCTGCACAGTTGGCACCGGGACTTGGGCGCCAGCAAAAAAGCTTGCCTTCTCGCCTGATTGCGCAATCAGATCGGGCTCGGCGAGCGTTTTGACTAGACCCTTTACCTCCAGTGCTGAAATCAGTCCATCGACCCTCAGTTCTCCGGTATTGATGACCCGCGCCAGAAGCGCGCCGAAGGGTGTGGTTGTCGCGGAACCCGCGAAGAGCCCACTGAGGAGGGGGACCAGCGTGGCGCTGGTCAGGCCGCCTCCGGCGTTCGATTGAATGGTGGACCCGACCACGCCAATGGACTGGCCACCGAGGATGCCGCCGCCGGCTTTGGTGATGGAGCCGGAGGCCGCCGAATTTGCAACGGCTCCTAGCCCCGAAACGCCCAGTCCATTGCCGTTCTTGCTCTGGCCGAAGAAGTTCACCGCGAGATCGCGACCTGCGGTACGGTCGACTTCGAGAAAGCGCACCTTCAGCCTGACTTGCTGTGTTGCGGAGATTCGCATGGCATTTATGACGGGCGCCTCTCTGCCTGCAGCGTCTTTTGGTGAAAGCGCTCTTGCCACATCGACCGCGCGCGCCGCTGCGGTAGCGTCGCTCGCCTCGCCACTCAGCACCACTTGTCCGTTCGCGCTTGTCACCTTGATGCCGTGCGAACCGGTGCTCGCGGCGATCCTCCCATTCAACGATGCTGCGTCGAGCGACACCTCGAGGTCAATGACTGCCACCAGGCGCTTGTCGACCCCGAATACTGAAATGTTCGTTGTCCCGACTTTCCTGCCCTGTACATAAAGCGTGTGATCGGTCATGGGCAAAAGGTCGGCGATCTCGGGCGACCCGATGACGGCGGTTGTAAATGGAGCCTTGAACGTCAGCGTCTTCGACTTGTTGAGCGTCACGGATATCCGCCGTACGGGTGTATCTTCGACGATTTGCGCCAAAGCCGCTCCACCGCATCCTGCGAACGTTAGGCCTGCGGTCATCAGTACCGCGACCGCGATGCCGCATATACGCCCCATGTGTCTACCGTGCTGCTCGGGGCCTCCAAAGGACATTTGCCGACCGTTGTGCTTCATCGCGAATTCTCCCGCCAATCTTCAATTTACGGGGCCGCCATACTCAATGGGCGTGGGCCGCGCGTTGCGATGGTAGCCGTCTGTCCATGCTCACTGAGCGCAGACGATGTTGCCGCAAGTCTCTCGCACCTTCGTGGGCTCAACGGCGTCCGGGGGGCGTTCAACGAATTTCGCGCTTTGATAGAGCAAGGCGAGATTGTTGGCCGCTTTCGCGTTGCCGGGGTCGAGGCGGATCGCCAGGTTGAAACTCGCCCTCGCCCTCCTGAAATCCCCTCGCAGCATGTATGAGTAGCCCTGATTGTTCAGGATGCTCGGGGTGTTGCCTACCAGGTTTACGGCTGCAGCGTAGCTGGGGTCGGCAAGATCATATCTCCCCAATCGATCATAGCTCGCCGCCAGGCCGACCCAGGCGGTTGCGTCTTTGGGCGTTGTCTCCACTGCGTTTTGAAAGTACTGCTGAGCCAACCCGAAACTGCCTTCGTGAAAGCGCTGGATGCCCAATTTCACAGGCTCGTCCGAGGGGTAATATTTCATATCGAGCGGGTTCTGTTCCGTTACGGCGTTGGGCGTCAGCGGGGCCGTTGCTGTGGGTCCGCAGCCAGCCAAGGAGAGGACGATGATAGTCGCCATCCCTGCGGGAACGACACCTTTCGTAAGTGCGGCAATGGGCAGAGCCAAATTCGTCAATGGAGCCATTTACCCAACCTTCGTCTCTCTTGATGCGGTCGTCCAACCCTTAGATCTTGGCGCGCACCAACCGGGCCGGCGGGACCGTCGCCGTGTCTGCTGTGGTGAGATGATTCGCCAAAATCTCATTCATTATTATCACTCAAGAATTGACATGCACATGTCTTTAAAAAGATGAAATATTGCTTTGGGGTATCAATACAACAGCTGTGTCGTAAGTATTCGTTTACTTAGAATAATGAACCTGGGGCATTTGTACAAACGTCATGCGCTGCCTGTAGTTTTTTATTGTGGATTGCGAAGCCGCTGGGTCCGGAGATGCGGCGGATACCATTCCTTTGGCCGAACCTTTCATCATAAGCGATGGGTCAGTTTGGGGTACTTTGTATGCGAGGCGTGCTCTGACTTATGACCACGTAAGCTGCCATTAGATTTGCTTCGCGGTGGCTTACTCGGGCGTCTATAGCGGAGCAGGGTAGAATTGAGTTGCGCTGGTAGTCGCCGCTCAAAGAGATGAAGCAGGCTGTGCGATGAGAGGCGCATACAAGGTCTCACCGAGAGCCCCAAGTCTGGGAGGCCGTCGAACCATCACTTCGTTGATTGAGTAGACAGATGACAATGGTGGCTTTTGAGGATTCTGACTGGCTCACTGCGCTTCCCGGAATGCTCTCGTCACCTTGTTCGCTAGCGGTTTCGTCAGATAGGACAAGACGGTGCGTGTCGAAGTCTGGATGAAAGTCTCCACCGGCATGCCGGGGATCAGCCGCGTCGCTCCCAGACGGGCGACTTCGCCAGGCGCGAGGGCGATCCGCACCGTGTAATATGAAGAACAAGGCGTGGATCGTTGGTGAGGTCGGCTGAAATCAGCGAGACTTCCCCGAAAATTTCGGGCGTCGTGCGCTGGTTGAAGGCGAAAAACCTCAGGTTCGCCTGCTGGCCTATACGCAATTGGTCGATATCCTGCGGCGCTAGTGGATTGATTCCAACACTTGGTGCCCTCGTGTCGCCGCCGCGATAATTTTGTCCGGGTCCGCCCTCCAAACGAAGCGCTTTGGCTGCCGGTTATGGTCGGCGACGAACCGGTTTATGGCCGCTTGAAGATCGACTACGCCGTTGAAGACACCCCGTTTGAGACGGCGTCTTGTCAGGATGGCGAAGAAGCCCTCGACGGCGTTGATCCAGCTTGCCGAGGTCGGCGTGAAGTGGAAGGTCCAGCGCGGATGCCGGGCCAGCCATTCTATGACCTTTGGGTGCTTGTGGGTTGCGTAATTGTCGAGGATGGCATGAACGCTTTTGTCGCTCGGAACCTCGCGTTCGACAGCGTTCAAGAACCGAATGAATTCTTGATGACGGTGGCGCTGCATGCAGCGCCCGATCACCTTCCCCTCCAG
>CANCSY010000187.1 GCA_947380915.1 Beijerinckiaceae bacterium
GCGCGCACGGCCTCGTCGATGGTGAGCCGGTCGACGCCGGGCATGGAGGGCACGGGCTCCCGGCGCTTTTCGCCGTCGATGATGAAGATCGGCCAGATCAGGTCATTGGTGGTGAGCACGGTCTCGCGCACCAGCCGCCGCGCCCATTCGGTGCGCCGGTTGCGGCGGGGGCGGTGGGACAGATCAAGGCGGGCCGATTCCGGATCGGCGAAGGGCTTGAAGGGTGAGGTCATGGCAACAGTCTCCCGCTTGATCCGTCTTTGCATCCCCTCCCCACGAGGGGGAGGGGGGCGGCTGGCGTTTCGCGAGCCTATAGCATGGCGGGGCGTCGTACAAAAAGGTTCGCGCGGCTTGGGACTTCTAGCTGGAACCAGCCGCGCTTGCGGGCGTTGACTGAGGCTATCCCCACAAAGGTTTGTCCCTGATGCCGCTCTATTCCTTCGAAGTCTCCTCCGGTCCGATCACCGTCGCCCAGCAAAGCTGCGTGGAGCTGAGCGGGCGCAGCGCCGTATGGGATCGCGTGGCCGAACTCGCCCGCACGACGAAGGAGCCCGGCGCGCGCTTGATCGTGCGCGATGAAGCCGGGGAAACGATCGTCTCCATCGGCTTGTGGACGGTCCGCAATCTCGTGCGCAAGCCAGACCGCGCCGCCTGACCTGTTTCAGCTGATCGAGGAAACGGATCAGGCGTCGCTTCACTGCTCCGTCTGGATCGGATGGTCATCTGATGTTTTCCTCGATCGCTTCGCGTGCACACCACATCATGCGCCATCTCAAGGCGCGCAGCCCGGTCGACCCGCCAGTCGCGCTGGTCGTCGCCCATCCCGATGATGAAACCATCGGGCTTGGCCCGCTGCTGAAATTGCTGCGCGGCGCCCATGCGATCCACCTCACCGATGGGGCGCGGCGCGACCTGCGCAGCGTCCATGCGGCGGGCTTTCGCAGCAGTTCGGATTTTGCGCAGGCGCGGGCGATCGAATTGGCGCGGGCGCTGGACCTTGCGGAGATTCCCAGGGAGCGGCGACACGCCTTCCCCATTGGCGACCAGCAGGCCTTTCGCCATCTGCCCTGCATTGCGGCGGCTCTGGCGGCCTTCTTTCAGACACAGGCCATCGAGGCTGTCTTCACCCATCCCTATGAGGGCGGCCACATCGACCATGACGCCTGCGCCTGCGCGGTTGATCTGGCCTGCAAGCGCATGGAGCATCGCGGCCTGCGCCCGCCAGTGGTGATGGAGATGGCCTTTTATCACGAGAGCGAACATGGCCTGGTGACGCAACGGTTCATGGAAGAAACCGATGGGGATTTGCGGATCGACTTCGATCAGGCGGAATCGCTGGTGCGCGAGGAGATGCTGGGCGCCCATGCCTCCCAGACCGCCATTCTGGGCCTGTTTCGCGAGCCTCTGGCGCGGCTGCGCTGTGCGCCGGATTATGACTTCCGCCGCCCGCCCAATCGCGGCCATATTTTCTATCATCGCTTCATCGATGATGTGACGCCAGCCGACTGGCTTGAGGCGGTGCATGCGGCCCATGGCTGGCTGCATGGCCCGCATGCCCAGTGAGCCGGGACTGGTTCAAAGTTGACAGTGGAGCCATGCCCCGTCAGCTTGCCTGCGAACCAATCAAGGTGAGGACAAGATGGCTTTGAGTGAAGAGGTGCGCCGCGTCGTGACCAGCGTGGACGCCAGCGGGAAAGCGGTCGTGCTGTTTGATGGCGACAATCCCAACAAGGTCGTGCGCGAGGGCCGCAAGACCGTGTCGCGTCTGCTCTGGACGACGCAGGAATCGCCCGCCGACATTGCTGGTCCTGTAGATCGTGCCGCGGTGAAGGTGGGCGTGGCGCCGCCTGCGGGAGGCTCCATCTTCCGCATCGTGGATATTCCTCCGACCCCGAAAGAGGTCGATGACCTGCCGCTGGATTATCACCACTCCCAGCACGGCGCCTCCACCCCCAAACGCCACCTGCCGCCGCGCCATCCGCTGATGCACGCGACCCGCACGGTCGATTACGCCATCATCATGGAAGGCGAGATCGACATGCTGCTGGACGATACGGAAATCCACATGAAGGCGGGCGACGTGCTGGTGCAGCAGGGCACGAACCATGCATGGATCAATCGGGGCACGGAGCCGTGCCGGATCGCGTTTGTTTTGATTGACGCGCAGGAGCCGTGAGGGGGAGGGGAGAAGGGGCGACTAAACCCGCCCCTTCGGCTCCAGCCCCAGCAGCACCTGGCCGATGATCTCGAAATTGGCCTGGGAGGCCTGACCCTGTTGCGAGGCGCAGTTGATGTCGCGGAAGCGGCGCTCGAAACTGTTCTTCTGGAAGATCGCCGTGCCGCCCGAAGCGTTATAGAGAACAGCCACAACCTCGCGGCCCTCGTTCATGGCGAAGGTGGAGGCGAGGCGCATGTCGGCCTTGTCACGCAGGCTGAAGGGGCGGCCCTGCAAGGCCTGGTCCCACAGCCTGCCATAGACATCCACCACCATGCCCCGCGCGGCCATGAGGCGCGCCTCGGCGATGGCGACTTTCGATTGCACCACCGCATTGTCGCGCAAGAGCCACGCGCCCTGCGCGGACTGTGGCGACTTCTTCGAGGCGAGCGTCACGAATTCGCCCATCATGCCCCGCGCCACGCCCAGCGAAAGCGCCGAGAAGCTCAGGCCGAAGATGTTGAACCCCGTGAAATTGGTATGGAGCGGCGTATGGGCGCGCCGGTCGGCGGGGTTGTCGCGGGTGTAGGTATGCTCCTCCGGCACGAAGAGATCGGTAACTTCGTAGCTGTCGCTGCCGGTGCCGCGCAGGCCCATCACCTGCCAGTCGTCGAAGATGGTCGCCTTCGATTTCTCGAAGAGCATGGTGCGATCCATGGGGCGGCCCTCGGGCGTCCGGGCGGGCTCGCCATTTTCCTCGAAGACGGAGGTGTGGCCGCCCAGCCATTGGGCGTGACGGCTGCCGCTGGCGTACATCCAGCGCGCCGTGACCCGATAACCGCCAGCAGTCTTCACCGCGCGCGCGCCGCGGGTATTGGGGCCGGAGGCCACCACCGAGCTGGGCCCGCCGAAGATCTCGCGGGACACGGCGGGGTCGAGATAGGCCGAAGCCATGGCGACGCCGCAGGCCTGGCCCACGCACCAGGCGGTGCTGGCGTCAGCGGTGGCGATGGCCTCTATGGCGTTGAAGAAGGTGACAGGATCCACCTCTTCGCCGCCGATGGAGCGGGGGGAGAGCATGTGGAACAGGCGGGCGTCATGGAGGGCGTCGAGAAGGGGCGGTGGCAGGCGGCCGGTGCTCTCGATGCCGGCGGCGGCCTCGGCGATCATGGGGATCAGATCGCGCGCGGCCTGATCGTGGGTCTTGCCGGTTCCCGGTCGCGTCAGCATCAGATGAATCCTCCAGCGGGCATTCTGGCGCAAATCGCGGGTTGGTCAACCTTGGGGAGCCGTGTGTCGCGCTGCGCCCAAGGCGCCTGCCATGGGCGGGCCGCGCTGGTCGATGGCTGAGCTATTCAAGAATCTGGACATGGAGGCATAATAAAATTACAGATGCGCGCTAATAGAAATGATGCAAAGGAAAAATAGATGGATGACGTAAATCATACAAAAGATGACGTTTCCGTCGATTTATACGATGCAATCAGAGAAATAAAGCCGTGGAAATATCCCGATTCCGATATTTTCCATCACCATATATTGCCGGTCGCTACGTTGTCTCCCTGGTTGAATGATCAGGAATTCATGGACATTTATCAAAAGATAAAATCTAACACGCTCGTCGATGTCTATCGCTGCCATGAGCTCTGGACGCTCGCCAGGCAGGCCATGAAGATCGAAGGCGACATTCTGGAGGTTGGGGTCTGGCGCGGCGGCACAGGCGCCATATTGGCGACAGCGGTAAAGTCGAGGCCCGAGATGACGGTCTTTCTGGCTGACACATTCGAGGGCGTCGTCAAGGTTGGCGAGCAGGACACCTTGTACAGGGGCGGCGAGCATGCCGACACCTCGGTGGAGATCGTCGCCGCCTTGCTCGATGGCTTGTCGATTGATAACGCGAAGGTCTTGAAGGGCATATTCCCGGACGCCCATCGGGGGGAAATCCCCGGCAGGGTCGCCATGCTGCATTGCGACGTGGATGTGTATCTGTCGAGCAAGGACATCGTCGAATGGTGCTTGCCCCGGTTGTCTGTCGGCTCCATCCTGGTCTTCGACGACTATGGCTTCTTCGGATGCGAGGGCGTGACGAGATTTTGCGATGAATTCCGGCAAAACAATGATTTCTGTTTCGTCCACAATCTCAACGGGCACGCGATCTTCATCAAGATCGCCTAGGGGTTCCGACGAATGGGGATCGCGCGGGATCTTGAAGCATGGTCTTCAAAAGGAACGGCATCGATTTCGCTGGAAAACGCGGTAATGTGTTCGCGATCCCTAAGCTCCAGAAAGGCTCCTCCATGCCCTTCAGCACCCGCACCGGCCCGCGCATCCATTACGAGGTTCAGGGGCAGGGGCCAGCCATGGTCCTCATTCACGCCAACCCCTTCGATCGGCGTCTGTGGCTCTATCAGGCGGCGCGCTACAGCGCCTTCTACAAGGTCATCAATGTGGACCTTCGCGCCTATGGCCATTCCGACAGGGTGGAGACGGCCTATACCCTGCAGGACCTGAAAGACGATGTGCGGGGCGTGATGGCCTGCGAGGGGGTCGAAAAGGCGATCTTCATGGGGGTCAGCGTGGGGTCGGGCATTTCCATGCTCATGGCGCTCGACCATCCCGAAGCCTGCGAGGCCATTGTGCTGGTGGGTGGCTCCAGCGACGGGCCGCGCGATGTGGAGAGCATCGTGGCCAGGGTGCGGCAGGAGACGCTGGGCCCTGACATCATGGGGCTGATGCGCAGTTATACCGGGCCGGGCTTCGCCGATACGCGCACGGGCGCCTGGCTGCTCAACCAGTTCATCGACCGGGCGCATGACCAGTCGGCCGCCGCCATTGCGCAGGTCTTCCGCGCCCGCGCCTCCCTCGATATGACTGACCGTCTCGCCGCCCTCACCGTGCCGACCCTGGTGGTCAATGGCGAATTCGACAATTCGCTGGTGCGGGGACGGCGCACGGCTTCCATGGTTCCGGGCGCGAAACATGCCCTGTTGCCGGGGACCGGCCATGCCTGCGTGATCGAGGATCCCGAGGGCTTTGACGGCGCCGTTGTTCCCTTCCTGCGGGATCTCGGCCTGTGGCGCGGCCTCTGAACCTTGCCGCCTCGCCCGCAAAGCCCTAAAAGGCGGGGCCCCAAGGTGGGCCGGATCACCGGCGCGCGGGCGGATCCACCATGAGCCTGACCGATTTTCTCGCGCCCGGGCGCGCCACAGTCCAGACGCCCCGGCGCGGCGTCGCGCTTTTGCTCGTGCTGATGTCGCTCGCCCTGTTCCTGCCGGGCTTCGCCTCGCTCCAGCCCATGGATCGGGATGAGCCCCGCTTCGCGCAGGCGACCAAACAAATGCTCGAAACCGGCGATTTCGTCGCCATCCGCTTCCAGACCGAGGCGCGCAACAAGAAGCCGGTGGGCGTCTACTGGCTGCAGGCGGGTTTTGTGGCGGGGGCCGAGGCGCTGGGCGTGCCGCAGGCGCGGGCGAAGATCTGGCTCTACCGGCTTCCTTCCCTGATCGGGGCTACAGCCACGGTGCTGCTGACCTGGTGGGCGGCTCTGGCTTTGGTGGGCGAGGGGGCGGCGCTGATCGCGGCCATGCTCATGGCCTCCACCATCCTGCTGGGGGTCGAGGCGCGGCTCGCCAAGACCGACGCCATCGTGGCCGCCACGGTCGCCGCCGCCATGGGCGTGCTGGCCCGCCACTGGATGGCGCGGGGGCGGGAGGCGCTTTCAAACGCCGAGCAATGGCGCCTTGCGGGCGTCTTCTGGGCGGCGCTGGGGGTGGGGCTTCTGGTCAAGGGGCCGATCACGCCGATGGTCCCGGCCTTCGCCAGTCTGGCTTTGGCGATCCACGCAAGGGCCTCGGGCTGGCTGCGGGGGCTGAAGCCGCTTCCGGGCCTCATCCTGTGCCTGCTGGTCGTGGCGCCATGGTTCGTGCTGATCATGGTGGCCACCAAGGGCGCCTTTCTCAGCGATTCCCTCGGCGCCGACATGATGAGCAAAGTGGCGGCCGGGCAGGAGGCCCATGGGGCGCCGCCCGGCTCCTACCTCGCCGCCTTCTTCCTCACGGGCTGGCCCATGGCGCCGCTGACCCTGCTGGCGGCGCCCTTCGTCTGGCGCGCGCGGCGCGAGCCCGCCGTGGCTTTTCTTCTGGCCTGGCTGGTCCCGTCCTGGCTGCTCTTCGA
>CANCSY010000188.1 GCA_947380915.1 Beijerinckiaceae bacterium
ACCTTGTCGCCCACGCGCACGGGCACATTGGCCGGGCGCCAGAAGGAGGGGAAGGTATAGCCCGTCAGCCAGAATTCCGGCGTCTCCCAGAAGGTGACGCGGCGGGAATTATCCGCCTTGAAGGAGGGATCGCGCGTCATGTCGCAGGCGGAGAAATCCGGCGCGAAACGGTCCGAATTGATCGTGTTGATGAAGGAGGGATGCGCGGCCTGAATGCGGAAATGGCGCACAACCGGCGAGATGAAATCAATCTGCACATTGTCCTTCTCCGCGCAGAGCACGGGGACGGATTTATTGACCACATCCACAGCCAGCTCATTGGGGTCGATGCCATTGGCGGGCACAAAGGGCTTGTCGATGGTGGTGAGGGTGGAGGCGGGCGGCGCCTTGTTTTGCGCGGCTGCGGGCAATGCCGCGACAGCGGCGAAAAGAAGCGTGGCGAGGAAAGGGCGCATCATGCGAGGGTCCTTGCTGCGGAGGGGTGATCTATGCGCCATCGCGGGCGCGTTGGGCAATGGTTTCGTCGAGAGCTCTGAGGATCTCCGGCTGGTCGATTTCCTCCGGCAGGGCGCAGAGCTTGCACCATGCGAGGAAACGGCCCAGCATCGGTGACGCTGTCATGACGGCGAAGGGCGCCGCGACCAGATAGCCCAGCGTCAGGGGCAGCGACCACAGCAGCAGGCTCGGCGCCATCAGGCCCGTCACGAGGAAGATCAGCGCGCCGAACAGGGTCTGCGGCCACAGGCCCGCAAAGGCGGTGGCGTAGGAGAGGGAGTGGGCGTCGCGCGCCTGTCCGTTCCACATCACGGATTTGCCGAAGAGCAGCCCGATCATGAAGAGGCTGGTGCGCAGGGTCGTCGCCGCGCCCAGCAAGAAGGAGAAGGCGAGTTCGAAGAGGCAACCCGCCGTGAACCGCGCCACGCCGCCATAGCGTTTCATCTCGCCCGGCGTCAGCATGATGTCGATGAAGCCCGCGAGCTTGGGCGCGAGATACATCAGCAGAAACACGCCATAGAGGCCAATGGCGGAGGCGGCGGGAAACTGCGCCATGTCCTCGCCATCGAAGGGTTTGAGCGCGCTCAGCGCAATGATCGCGGTCCAGGCGGGCACGCCCATGAACATCATGATGGCCCAGATCAGCTGAAAGCGGCTCATGGGCATGATGCCCTTGAGGCCCAGCAGCTTCAGATATTGCATATTGCCCTGACACCAGCGCAGATCGCGCCGCGTGAATTCCAGCAGCGTCGGCGGATTGTCTTCATAGCTGCCGCATTCACGCGGCAACACGCGCACTTCATAGCCCGCGCGGCGCATCAGCACCGCCTCCACCTGATCGTGGCTGAGGATCTGTCCGCCCAGGGGCGGCTTGCCCGGCAGTTCCGGCAGGTGGCACTCATTGGCGAAGGGGGCGATGCGCACCAGCGCATTATGGCCCCAGAAGGGCCCGCAATCGCCCGCCCACCAGGCGCTGCCCATGGTGTAGGGCCGCATGCCATGGCGCATGCCGAACTGGAACACCCGGGCGAAAGCGGCCTGCGAGGGCGCGCCCACCACGAGGCTCTGGAGAATGCCCAGTTTGGGATGGGCCTGCCCGATGCGCACCATCTGCAAAATGGTTTCGCCGGACATGAGGCTGTCGGCGTCGAGGGGGATCATGAATTCGTGATCCTGCCCCCAGCGGTTGCAGAAATCGCGCAGGTTCCCCGCCTTGAAGCCCTCGTTGCTGGTGCGGCGGCGATAGAAGAGCCGGGCCGCATCCGCCCCCGCCCGCGCGCCCCAGGCGGCGAAGGCCGCCTCCTCCTGCGCGCCAACTTCGGGCTCATTGGTGTCACTGAGCACATAATAGCTGAACAGCGCGCCCTCGCCGGTGGCGTCGATGCTGGCCTTCACGGTTTCCAGCCGCGCGAAGGCGCGGGCCGGGTCTTCGTTGCGCACGGTCATCAGGATGGCGGTGCTTTTCACGATGGGCTTTTGCAGGTCGCCGTCCGAGGCGAAGGCGGCGACGCTCTCCATGGCGTCCTCCTGCCGCAGCAGCCACAGGCCCAGCAGCGCGTTCCAGACCCCCAGCACGCTCCAGGGGGCGGCGATGGCGAAACAGGCGAAGATGAGCGCATCCACCACGCTCCATCCGCTTGCGCCCAGAATCTGGGCCAGCCAGGCGAGCAGAACGAGATACACGCCGCCATTGACCAGCGCGGAGATGCGGCGCCGTCGGGCCAGCTCCCCCGCGCTCTGCAAGCCCATGGGCGTCAACGGCTCGTCGGTCCTGGCGGCTTTCGCGGGGTTGGGCATGGGCTGCTGGCGCTCTTGCTGCTGGAATTGGGACGGCGGATGTCGTAGCGAGGCGCGAACATAGTGGGAGCAGCGCGCGTGGTCGAGATCAAAACCCCCGATGGGGAGCAGTCACTTGCCCTTTGGTACGCTGAAGCTGGCGTCGTGGACCTGCGCCCGACCGTCGTCGAGGCCGGGCCGGGGCAGGCGCTGGTGCGGATGCTCTGGTCAGGCCTCAGCCGGGGCACGGAACGGCTGGTCTTCACCGGGCGGGTTCCCGCCAGCGAATATGAGCGCATGCGCGCCCCCCTGCAGGAGGGGTCTTTCCCCTTTCCGGTCAAATATGGCTATTGCGCCGTGGGTCTGGTGGAGGCGGCCGCTGAGGCGCCCGAGCTGGTGGGCCGCAGCGTCTTCTGCCTGCATCCCCACCAGACGCGCTTCGCCGCGCCCATCCCCATGCTGACGCCCCTGCCGGAGGCTCTGCCGCCCCGCCGGGCCGTGCTGGCCGCCAATATGGAGACCGCCCTCAACGCCCTCTGGGATTCCGGCGCAGGGCCGGGAGACCGCATCGTGGTGGTGGGCGCGGGCCTCGTGGGCCTGCTGGTGGCTTACCTCGCGGCGGGCCTGCCGGGGGCGGATGTGACGGTCGTGGATCTCGACGCCAGCCGCCAGCCCATCGCGGAGAGCTTCGGCGCCCGTTTCGCCACCCCTGCGGATTTCGGGGCTCCGGGCGACGCCGACGTGGTCTTCCACGCCAGCGCTGCGGCGGCTGGGCTCGCGGTGGCGCTGGGCGCTGCGGGGCTCGAGGCGCGGGTGGTGGAGCTGAGCTGGTACGGGGAGGGGGACGTTCCCGCGCCCCTGGGCGGCGCCTTCCACAGCCGCCGCCTGACCCTTGTCTCCTCGCAGGTCGGCCAGGTCGCGCCCTCGCGCCGGCCCCGCTGGACCTATGGGCGGCGCCTCGCCAAGGCGCTGGAGCTGCTGGGAGACGCGCGGCTGGAGGCCCTGATCACCGAGGATGTGGCCTTCGCAGACCTGCCGCAGGCACTGCCAAGGCTGCTGGCGCCGGGGGCCTCGGGGCTGGCGACAGTGGTGAGTTATGAGGGGGTTGGGGGCCGATAACTTCTAATTAGCGGAAACCAGACTTCTAATTAGCGGCCTTCAGACTTCTAATTAACGGTCCTCAAACTTCTAATTAGCAGACATCAGACTTCTAATTAACGGACGTTTGACTTCTAATTAGCGGATGCCTAAACTCCTGCTTATCGGGGGTTCGGGGGCGTCATGTACACGCGATTTGCGCAGCGGCGGGTGGAGGAAGCCCTCTCGGACACCCCTGTGGTGCTGATCGTCGGACCCCGAAGGTGTGGCAAGACGACGCTTGCGCGAAATCTGGCGCAATCCGGGCGACGCTACATCACGCTGGATGATCAGACGACCCTCGAGTCCGCCCAGTCCGATCCCGGCGGGTTCATCCGCGGGCTGGATCTGGCGATCATCGACGAGATCCAGCGCGTGCCCGAGCTCTTGCTGGCGGTCAAGAAGACCGTTGACGAGGATGATCGGCCCGGTCGCTTTTTGCTCACGGGCTCGGCCAATGTCATGACCCTGCCCCGTGTCGCCGATAGCCTGGCGGGGCGGGGCGGATCGAAACCATCCAGATGCTTCCCCTGGCGAGGGCCGAAATCGACGGCCAGACGCCGAGCTTTCTGGAGCGCCTCTTCGACGGAAAGCTGGAGAGCCAGACCAGCGCCATCGTAGGCGATGAGCTTGTGCGGCTCGTCCTGCTCGGCGGCTTTCCCGAGGCGATCCGGCGCGACAACGAGCGGCGGCGACAGGACTGGTTGCGGTCCTATCTCGCGTCCATCCTCACCCGCGATCTCCGGGACATCGCCGATATCGCAAAGATGACCGAGCTTCCGAAATTCGTCCAATTGCTGGCCGAGCATTCCGGGCAGTTGGTCAATTTCTCGCAGGTCGGGGCGGGCATCAACGTCAGCTACAAGACGGGGCAACGCTATGTCGGGCTGCTGGAGCAGGTCTATCTCATCGCGACGGTGCAGCCATGGTTCACCAACGGGCTGAAACGCATCGTCAAGACGCCGAAGCTGCATTTCCTCGATTCAGGTCTGCTGGCTGCGGTGCGCGGGCTGACCTTCGACAGGGTCAATGCGGATCGCGCGGCCTTCGGCGCGGTGCTGGAGAGCTTCGTGTTCTCGGAGGTGCTGAAGCTTATGACGGGTTCGGACCTGAGGCTGACGCCATACCATTTCCGCGATGGGGACATGCGCGAGGTGGATATGGTGCTCGAACGGGATGACGGGATGATCGTGGGGATCGAAGTGAAGGCGAGCGCCACGGTCAGGCCTGGGGATTTCGCGGGCATGAAGACCTTGGCGAGGGTTTGCGGGGACCGGTTCGCCTTTGGCGTGGTCCTTTATGACGGTGCGGACGTAGTACCGTTTGGCGACCGGCTTGCGGCGGCGCCGCTGTCGTGTTTGTGGCGGTGAGGACGGGCGGAGGGTTTGCGATCCTGATCAGGTTCATCTCCCCACCCCCGCCATAGCTTTCCCCGCAAATACCTCTACACTGCGCCCATCCCAACCCAGCCAGGAGCTGCCCATGTTCGCCGTCGAAGTGCGCGACCACATCATGATTGCGCATAGTTTCAAGGGGGAGCTCTTCGGCCCCGCCCAGAAGCTTCATGGAGCGACCTTCGTGGTCGATGTGGCCTTTTTCCGCGAGGAGATCACCGCCGATGGCGTCGTGGTCGACATCGGCCGGGCCCATGACGCGCTCAAGGCGACCCTTGGGCCGCTCAACTACCAGAACCTCGACGATCTCCCCCAGTTCGCGGGCAAGCAGACCACCACGGAATATCTCTCCAAATACATCTTCGACGCCATGGCCGACGCCGCCCGTTCCGGCGCGCTGGGCCCCGGCGGCGAGGGCATCTGCAAGATCCGCGTCAATCTGCATGAATCCCATGTGGCGCGGGCCTGGTATGAGGGCGCGGTCTAACCCGTGACCCCAGCACTCTTCGCCATCCCCGGCGATCTTTCCACCCTCACGGGGGGCTATGGCTATGACCGGCGCATGCTGGCGGCCCTGCCCGCCTGCGGGGTGGCGGCCACCCATCTGCCCCTGCCGGGCGGCTTCCCCTTTGCGGACGCCGCCACGGTGGCGCAATGCCTGCGGCTGCTGGCGCAGGCGCAGCCCGACCATGTGCTGCTGGTCGATGGTCTGGCGCTGGGGGCGCTGCCGCCCGATGGGCTCGCGGGCCTTGCGGCGCCGCTGGTGGCGCTGGTGCATCACCCGCTCGGCCTCGAAAGCGGGCTTGCGCCCGCAACAGCCCGCGCGCTCATCGAGAATGAACGGGCGGTGCTGGCCCATGTCCGCCATGTCATCGTGACCAGCCAGACCACCTGCGACACCCTCATTGCCGATTTCGCCGTATCGGCGGAGCGGATCACTGTGGCCGAGCCCGGCACGGACCCCGCCCCCCGTTTTCAGGGCTCGGGCGAGGAGAGCGTGGCGCTTCTGGCCATCGGCTCGATCACCCCGCGCAAGGGGCATGGGGTCTTGATCGAGGCGCTGGCGGGGCTGGCCCATCTGCCCTGGCGGCTCACGCTCATCGGCAGCCCTGACCGCGACCCCGCTTGCGCGGCACAGTTGCGCGCCTCCATCGCCGCCCAGGGCTTGAGCGAGCGGATCACGCTTGCGGGCGAGGCGCCGGAAGAGGCCCTTGGCGCGGCCTATGCGGGCGCTGACCTCTTCGTGCTGCCCTCGCTCTATGAGGGCTATGGCATGGTGCTGGGCGAGGCCATGGCGCGGGGCCTGCCCATCGTCACGACCACAGGCGGCGCCGCCGCCCAAACTGTCCCTGACGCCGCCGCCCTCAAGGTCCCCCCCGGCGATGCGCTGGCCCTGCGCGCCGCGCTGCAAACCGCCATCACTGATCCCGCACTGCGCGCGCGCCTCTCCGACGCCTCATGGCTGGCCGGACAGGGCCTGCCGCGCTGGGGCGATGGGGCGGCGCTGATCGCGCGGGTTCTTC
>CANCSY010000189.1 GCA_947380915.1 Beijerinckiaceae bacterium
CATGGGACATGAGGGCTGCATATCCCCCCCGGGGGGATGTGGCAAGGTGTCCTTTGGCCGCCGCGCCTTTCATTCGTCCTTTCGAGCGCTAGACTGGTAGGACAAACCCGCGAGGATCATCCCATGGAAGCGCTCTTCATCGGCCAGACCTATATCGACGTGACCCTGATCGCGGATGAAATGCCCAAGGGAGACGAGAAGGCGGTCGCCAGGGACTATGCCGTATCCTTCGGCGGCAACGCGCTCACCGCCGCCTTCGCCTGCGCGAAGCTTGGCTTCGTGCCGGATCTTCTGACCTCGCTCGCCGATGACTGGCTGGGGCGCATGTTTCTCGACATGGCCGCGAAATATCAGATCCCCATCCATGCGCGTAAGGTGAAGCGTTCCTCTCTGTCCTTCATCCTGCCCCGCGAGGGCAAGCGAGCCATCCTGCGCGCCCGCGACGACGCCTATCTGCATCCCTTCCCGACCCTGAATCTTGATGGCTGCCGGGCGCTGCATCTGGATGGGCACCAGTCCGACGCAGCCATCCATTACGCCAGACTGTGCCGCGAGATGGGGGTACTGACCTCGCTGGATGGCGGGGGCCTTCGCTCGAACACCCATGAACTCCTGGGCTTCATAGACATCGCCATCGTCGCGGAGCGTCTGTGCGAGCAGATGAATCTCGATGACCGCGCCATGCTCGCCTATCTCAAGGCGCGCGGCTGCAGGATTGGCGGCGTAACACAGGGGGAGCGGGGAATGCTCTGGTATGACGAGAGCGGCGAGGTGCGGCGCCTGCCCGCCTTGCCCGTTCCAGCCTCGCTGATCGTGGATACGTCAGGTGCGGGAGATGTGTTTCACGGTGCCTATGTGGCGGCCTGGCTGGCGCGGCCGGCGGGGTCCTGGGCGAGCCATTTCGACTATGCGCGCGGAGCCTCCGCGTTCAAAATTCAACACCTTGGAAATGAGGCCGGATTACCCGGTCCTGCGGATGTCGACCATATGCAGGCGCTCTATGGCGGCTAGTTGGCGAGCGCCGGTCAGATACGATCGCGTCGGTCTCGGGACAGCAGGGTCGCCTCCCTGATGCGCGGGGCCGGGGCCATGATGATGGCCTTGCGCATCAGTGACCTGAAGGTGATCACTAGGAACAGCCGCTCAAGCGCATAGGCGATCATCATCAGCAACATGAAGGCGCTGGCCCTGGTCAACAGGCCTTGCCCGGAGATGGCGATGGAACTGGTGAAATGGCCGGATGAGCTTCGCACGATATCGGGAACCACCTGGTTCCAATCGGCGCCCAAGACGACATAATCCAGTTTCACCAATCGGTTGCTCCCCCGATCTGCGAAACTGACCTCGCATAGCTGGAGAATGTAGGCAATGCCCCTGCATTGGGCGGGCTTGGGTTCAACATCCGCAGCGAAATCCCAGCGGCCACTGTAGGACCCGTCTTTCCACAAGAGGGGACCATAGGCATATACCGGGAAAGCCATCAGAATGAGTACGAGGACGCGGGCGATCCGTTTCATGCGACGATATTCCGCTTGGAGAGGTTCTGGCAGGACCACTGACATTTTCTACGGACCTTATCCCTCAAAAATTAACGATTTTCAATACTAAAGTTTCAAGATGATGTATAAATGTAAAAAAAATGTCAAGGTGTTATTCTAACTTGTTTTTCGCGCTTCGAGCTGGTGGGCGTCGCGCCTTTTTCTGCGCTGCAGCACAAAAAAGGGCCGGCGCGCGGCCGACCCTTTTCCCCATCTGATCAGCCGAGTCGTCTTCAGGCCCGCTCCGTCCGTTCGTGGGACTGCGCCTCCACCACCGCGATGGCCGTCATGTTGACGATGCCGCGCGCCGTGACGGATGAGGTCAGCACATGGGCGGGTTTGGCCGCGCCCATCAGGATGGGGCCCACCGGCAGGGCGTCGCCCAGAACCTTGGCGAACTGGAAGGCGATATTGGCGGCGTCGAGATTCGGCATGATCAGCAGATTCGCCTCGCCCTTCAGCCGCGATCCCGGCAGGACCTTTTCGCGGATGAGCCCGGAAAGTGCAGTATCTGCATGCATTTCGCCATCCACTTCCAGTTCGGGATGCTTCGCCTGAATGAGCGCCAGCGCCGCCCGCATCTTGCGGGATGAGGGCGAGTCATGGGAGCCGAAATCCGAATGGGAGAGCAGCGCCACTTTCGGCTCCATGCCGAAGAGATGCACATGCTTCACGCAGGAGGTCGTCATGTCAGCGATCTCCTGCGGGGTCGGATCCGTCCGCACATGGGTGTCGGAGACGAAGAACACACCGCGAGACGAGATGAGCATGCTCATGGCCGACAGGCCAAGCACGCCCGGCGCAAGCCCGATGATGTCGCGGATCTGTTTGAGTCGATTGGCGAAACGACCCTCAAGACCGCATAGCATGGCGTCCGCCTCGCCGCGCTGGACGGCGAGGGCGGCGATGACCGTGGGGGAGGTGCGCACCAGGGAGCGCACGACGTCGGGCGTATAGCCCTCGCGGCCCGCCACTTCGAGGAAGGTGTGGACATAATCGCGGTAGCGCGAATCGGACTCGGGGTTCACCAGTTCGAAATCCCGGCCCGCGCGCAGATTAAGGCCGAATCGTTCGATGCGGCTCTCGACCACGGTGGGGCGGCCGATGAGGATGGGGATCGCGAGTCCTTCCTCCAGCACCACTTCGGCGGCGCGCAACACGCGCTCGTCTTCGCCATCGGCGAAAATCACGCGGCGTTTGTCGCTCTTGGCCTGGGCGAAGACCGGTTTCATCACGAAGCCCGAGCGGAAGACGAAGCGCGACAGGCTCTCCGTATAGGCTTCGAAATCGGTGATCGGCTTTTTCGCGACCCCCGATTCCATCGCCGCCCGCGCCACCGCAGGCGCGATGCGCAGGATGAGGCGGGGATCAAAGGGATTGGGGATCAGGGTCTGGGGACCGAAGGTCTGGGTCTGGCCGCCATAGGCGCGGGCTGCGACCTCGGAAGGGGCCTCCCGGGCCAGCGCTGCGATGGCGCGCACGGCGGCGAGTTTCATTTCCTCGTTGATCGTGGTCGCCCAGACATCCAGCGCGCCGCGGAAAATATAGGGGAAGCAGAGGACGTTGTTGACCTGGTTGGGATAATCCGACCGGCCCGTGCAGATCAGCGCGTCGGGCCGGGCCGCCATGGCCTCTTCGGGCATGATCTCGGGATTGGGATTGGCCAGCGCCAGAATCAGCGGGCGCTCGCCCATGCTCTTGACCATGTCGGGCTTCAGCACGCCGCCGGCGGACAGGCCCAGGAAGATGTCGGCGCCGGGGATCACCTCGGCGAGGGTCCGCGCATTCGAGGGCTGCGCATAGACCGCCTTCCAGGGGTCCATGAGCGTCTCGCGGCCCGCATAGACGACGCCTTCAAGGTCCGTGACCCAGATGTTCTCGCGCTTTGCGCCCAGGATCACCAGCAGGTTGAGGCAGGCGAGCGCCGCCGCGCCCGCGCCGGAGGCCACGATCTTCACGTCCTCGATCTTCTTGCCGCCGAATTCCAGCGCATTGGTCACGGCGGCCGCGACGATGATGGCGGTGCCATGCTGGTCGTCATGGAAGACCGGGATGTTCATGCGCTCGCGCAGGCGCTTCTCGACCTCGAAACATTCGGGGCCCTTGATGTCCTCGAGGTTGATGCCGCCGAAGGTCGGCTCCAGCGCCGCCACCACATCGACGAGACGCTCGATGTTCTTCTCCGCCACCTCGATGTCGAAACAATCAATGCCCGCGAATTTCTTGAACAGGACCGCCTTGCCCTCCATGACGGGCTTGGACGCCAGCGGGCCGATGTCGCCAAGACCCAGCACCGCAGTGCCATTGGTCAGCACCGCCACGAGGTTCTGGCGGGCGGTCAGATGAGCGGCTTGCGAGGGGTCTTCCGCGATCGCCTCGCAGGCCACCGCCACGCCCGGCGAATAGGCCAGCGCCAGATCGCGCTGGTTGCCCAGAGGCTTGGTAGCCTGGATCTCGAGTTTCCCGGGATTGGGATAGCGATGATAGCGCAGCGCGCTGGCGCGAAGTTCGTCGGAAATGATGGTCGCCACGGGCGCTCCTCAAGCAGATGAATCTCAACAACACCAAGGTGTGACAGGCGCAGGCGCAAAGGGCAATACACACGAAATCACAGAGGCATGGCGGGCTGACGACAGTGCGCCGCGCGCGCCCCTATCCCGTCTGCTTGCCGAGCCGTCCCGCGAGGTCCTGAATGAACTGCCAGGCTGTGCGCCCCGAGCGGGCGCCGCGGGTGGTGGCCCATTCGAGAGCTTGCGCCTGCATCTGCGCCGCGTCCGCGTCGAGGCCGAAATGGGCGGCGTAACCGCGCACCATGGCCAGATATTCGTCCTGGGAGCAGCGGTGAAAGCCCAGCCAGAGGCCGAAGCGGTCGGAGAGGGAGACCTTCTCCTCCACGGCCTCGCCGGGGTTGATGGCGGTGCCGCCCTCGTTGTCCATCATGGAGCGCGGCAGCAGGTGGCGGCGGTTCGAGGTGGCGTAGAACAGCACATTGGGCGGGCGTCCCTCGATGCCGCCTTCCAGCACCGCCTTCAGGGACTTGTAGGACGTATCCTCGGCGTCAAAAGAGAGGTCGTCGCAAAAGAGAATGAAGGGGTAGGGGGCGGGCCGCACCCGGCTCATCAGGGCGGGCAGGGTCTCGATGTCCTCCCGGTGGATCTCGACGAGTTTCATGGGGCGCGCATCTGGCGCTGTTCGCGTGGCGTTGATCTGCGCATGGACGGCCTTGACCAGCGAGGACTTGCCCATGCCGCGCGCGCCCCAGAGCAGCGCATTGTTGGCGGGCAGCCCTCTGGCGAAACGCTCGGTGTTCTCCACCAGAAGGTCGCGCACCAGGTCGATGCCGCGCAGCAGGCCGATGTCGACCCGGTTGACCCGGGGCACCGGCGTGAAGCCGCAGGAGGCGGCATGCCAGACAAAGGCGTCGGCGGCGTCGAAATCGACGGCGGCGGTGGTCTGGGGGGCGAGGCGGTCGAGCGCATCGGCGATGCGCGCGAGGGTGGCGAGAAGGGCTGTGGAGTCGATGGTCATGGGGCGTCCCGCTGCTTGTGCTGGCGCCTATAGCAGCAAGGCGGCGCGGGAAATAGCCCTGTCGAGGCTTGCGGTGGGGTGGATGGACGAGCTTGACAAGACGCCGCCATGGCCGGGATATGAACCTCAATCACGTCGCAGGGGAGGGGTCCATGTCGCTCACATCGCTTTTCGCACGCCAGGGCCGCGCCAGATTGCGCCTCTCTGTGCTTTTGGCTGCTTCTCTGGCGGGTTTCGCCCCGCTCGCGGCGCAGACCCCGCAGGATCTGGCCTCCCGCACCGAACTGCGCCCCTTTTCCTCGCTCAGCCTCAGCGATAGCCAGTTCCTTCAGGGGGATAGCAAGGCGACGCCCGTGACCATCGCGGGCGAGCTGCGCTTTCCCGCCACCGCCGCAGCAGGCGCCAAATTGCCTGCCGTCATCGTGGTGCATGGTTCCGGCGGCGCCAGCGCCACCACCGAAAACTGGGCGCGCATCTTCAACCGCATGGGAATCGCCAGTTTCGTGATCGATAGTTTTTCGGGTCGCGGGTTGACGGCGGTGAGCACCAATCAGGGCGCCATGGGGCGCTTCAACATGTTGCTCGACACATTCCGCGCCCAGGAGGTTCTCGCCGCCCATCCGCGCATCGATCCCGCGCGCATCGCGGTCATCGGCTTTTCGCGCGGCGGCACGGCGGTGCTCTACACGGCCATGCGCCGCTTCCAGAACATATGGTCGCCCAATTTCAAGGTGGTCGGAACCTTCCCCCTCTACGCCTCCTGCTTCGATCAGGTGGACGAGGATACGGATGTGGTCGGCCCCATCCGCGAATTTCACGGCGATGCGGACGATTATGCCTCGATCCAGCAATGCCGGGATTATTTCAAGCGCATGAAGGCCGCCGGGCGCGATGTGGCGCAGATGGAGTTCCCTGGCGCGCACCACGGCTATGACAATGTGCTCGGCAAAACAGAGGCGAGCGTCTCCACGGGCTCCCAGAGCCAGCGCATGTGTTCCGTGCGCGAGGAAAAGGGCGTTCTGGTCAATCAGCAGACCAAGCAGGAATTCACCTACAAGGACGCCTGCGTGACCGTGGACCCCCATTCCGGCCATAATCCGGACGCGACTGCCAAGACCATCGCTGCGGTGACGGGGGAGTTGCGGGGGTTGTTCAAGCTGCCGTAGGGGAGGCTTCGCGGCGCGAAAATCGCCTGAAACCCCTACTTATCAAGGCGTAACGCCAGCAGCTTCTCTCCCCCT